>JAHFFX010000023.1 GCA_023247755.1 Candidatus Omnitrophota bacterium | reverse complement strand
CTTCAAGGTGGAGACCGGGCGTTTCCGCGCGATGATGGACGTGGAGCTGGTCAATGACGGGCCGGTGACGTTCGTGATTGATAGCCTTTAAACTGAAGGGTTCCCCAGCGACCCAGTCCCCCAGGAACCCAGAAAAGATTTTTCTGGGTCACCGGGTGCCTGGGCAACTGGGTCGCCCAAAGTCTCTTATGCTGTTCATCGATACCCATGCACATCTTGATCATTTGGAAAATGTGGAGCAGGCATTAGTTCAGGCGGCTGAGGCAGGTGTCTCGGACATCATCGCGGTGAGTGTGGATCTGAAAGCCAATAAAAGAAATTTGGAATTGAAGAAGTCGATCCAGCGGCCGAGGATCCATGTCGCTTTGGGAATTCATCCCGGCAACATCGTTCCCGACGAAGTGGAAGAGACCCTGCGGTTCATCCGGGAACACATCAAGGAAGCGGTCGCCATCGGCGAAACCGGACTGGATTACTGGTACAAGTGGGCCAAGAAGGACGAGGCGAAGAAAGCAGAGCAACGGCAGCTTTTCCGCCGGCAATTGGAACTGGCCCGGGAATTCGATCTGCCGGTCGTCATTCACAGCCGCGGCGCCTGGCGGGATTGTCTGACGATGACGCGGGACGCGGGTGTGAAGAAAGCGGTCTTTCATTGGTATAGCGGGCCGGTGGATGTGTTGAACGATATCGTGGCCAGCGGTTATATGGTTTCGACGACGCCGAGTCTCGCGTATTCGCCCCCGTCGCGCGAGGCGATCTCACAGGCACCCATCGAGCACACGATGATCGAGACGGATTGTCCGGTGTATTACCAGGAAGGTGAGGACGGAAGGTTCCAGGCGACGCCCAAGGACGTGGCGCGGACGCTGAAGGCGTATGTTGCTCTTAAGAACGTCGATGAGTCGAAAGCGCTGGCGGTCTTCAATGAGAATGCGCGGAGGTTTTTTGGAATATAACTGGGGCACCCTTCAATTTCCCGCAAGGACAACGATATGCGTCTGATGGTTCTACTCGTTATTTCATTTTTCTTGGGGATATCCTCGCGTCCTGCGTTCGCCTGCGAATGTGAAGGGGATAATGCCACTCCCAAAAAGAAATTCTATCAGTCGCGGGTGGTCTTTGTCGGAAAGGTCGTGGACATCATCCGTCCGGAAGATGAGATCTACGTGAAATTCGACGTTGCGCGGGATTATAAAGGGAATCTGGGTCCCGACGTTCTCATCACCACCTCCGCCGCGGTCTGCGGGGAGGAATTCCGCGTCGGCGAAGAGTACCTCATCTACGGTTACGGCGCCGGGACAGCGGAGGACGATGTCTACACGGCCGACGGGTGCGCTTCCATCAAGAAGTTGGAGTGCGCGATGGAAGAAATAAGGATCCTGGAGAAGGTGGCTTCGGTGCGGGAAACGGACCTGGATGACGCGCAGATCAGTTTAAAGGACCGTCAGTATTTCTTCCGGACCACTTATGATTTCAATTCCTCCCGTTGCGACGGCTGTTATCCGAACACCTACATCCTTGAAAAATAAGAAGGAGCTGATATGAGGAAGCTGGTTCCCATCTTGATCGTCATCGCGCTTCTGGCCGCCGCCGGCGCCGGCGGGTTTTACTATTACAAGGTCTCGAGCGTCAAGCTCACCACCGCGGACGTGCTTCCCAAAGGGGCGCTTTTCTATTATCGGGCCGTGGACCTTGAGGCCAACCTGCAAAAATTCCGCAATTCGGCCTTTTTTCAGAAATTCACCAAGATCGACGCGGCCGGTATCTTCCAGGAGAACGGCGTTCCCGGGGCCTATGTCGAAATGGTCCTGCAAATGGTCTCGCAGATCGGCGAATTCCTCAACAGCGACGTGTTCAAGCAGTTCTTCGGCAAGGAAGTGGCGGTGGCGGTCTATCCGATGGAGCTCCCGGACCTGACCAATCTCGCTTCCATCCCGCAGTCCTTCAAAGAGGCCGCCGCGAACGTTTTTATCGTGACCCGCCTGCCGCCGGACGCGAAATTGAACGAATCCATCTCCGGGATCCTCGGTCGATTCAATAAGAACCCCAAGATCAGCGAAACGGAATATAAACGCCACAAGATCCATGCGATCGACGTCCCCGAGATCCAGGGGAGTCTTCAATATGTCGTTATCAAGGGCCTGATGGTCATCGGTTACGGGGAAAAAGCGGTCCATGCGGCGGTGGATATCCTTGCCGAAAAGCAGCCTTCCCTTGCGCAGGACCCGACCTATCAGCGCGCGAGCGCCCATTTTCTCGCGGATGCGGTTTACACCGGTTACGGGAACTTCGAATATGTCATGAACGCCTTCCGCCAGGAGCTGGAAAGCTCTCTGCGGAAGGTCCCCGCCGGGATCAGGAAAAGCTATCAGGAGCAGATGGAGCGGACCTGGAAGAACTTCGCCGGAATGCAGATCGTGGCGTTCTCCTCGACGTTTGACGCGCTCACCAAGATGAAGGTCGTATGGCTTTTCGACAAGGACCAGATGGGCGAGGGTCTGCGCAAGATCTACGCCTGTCCTTCCCAACCCAACAATTCCCTCAGCTTTGTCCCGCGCGAGGCGCTTTATTACCAGTGGACGGCCTGTCTTGATGCCAAATATTATTGGGAGAACGTGAAGGCGGAAATGGCGTATTCTTCCGCCGCGATGATGCAGCAGACCCGTCCGGCCGCGCCCTCCACGGCAAAAGGAGAAGCTCCGGCCGACAACCCGGACGAAAAGGTCCCCACCATGGAAGAGACCATCACCGGCCTTGAGAAGACGATGAATCTCAATATCGAGAAGGACATCCTGCCGGCGTTCGGCAAGGAATTCGGGGTCTACTTCACCGGCGTGGACCTGGCGGACAAATATCCGCTGCCGCACCTCGCCCTGTTCGTGAGTGTCGCCGACAAAACGGCCATGGATAAGATCCTTGGCGCGCTCAATAATCAACCTTACGCCATGGTCCAGAAAGAGGATTACAAGGGCACGGCCATACAATACTTTTCCGTGCCGGTCGGGGGGAAGTTGGAGCCGGGTTACGCCTATCTGGGGGATTATCTTGTGCTGGCCTCCAGCTATTTCGACCTTAAGAAAGCCATCGACCTGCAGAAGGACCCGGGCCTTTCGCTCTTCAAGTCGACGGATTTTCTCGAGGTCAATGACGGGCTTGCCGAACCCAACAATACGCTCGTGTACCTCAAGCTGGACGGGCTCCTGCGCCAGGGCAAGAAACTGGCGGAATGGGGATTTGGGTTTGTCCAGGAACAGTCCGCGCAGCAGCGGGCGTTTCTCGACGGCACTCAAAAGCGGCTGCAGGACATCCGCAAGGACATCGAGCGCAACGAATCCGCCAAAAAGGACGTGCAATCGCAGATCGAGTTCGCGCAAAAGAACATCGAGGATTTTACGGCCCAGGGGCAGGATATTTCCGCGCTGCAGACGCAAAGGTCCGACCTGGAGATCCAGCTGAAGGCCAAGGAACAGGCGATCGGCCTGGCCAAAGAACAGGCCAGGGATATGGAGGACCTCATCGTTGACCTCGAGGCCAAAAAGGACGAGGGCCAAGCGGCGCAACTGCGGACGATCCTCGATCGGGCGGTCTATCCATTGCTCGACGCGCTCGGTTCTTTCCCGGCGCTGGGTTCCCGGCTGCGGTTCCTGGGGGAGGATGCGCTGGAAGCGATGACGTTGATCAAGGTGGAATAGCGGGCTGCTCGTGCCAGGCCCTCAGCGCCCAGCAAGAATGCTTGGCCTTGGACACCGGGAGCCCCGGATTTCTTTAATTGATAATGTCCACTCCCGTAAGAACGAAGACCCTTAAGCAGACCATCACCTTTCCGGCGGTTCCGGAAAAGGTCTTTGGCCTGTTGATGGATTCCAAGCGCCACACGGCCTTCACCGGAGCGGCGGCTTTCATCGAACCCGAAGTGGGCGGGCATTTTTCGGCATACGACGGTTACATCGAAGGAAAGACGCTGGAGTTGGACCGGGACCGGAAGATCGTTCAGTCCTGGCGGGGCCGCGACTGGCCCGTGGGACACTATTCGACCGTGATGTTCCTTTTTACGAAGGTCGCCGGCGGGAGCCGACTGCGGTTCACGCATAAGGGAATTCCGCTGGCAGAGTTCGAAGGCATCAAAGAGGGCTGGAAGGATTTTTATTGGAAGAGGATGAAGGAGTATTTGAAGAAGGACTGAAGGGTTCCCCAGTACCCCGGGGACCCAGTCACCCAGAAAAAGCATTTCCTGGGTCGCTGGGTAACTGGGACGCTGGGTCCCCCCGAAGTGATTTCCATAATGTTCCAATAAGGTAAGTCAGTACAGATGTGTGTTTATGCCGGTTTTCCGGCGGCATTGAACGGTTTGTTCGCGGCCCAAGAGGTTTTTGGGGAGAAACGTCCTGCTTTACGCGCGGCCAAACGGAAAAAGCACTCCTGAAATCGGAGGTCCATTGTTCATCAGAAGATTTCTTTGGGTCGTTGTGTTGCTCCTTGCGGCGACTTTTCTGCAGGGCTGCGCGCTGTTGAACATTCCTTTGATGGCCGCCCAGGCCGCGTGGAAGCTCTTTCAGATCCTTCCCAAGCCGCCACCGGGGGTCTTTTAGTTTGCCAATGAATAGAAGAAAGGAGCATCCCTTGACCGAACGCCGCATCCGACCCTTCAGCGTCGTCTCCATCATCATCCTGCTCGCCGTGGCCTTATTGGGGGCGAAGGCGTATCAGATCTATTATCAGTATGTGCTCGAGAAAAAGATCCTGCAGCAGATCATCGGCCGCCTGGAAGGGGAGAGCCGCATTGCCGAGGCGATCGTCATCGATACGTTCAAGGATGAGAATAACCAACAGGAACTGACCACGGTCAAATTGCTCGAGTTCGACGCCCAGGGGAGGGCGCTGGCGCCCAAACATTTCACGTTCCACGGTAACCTCCTGCAATTCCAATCGCTGGTGGTGCGCTTCGACGATCAATTCATCCGCAACGGCGACGCCCTGCGGGGAAAGAGCGCCTACGTCTTCTGGAAGATCTTCCACCTGGACGGCGTCCGCACGGAAGAGTTCGAGATCAACCGGCTTAACGCCATTCCCGAAGGATACAAGGTCGACGGCCCGGTCACGGCCTTCGAGCAGGAATTCTGGCAGAACTTCTGGAAGCTCGCCCTCGACCCCAAATACGCCAAGAAGCTCGGAGTGAAGAACGCCCAGGTCGAAGCGCCGGGCACGAAGTTCGTCCCCGGATATGTTTATACCCTGAAGATCGAGCATGATGGGGGGATCAGGATCGACGTCAGCCCTATCCCGGAGATTTTGCGAGGAGAAGTGGTCAAATAGATCGTGATTGCCCGGGGGCCCCGCTGTTCCGCCCATGGGCGGAACAGCGGGGCCCCTGGGATTAAGATGAGGGGCCTATGAAACATGCAAAGATACTCCTTTGTCTTTTGTTCTTCTTCACCGGCGGATTGTTCATGACCCGCTCGGGTTTCGCCGGCGGGAGCAAATCCTACTCGCCTTCTTCCCCCAGCGCTTCGTCCGGGTCTTCCGGCGTATCCGCTTCCGGCTCATCGGCTGCCGTTCCCTCTCCCGCACCTTCCTCTTCCTCGGGTGGACAATTTGAGAAGACCGCTTACCAAAAAGGCAAAGCGGCGGCCGAGGAGGGCGACTATGAGAACGCCCGGAAGTATTTTGAAAAGGCCGCCGAGCGGGACCCGGATAATCCCGATATCCTCAACGATCTTGCCCACGCTCAACGAAAGACCGGCCAGCTGGACCTCGCGCTGGAGAATTACGCGAAGGCGCTGCGCCTGCGCCCCCATTTCCCGGAGGCCCGCGAATATCTGGGGGAGGCCTACATTCAAGCGGCGCTGCGCGAGATGGAGAACCTTAAGCTTTACGGCGAGGAGGGGGAGGAGCAGTTGGAAGACCTGCAGAAGGCTTTTAAGGAAGCCGCGTCAAATTTATAATGAACTCCGACGGTCGGATAGCCAAAGCCTACGATCTGCTCTTCTGGTTCGTTCTGGCGGCGGCTTTCTTCGTCCGTTGGGAGTTCGTGTTCTCCGATAAGATGCTTTCCGATGAGGCGCTGTACGCCTGGAGCGCCCAACGGATCCTCGAACACCCGCAGCTCATTTTCTCCAAAGAGATCATTGCGTATCACCCGCCGCTGTTCCCGTTGCTTCTCGCCGCCGGGCATCTTTTATTTCCCGCCCCGGTCGCCATCCGGCTCATTCCCATGCTTATCAACTGGGCGGGGATCATCCTGATCTATCTTATCGGGCGCAATATCTTAAGTCCCTTCGCCGGATTGTTTGCGGCGATCGCGCTCGCCTTCGATTATCTGTTCATCGCCAGCGGCACCAATGTTCTCATTGACAGTCCGTTGACGGTGGCGTACATGTTGCTGGTCTGGTTTTTGCTCAAGGTGAATGCAGAAAGTTCCAGGAGGTTGGATTGGGTCGTGGGCGTGGCGGGGGCGGCGCTGGTTCTCTTGAAATGGTCGGGAATCCTGGGCCTGGCGATCACCGGTTTTTATTATCTTGTTTGCCTAAAGGGAATTTCATTGCCCCGGCGTCTGGGGCGGTTCTTCGTTCCGGCTTCGGTGGTGCTGGGCGTTGCGGCGACGCTGCTTTTGAACAATTATTTTCAGATGGGAACGATCTGGCCGGACACGACGGCCCTGCAAGGGCTGACGGACGCCAATCCTCCGGGATATTATTTCCAGAACTTCTACAAGATCATCACGCTCCCCGGGTGGCTGTTTGTTGTTCTGGTGGGGGCGGGCGTTGTCGCGCTCCGGGAAAAGGACCGTTCCATCTTGTCGTTCCTCCTTTTCTGGTTCCTTCTGATCTTTGTCAGCATCCAGGTGCTTCCCTCTCGGATCGTTCGTTACGCCCAGCCGCTTTTGCCGCCGGCGTTCCTGTTGTGCGGGGCGGGGGCGGAATTCCTGATCGAACGCTTCGGCAAGAATGCAAACTATCGGCAGGTCTCAAGGGTCCTCGCCATGGTGTTATTGGCCGCGTTCTACCTGGTGCATTATCCAAAGGAACGGGCCCTCATCGCCCAGAACAAGATCAAATGCGTCGGATATGCGCAGGCCGGAGAGTGGCTGCGGGCGCACGACGACGGGCGAACGCTTTTGGTGTCGACCTCGGCCCGGGTGGTCCGGTATTTCACGGGCATCAATTTTCAGGAATTCGGGGGCAGGGTTGTAGGATTGCCGGGAAGGCCGGAGGACCTCGAATCCCTTGCGGCAGCTGCTCCGCAGAGGGTCCTGCTGGTGATCGATGTCTGGGAACCGAGCTGGTTCATTCCCATGACCTCCGGGAAGATCGAACGGTTGAAAAGGGACGGTTTCCGGCTGGCGCACGTGGTGGAGAGATACGCCTATTTCCCGCCGGAGGAGTACGTGGGGACGATGCCGGTGGTCTGGATATTCGAGAGGCCGGCGGCCGCGACATCACCACAGGAATAAAAGACGATGAAGCTGGAACATAGGCTGCGCAATCCCGATCTGCTGGCTATCCTGGGGTGCTTTGGGGCTTTCCTGGGTGGAGTGGCGGTCCTCATCGAGCGGCACGCGCATTTCGGCTACCAGGACTGGGACCTGGCGCTGTTCAGTCAGTTCCTGTGGAATTTAGCGCACGGGCAGAACGTTTCTTCCTTGCAGGGCTTTTCCATCCTGGGCGGCCATTCCAATTTCATTCTTTTTCTCATCCTGCCGCTTTTCAAATTCTTTCCGCATCCTTTGACGCTGGAGATCGTGCAGGCGGCGGCGCTGTGCGCCGCCGCCTTGATGATCTACCGGATCGCCGCGGATAAGCTGGGTTCCCGGATGGGGTGGCTCTTTGCGTTCCTTTATCTGATATTCCCACCGAATGTCTATACGTTCTTGTACGATTTCAACCCGGAAAGCCTGAGCCCGCCTTTCCTGCTGGGGATGTTCTATTGTTACCGGCATAAGAAGCTGAAAGGCTTCCTTACGTTGGCGGCGTTGACCGTTTTGATCAAAGAGAACCTGACCCTGGTGGTCGCCGCGTTCGGGTTCTTCGCCCTTTTTGCGAAGGACCGCTCCCGGCTCAAGTGGGGACTGGTTCCGCTCATCGCTGGCGCGGCGGCGTTCTTCTGGTTCGTCCTTGCGGTGATCCCGCATTTTCTGGGGGAACCCCGGCACGCCTTCCTGACCCGGTATCATCATTTGGGGAACAGCATTCCGGAGGTCCTGATGAACCTCTTCCTTCATCCGGGCAGGATGGCACAGACGCTCGCCGCTGGCCGCACGCTCCGCTTTCTCATCGAACTTTTCGGTCCGCTGCTGCCGTTATCGCTCCTCAGTGCGCAATTCCTTGTGCCGGCGGTACCGATCTTTCTGCAGCGCCTCTTGTCGCTGTGGGCATCGGAGCAGAGCATCCGGTTCTTTTACGCCGCGCCGCTTGTCCCGTTCGCGTTCATCTCGGCCATCCAGACAGCGTCACGGCTATTTTCCCGCTGGCCCGCCTGGCGGGGGAATACGCTCATGTCGTTGCTGGGGCTGGCGGTCCTGTTCACTACGGTCGGAGATTTCCCGGTCTATCTAAGGAAACTGAGCGTCAATGCCGATGACCTGACCGCCTATCGCTGGGAAATGATTCAGCACATCCCCGCCGGCGCGGGAGTGGTCGCGACGTTTGGTTTCCTGCCGGAACTCTCGCGACGACATTCCCTTCATTCGTTCCATCGATTTCTGCCGCCGGCGGACGGAGATCTTCAGTACAGCGAATCCCTGCATCGCCCCCCGGGCGGGAGGGCGCCGGCGGACGTTCAATTCGCGCTGATCGATTTCCGGGACCGCAAGGTCCTTTCGGACCTCTACCAGCATCCGCCGGAATTCGCGGCGGCCATGCGGGATTTCTTTGCCGCCCAAGATTTCCGGGTGGCGCTGGCCGCGGGGGAGATCGTGCTCTTTCAAAGGGACGTTGCGGGTGGGCTGCCTCTGCTGGAACCGTACTTGCCGGAAAAAGATTTTGCAGGAAGGGAAATTTTCATCGATAATACTTTTGGTTTGCTGGCGGCGGGCCAGGGAGGAGTGGCATTCCCGGGGACGATCCCGCTGTCGTTCCACTGGGTGAGCCACCAGAGGACCGTCACGCCCTATGGGATCGTTCTGACCCTTGAGAAGGACGGCAAGGCGCTGCTGGTTTGTGAACATCTCATCGGTTATGCCGTGCACCCCACAAACAGTTGGGAAGCCGGGGAGTTTCTCACGGAACGGTTCTGGCTTCCGGTTCGGGGGCTTCCCGGCGGGGCATACGGACTTTGCATAAGTTTTGTCGATTATGCCAAAGGGCAACCGGCGCCGGTGGCCGGAGACGTCCTTGGTCCGCGGCAATTTCAGATCGGCCGAATAATCATCAAGTGATTCTTGGAAGGGGGAGGTTATGAACCAAACTGCAAAGATCTATCCATCTTTCCGCTGGGTCTGGGTATCCATCGCCGCGATCGGCACGATAGCGTTGATCCTGCTCGCGTTTTACAATTCCCGCAAGACCCGGCAAGAAGCGGTATCGATCAAGGAGCTCATGCAGAATTATCCGGAGGTTCAGTTCGTGACGGAAGACCCTGCCGTGGCCTCGGGGCCTGCGCCGTCGGCGCAGGCCCAGCCGGCCCCGGCCCAGGTAGCGGCCCCGGCGGTGGCGTCGGCGCCCGCTCCCTCGGCCATTGCCAAGCCCGCGGTCCCGGAACCGTCGCCGGCCGCGGCCGTCGCTCCCAAACCCTACGCGATCCAGCTTTATTCCTTCAAGGACCTGGGCCGCGCTCAGGCGACCCTGGAGGAGCTGAAGAAAAAGGATCTCCCGGCTTACCTGATGACCCAGGACCTCAAAGAGAAAGGGATCTGGCACAAGATCTGGGTGGGCGGCTACGCCACCCGGGATGAGGCCGCGCAGGGATTGGTGGAAATGCGAAAAACCTATCCCGATTGTTTTATCGTCACCCATTAAGCCGCGTCCGGTCCACTGAAGGAAGCCATCCCCATTAAGTTGGGTTTATTACTTGTCCCGCCGACGGGTTGATAGTACAATGAACCCTTCATTCTCATCGACATCCCGTATCCGGAAACATCGCTTATGAAAGAATCGACCCTCGCGATCCTGCTTTTTGCGGCGAGCTTCTTTGTGTTCTGCCAGCACCTCGACCGTCACGGCTTGGAATGGCGCGATGATGAGATCTTCTATTATCAGAGCACCCGGGAAATGCTGCAGGAACACAATTATTTCTCGCCGACCTATTTCGGGGAGAACCGCTTCCAGAAGCCGATCCTCTTTTATTGGCTGATCCTCGCCGCCTATCAGCTGCTGGGCGTCAACTGGGTGGCCGCCCGCATCGTGGCGGTCATTGCCGCTTCCCTCGTCGTGGTCCTGACCTACGCCATCGGGCGGGAACTGTTCGGTCGCCGGCTGGGGGTTTTAAGTTCGCTGATCGTCGCCACCATCCCGCTCTTTTTCCGGCACGCCAAGAACGCGGTGCCCGACATGACACTCGATCTTTTCATCGTCCTGGCCATGTACCTTGCGCTCAAATTCTTCCGGGAGCCACAGCGCCCCATCTACCGGACCTGGTTCTTTCTGGCCTGCGCGCTCGGATTTATGATCAAGGGCTTCGCCGCCCTGGTCATTCCGCTGTTGAGCGTTCTGATCTACGGCGGGTTGATGCAAGAGAAGAACGTTCTAAAAAGGTTCAATTTCCCGCTGGGCATCATGCTCATCCTGGCCGTCATCCTGCCCTGGTTCCTGTACATGATGAAAGTCCACGGGGATACCTATACGCATTATGTCCTTAAGGCCGAGACGATGAATCGGCTCGTTGCGGAAAGCCCGGAACCGTTCCCGGTCAAGATCGGGAAGACCTTTCTCGCCAATTCGTGGTTCTACGTAAAGACCATTTTTTCGTATTTTGCGCCGTGGTCGGCGTTCGCGGTCGTGGCGGTCCCCTGGTCTTTCGTGGCGCTGGCCCGCAAGCCGGGCCTGCGCAAGGACTGGCTGTTCCCCGTTGTATGGTTCTGGGTGGCATTCCTTTTCTTTTCGTTCATCTTTGCCCGGATCAATCACCTGATCCTG
This sequence comes from Candidatus Omnitrophota bacterium, assembly GCA_023247755.1. Lineage (GTDB taxonomy): Bacteria > Omnitrophota > Gorgyraeia > Zapsychrales > JAHFFX01 > JAHFFX01. The sequence goes on along the minus strand of JAHFFX010000023.1, from coordinate 10,142 downwards.
GTCCTTACGACGCCCTTCGCGATCATCATGAGCGGCTTTTTTCTCGAAGAGTTCTCTCCGGCGCATTGGGCAGGGAAGGGGCTGGCTTTCGTGAAGAAATTCGCGGTGATCTTTCTGGTGGCGCTGGGAAGTTTGGGACTGTCGTTCCTGCGCGTGTTCCTGGCCGGCCAAAGCGGACTTTGGTTGTGGGTCTACTTCGCGGTCTTTGTTCTCGGCCTTGGGGTGGTCCTCAAAAGCCGCAGTGCGGCCGCGGTGCCGGCGGTAATGGGGGGATTCCTGGTTTTCTCGCTGTTGCAATCAGGACTTGTTTCCGATGTGGGGCTCACGGCCCACTCCGTGCTACAGAAATTCGCCGAGAAGATCGAGGCCGCGCCGCCGGAGAGCCGGGTCATCGGCGTGGGCAGCAACGACATTCACGAGAAGGAATGGCAGGTGTATTTCACTGACCCGGTCCTGAAGGTCGCCAACGATGAGATCCCGGAGACCGAGGCCGGGCTGCGCAAGCTCTTTGCCGATGGCGCGGGAAAGACCGTCTATTGCCTCATGCTGCGGCGGGATTACGAAAACTTCCAAAAGACCGCTTTGCCTGCTAAAATTGAGGTCATCGCGCAGGAGCTGATCTTCCGGCGCCGCATTTATGTGGATAAGGGTTTCTTTCTGTCGATACTGAAACTGGACCGTTCCCGAGTGCAAGCCACCATGATGGAACCGGTCGTTCTCTTGCGGAAAGGGTAAGCATGCCGGACTATTCGATCGTCGTCCCCGTTTATAATGAAGAAGAGTCGCTCCACCAGCTGTGGATAGAGACCCGGGCGGTCATGCGGGTGCTGGGACGGCCTTTTGAAATGATCTTCGTGGATGATTGTTCTTCCGACCGGACCCCGCAGATCCTGCAGAAGTTCAAGGAAGAAGCGCCGGATGAGGTCGTGGTGCTCACGTTGCCGTCGCGCAGCGGCCAGACCTATGCCATGAAGCAGGGGGTGAACGCGGTCCGCGGCGACATCGCTTTTACCCTGGACGCGGACCTGCAGAACGATCCGGCGGACATTCCCCGTCTTTTGGACAAGATGGAAGAGGGTTATGACGTCGTCTGCGGCTGGCGCAAGGCGCGCCGGGACAAAGCGGTGAAGATGGGGCTTTCGAAATTCGGCAATTGTCTGCAGCGTTCGGTCTCCGGACTCGGCATCCACGATGTGTCCTGCACCTTGCGGGCTTACAAGAAGGCATGCCTTAAGGACATCGGGCTGGACTGGGAGGGACAGCACCGCTTCATACCGCTGGTGCTCGCCAAGCGCGGTTACAAGGTGGGGGAGATCGTTTCCAATCACCGTCAGCGGCGGTTCGGCGTTTCCAAATACAACCACCGGCGGATCTTTAAAGTGGTGGTGCATTTCTTCCGGATCATGTTCGCTTAAAGGGGCAATATGAAACATTGGGATCCTTGGGTGATTTTTGGATTTCTGGGACAGTTCATCTTCGGGATGCGCTTTATCGTCCAGTGGTTCTATTCCGAACGGAAAAAGGAAAGCTATATCCCGATCCCGTTCTGGTACATCAGCATAGTGGGGGGAGTGATCCTGCTGGCCTATGCCGTGTACAAAAAGGACCCGGTCTTCATCATGGGGCAGGGTTCGGGGCTCTTAGTGTATATCCGGAACCTGGTCCTCATCCGGCAAAAGCAACAAGCGGAAGTTGCGGTGACCCTCAACGCCCCGCAACAGCGGGGGGCTTAATAATATTTCAACAAAGGAGAGTTCTATGCGTTCAAAATCTTTCATGATCACCGCCGTGATCGGTCTATTGTTCGGGGGCGCCGTTGCGGGTTGCTCGCACGCGCCCAAGGTCACCCGCACCGACGTCGGCAAGCCGATCGATCTGAGCGGCCGCTGGAACGATACCGATTCCCGGATGGTCGCGGAGGAGATGATCAAGGACTGCCTGGGGCGTCCATGGTACGACCAGTTCGACGAAAAGAACCACCGCACTCCGGTCGTCATCGTTGGCACGATCAATAACCGCAGTTATGAGCATATCGATTCCGAGACCTTCATCAAGAACCTGGAGATGAACCTGCTCAACTCGAACAAGGTCACGTTCGTCGCCTCGAAGACGGAACGCGGTGAAGTGCGGGAAGAGCGGGACGACCAGAACACCAGCGGCAACACCGACCCCGAAACGATCAAGGCCAAGGGGAAGGAGACCGGCGCGGACTTCATGCTGCAAGGCAGCATCCATTCCATCAAGGACGAGATCAAGGGGAAGTACGCGATCCTCTATCAGGTCAATCTTGAGCTCGTGGACCTCACCACCAACCGCAAGGTCTGGATCGGCGAGAAGCAGATCAAGAAACTTGTCGAGCGAAGCCAGTACGCCCTGTAAAACGGCTTCTCCCAAAATGCCTACCCGAAAAGCACCGGGGGCCCCGCCGCAGGCGGGGCCCCCCAGAAACATCGGACCGGGACGGTTCATGGCGGGGGCGGCAGCCGGTTCCATTCTCATTCTGTCCTCCTGCAGCAGCCTTCCACCCAGTGTTCAGCCCCAGGTCAACGGCCTGGTCGTGGCCAATCGCCTTGACCGGGCGTTGCATGTCCTCGAAAACCAGCCCCAGGCTTACGGCGCCCAAAATGAGCTTCTCTATATATTGGACCGCGGGATGGTGTTGCATCTCGCCGGCCGCTACAAAGAAAGCATCGCCGCTTTCGAGCAGGCCAAGCGGAAGATCGATCAATTGTACACACAATCGATCTCGAAGCTCGCCGGAAGCTGGGTGGTCAACGATTACACCGTGCCTTACCGCGGCGAGGATTATGAGCACGTGCTGGTGAACGTTTTTCAGGCGCTGAATTTCGCGGCGCTGGGCGAATACGAAGAAGCTCTGGTCGAAGCGCGTGATGTTGATGCGAAACTTTATCTTATCAACCGCCAATATCCGGAGGGCCAGAAGAACGTTTACCGGGAGGACGCGTTCGTCCGATTCCTCATGGGCATTCTTTACGAACTGACCGGCGACGCCCGGGACCTCAATGATGCCGATGTATCCTACCGGCAAGCCCTGCAGATCTACGAACGGGATTACGGTCCCAATTACCAGGTCGCCGTGCCGCTGATCCTCAAAGAGAACCTGCTGAGCGTCTCCCAGCGTTTCGATCCCGCGGCTTTCCGTCAATACCGCGGCCGTTTTCCCGATGCGCATTTTTTCAGTTTGGAAGACAAACAGAAGAACGCGGAAGTTTACTTGGTCCAGTACAACGGTCTGGGGCCGCTCAAGATCCAGAACACTTTTCCGGTGGTTTTGCCCGACGGATACGCCGTCAAGTTAGCTTTTCCCCGCTTCAGCGAACGGGTCGTTGAAACCGCCAGTTCCCGTCTGCTGGCGCAGTCCGACAACGGACCCGGCGTGTCCGCCCCCTCCGAGCTCGGCGAAGATATCCAGGCCATTGCCCAAAAGAACCTGGACAATCGCCGGCTTCGGATCTATGCGAAGGCCGCCCTCCGCCCCGCGGCAAAATATTTTCTTGAGAAAAGTCAGGAGGGTCGGGTCCGCGACCAGTGGGGGGAGACGGGGACCTATGTCTACCGGGGGTTGGCCGGGATTTATAATGTTTATTCCGAGCAGGCGGACCTGCGCACCTGGCAGACCCTGCCGGCGCAGATTCGCCTGAGCCGGCTCATCCTCAAACCCGGGGATTACGCCTTAAGGGTGGAAACCGTGGACGCCTCGGGCCGATCGGTGGAGACCATTGATCTGGGGCGGGCGGCTTTGCAGGCCGGTCAGAAACGGTTCTACCTGATCCGGACGGCCCGATGAAATTTACGGCTTTTGGCGTGGCATCCGAGCGAATATGTTCTATACTTGATATTGAGAGATTCGGCCGAAGAGCGTATGGCCAAAGGAGGGGATGAACGGTATGAGAACGAATTTTCTAAAAGGGGTGCTGATCTTGGCGGCGTTCACTTTGATCGGTTGTACGACCACCGAGAAGGCCGCGACGGTGGGCGGTCTGGGTGGAGCCACGCTCGGGGGCATCATCGGCCATCAGAGCGGCAACGGGCCTACCGGGGCGGCCATCGGGGCCGCGGTCGGGACGATCGGCGGTTTGCTGGTCGGCGAACATATGGAGAAGAACGAGCAGAAGAAGTTCTGTCCGTTATGCGGCGCCGAGTACGGTGCGGATGAGACCTATTGTCCCAAGGATGGGACGGAATTAAAGCTTAAGCAGTGATCGGTTTTTACCGGTGTCCTGCGCTCGGGGGGCCGCTTCCCCGCCTTCGGCGGGGAAGCGGCCCCCCGAAGTATTAAATCGCTTCCACTTTTTCATTTCCCGCCGCTTTTCTCAGCCGCCTTATGTTATAATCTCCCCAGTGAAAGGTTCGGACCGGCCATGAACGTCTCTTCCTTCGTCCTGCGGGTCATTCTTCGCTGGGTGCATATCGCTTTAGGGTTGGTGATCCTTTGCTACATCTATTCCCCCTGGCACAGCCACGTGCCGTTCCAGATCCTGGTCAAATTCCTGGTCATTCCCATCCTGGTCGTTAGCGGCATCTGGCTGTGGAAATTCCCGCAGTTCAATAAGTTCTTCGGAATCAAAAATCAACCGTAACGAATCCTCGGAATTCATTCCTATGTCGACTCATGGTCGGGTTCTGGTTCTGGGGGCATCGGGATATGTCGGGTCTCGGCTGGTTGTCCGTCTTCTGTCGCGAGGCTGGCGCGTCCGGGCGGCGGGGCGTTCCCTAAAAAAGCTTCAAGATCGTCCGTGGTCTCGGCATCCTTCGGTGGAACTCGTTTCCACTGATGTCCTCAACCGGGAAGCCCTCAGAAAGACTTCGACGGATTGCTCCGCGGCCTATTACCTGGTCCATTCGCTGGAGTCCGCCGGTGGGAATTACGCCGAAGCGGACCGTCAGGCCGCCCGGAACATGATCGAGGCCGCTGGGCATTCCGGCCTTGAGCGGATCATTTACCTGGGCGGGTTAGGGGAAGATCCCGAGCATTTGAGCCAGCATCTGCGTTCGCGGGCGGAAGTGGGGCACATCCTCGGAGCGGGTCAGGTGCCGGTAACGACCTTGAGGGCGGCGATGATCATCGGCAGCGGCAGCATCTCCTTTGAGATCGTGCGTTATCTCATGGACCGCTTGCCCGTCATGATCACGCCCCGCTGGCTCGAAACGCTTTCGCAGCCGATCGCCATCCGCAATGTGCTTGAATATCTTCAGGGTTGTCTTGAGAATCCCGCCACCGCCGGGCAGACCTACGATATCGGCGGACCGGATACCGTTTCATATCGCGGGCTTTTGCGGGTCTACGAAGAGGAAGCCCGCCTGCGGCATCGTTGGATCGTGAAAGTTCCGGTGCTCACTCCCCGGCTGAGCGCTTATTGGATCGATCTGGTGACCCCCATATCGGCAAGCATCGCTTTTCCGCTGGCCGAGGGATTGAGGAATGAAATGGTCTGCCTCGACCATCGGATTCGGGAAGAGATCCCGCTCGATCTCATCGATTGCCGGCAGGCCATTCGACTGGCCCTTGATGAAGGCCAATATGCCCTGTGGAAAGACCGTTCGCGCCGCGAAGGCCCGTCCCCGCCCGCCGAGTGGATCTATCCGGGGGACCCATCCTGGGCCGGAGGGGACAAGCGAAGGCGATTGGACAGATGGTTGCACAGTCAGAATTCAGGATGATCCGGATCTTGCGGCGGATAGTGAAAAGGGATTTCCCAAAGCGGTGTGCTGCCACGGGTCTATTGGTGGCTGTTCTTGGGACGTTCGTTCCTTTCAGCGAAGCCGTGCGCTGGCGCTCCGTTGAATTTCCCGACCAGTTCAAAGCGGAAGAACAGGTCTTGCCCCTGCGCGGCTGGGGCATCAAGAAATACTTCATGTTCCGTGTTTTTCTCGCCGCGTTCTATCTGGGAGAAGCGGTACGCCCCGAAGATTCCCTGTCCGATGTTCCCAAGCGCCTGGAGATCCACTATTTTTTGCCGGTTCCCGGGGAGCAACTTGCGGCGGAAACGCGTCGCATGATCGCCGAAAGCATTTCGCCGCAGGCGTTCGGAAAGATCCGAAAGCGGCTGGATGTCATGGACAAGTACTTTGTGGACCTCAAACCTGGCGATTGCTACGGCCTAACGTATATTCCCGGGAAAGGAACCCAGTTCCATTATAACGGCCGCCTGATGGGGGTCATCGAAGGCGCGGATTTCGCCTTCGCGGTTTTTACCATCTGGGTCGGGACAAGGCCTTTGGACCGTTTCCTGAGGGCCAAGCTTCTCGGAATACAAGACTTAAGTGCGAAATAAGAAAAACCCAAGAAAATTTACGGGAAAATGATTTTCCATATGGTATGATAAAAACGGAATTTTGCCTGGAAGTTACAGCGGTTCCGTCCGGATCAGCGTATGTCCCGGACTCATTGGAGCCGGAGATCCGCGCCACTGCGGAGTGCGCAAGTTTTTCGGATATGATGAAAATCCTGATCGTGGATGATTCTACTCTGGAGCGAAAGCTTCTGTCGAGTTTGATTAAAAAGAACGGCATCACTAACGATGTCCTGCAGGCCGAGAACGGGGAGGTCGCCCTGCAGGTGCTCGCCTCCAATTTTCAGGACATCTGCCTGATCGTGCTGGACTGGCAGATGCCGGTGATGTCGGGGATCGAGTTCATGCAGGGTGTGGTGAAGGTGCCGCAGGTCGCTCAGATCCCCATCGTGATGGTGACCGCGTCCAGCTCCGAAGAGAACAAAAAACAGGCCCAGGACGTGAACCCCAACTTGGCCGCCTACGTCATCAAACCCTACAAGCCGGAAGACATCCTCAATGCCATCCGGCCGCACTTGAAATAATCAGCGATTTGACTTTTGGTTATTAGGCCGGGTATACTTTAGGATTAACTCTGGCCGGTCCGTGAGGAGGGATGGGTTGGGAACGCTCCATCGGGTTCTTTAGCGAGGTCGAACGTTGCCGAGACGGGAAAAAGAGGACCACTTGCGCGCCATGGCGATCATTCTCGCCGGCGCGGTCAAAAAGATCTTCGAAAAACGCGGGGTGAAGCTGTCCACCAAGCCCATGCTTGAGAAAAAGCCCGTCATCGAATTCATGCGGCGGATGCGGGTGTTCGGCATGGAGAAGTTCCCCAATCCCACCTATATCTCCACCATCAATTTTTATCTCAACAAGAAGGACATGGAAAAGCAGGTCACCCTCGGGATGATCGCGCTTTATATCGAGCAGGATTTCATGGAAAAGCTCATCAAAATGCTGCAATATCCGCAGATCGATGAGGACGATGAAGAACAGGTCAAGGACGCGTGCGGCGCGATCTGCAACCTCATCTGCGGTCAGTTCAAGGCGGACCTCTCCCTTATGGGATATTGGAACGTGGACATGTCCCACTTCTCCAGTTACCGCAACAGCGCCCTCATGGGGATCCCGTTCTATTCCAAGATACTGGAAAAGTATGAACTCAATTTTTATATCAAAGGGGAGAAGCGGCTCGTCATGGAAATATCGATGGGGCCCATCCCGCGTTTGAAGAAAGAAGATAGAAAGACATTCCCATGATCACGCGGATCGGGCTTATTTCCGGGCAGATCATCTCGGCGCTGGAGCAGGAAGGAAGGCCGCTCTCCGCCAGGGAGCTTGCGGACCTGCTTCTGGAGCCCCTGGAGGAAATCCTCATGACGGTCGGCTGGCTCACCCGCGAAAAATACGTTCAGGTGGAATCGGTCAAGGAAGAATGCATCATCCAGCTTGTCCCGGACGGGGATCTCGCCGCGTTCCATAACCGCCTGCTTGCCTTCAACGATGCGGTGGCCCATGCCCCGGTCAAGGCCGAGCATATCGAGGACAAACAGGAAAAGCCGGACAAATCGCACAAAAGCGGAAAAAAATCAGACAAGGAAAAAGACGCCGGGTTTTCCATCAATAATACTCCGCGTGCCGGTTTCGAGCCGGAGATCCCGGTGCAGCGATTTGCGGGATTCGTGGGCGCCATGGAGTGCGGCGTGTACATGGCGGACGCGAAAGGCATTTTGAGCTATGTCAACGATGCATTCATTGCCATGCTCGGTTACCACAAGAAAGAAGAGCTCCTGGGAAAGAACCTTTTTCAGGAATTCCACATGAATTCCAACGACCACGCTCAGCTCCTGGCGCAATTGAAAGAGAACGGCTATGTCCACGATTATGAATTGAAATACGTCTGCAAGGGCGGGCGGGTGGTCATCCTTAGTGAAACGGTCCATGGGGTGAAGGACACGCAGGGCAGCGTCGTGGCTCTCGAAGGGGTCGTGCGCGACATCACCGAAAAGAAAAAGAACGACGAACAACTCTGGATGGAGAAGATGAAGCTCGAACACATCCTGAGCCTGCATGAAGAGATCAGTTCCATCCTGAAACTTGAGGAGTTGATCGATTTCGTCATCGCGAAGGCCATCGAGATACTGGATGTTCATCGCTGTTCGCTCATGCTCATCGACAAGGACCGCAGCGAGCTGGTCATCAAAGGCGCCAAGGGGTTGAGCGAGGACATCATCCAGGACACGCGGGTGAAGCTCGGCGAGCAGATCAGCGGCGTGGTGGCCCTTTACGGGGAGCCGATGCTGGTCACCGATATGGACGCCCAGAGCCCCTTGCCGCGTAAGAGCCGCGCGACCTACCGGGGGAGGTCCTTTTTGAGCGTCCCCATCAAGCTCGAGAAAAAAGTGATCGGAGTGTTGAACGTCGCCGACAAGGGTCTTAACAAGAACGATATCTTCACACCGACGGACCTGCGGATCCTTTCGGCGATCGTCCGGCAGGCGGCGGTGGCGATCGAGAATGCCAACCTTTACCGCGAGCTCAAATACCTTTCCATCACCGACCCCTTGACCGGGCTATATAATCATCGTCATTTCGCGAAGACCATTGATCAGGAGATCAAACGGTTGCGCCGTTATCCGGGGCCATTGTGCCTGATGATGATCGATGTCGACCATTTCAAGACCTATAACGACACGTTCGGCCATCTGGAAGGGGATCATCTCCTTAAGGAATTGGCCCGCGCGATCCATAAGAACCTGCGGGAGATCGACGTGGCCTGCCGTTACGGAGGGGACGAATTCGCCGTGATCCTGGTGGAGACCAAGATCCATAAGGCGGAGATCGTCGCCAAAAAGATCCAGAAAGCCATCTCGGAGCTCAGCTTCAAACGTCCCGTCACCTTGAGCGTCGGTGTGGCCGCCTATAGCGACAGCGTTGACCGCCATGACCTTATCCTTAAGGCGGACCGGGCGCTGTATCAATCCAAGAAAGAAGGCCGCAACCGCGTCAGCGTCTACGCATAGCCATTCGGTCCCTTCCCTCGGAACCCTTGACAATACCCGCCACTTAGGTACAATGCCTGTGTTCTCAAGGTTTGGGAAAATTTCAAAACGACAAATTGGAGAAAAGACGTGCTCGCCAACCTATTCGGATCCAATAAGAACAAAAAATTGGACATGGAAATAGATCTGCGGAAGATCGGCATCATCCAGTGGAACGACCTCTTTTATAACCTTTCCTTCGAAGAACTCTTCCAGCACGAGACCGACCCGTCGCTCACCGGTTATGAGCGGGCAGCGGTCACCGACCTGGGCGCGGTGGCGGTCGATACCGGGAAGTTCACCGGCCGTTCCCCGAAGGACAAGTATATCGTCGAAGAACCCGGTTCCAAGGGCCATGTTTGGTGGACCAACAGCCGCGCTGATGGTTCCGACAACAAACCGATTTCACAATCAACCTGGGACCACCTCAAAGACATTTCCGTCAAGCAGCTCAACGGCAAGAAATTGTACGTGATGGACGGATTTTGCGGCGCGAATCCGGCGACCCGGCTGTCCATCCGTTTGGTGACGGAAGTCGCCTGGATGGCGCATTTCTTCAAGAACATGTTCCTGCGGCCGACGGCGGAGGAGATCAAGAGCTTCAAACCCGATTGGACCATTCTCAACGCCTGCAAGGCGACCTGTGCCGACTTCGCGAAATTCGGCCTGCGTTCGGAAGTGTTCATCGCCTTCCACCTGGCCGAGCGCATGACGGTCATCGGTGGGACCTGGTACGGGGGGGAGATCAAAAAGGGCATCTTCTCACTGATGAACTATCTCCTGCCGCTCAAGGGCATTGGTTCCT
>JAHFFX010000114.1 GCA_023247755.1 Candidatus Omnitrophota bacterium | reverse complement strand
GCATTGAGAAGTTGTGGGCCCGTTACGCGAGACTCGCGCAGGGGATCCGGGAAGCCGGCAAGGCCATCGGCCTGTCGCTGTACGCGGACCCGGCTTGCGCATCGAACGCGGTCACGGCGCTCAATGTTCCGGCGGGGATCGACGGGGAGAAGCTCACCAAGATCATGCGCGATACGCACGGCATCACGATCGCCGGTGGCCAGGGCGAAGAGCTCAAAGGCAAGATCGTGCGCATCTGTGCGATGGGCTGCATCGATGAGTTCGACCTGCTGGCCGGCATCGCCTGCCTGGAAAAGGTCTTGCACGAGATGGGGCACAAGTTCACGCTGGGGGCGGGGCTCGCCGCGGCGCAGAAGGTTTTTAATTCAAAATAGGAAATCAAGGAAGAATTTATGACACCGAACGGAAGCGGACCAATGAAAATTCTCATCACCGACAAATTGGCGCCGGAGGGCGTAGAAATTCTCAAAGCGGTCAAAGGTTTCATTGTTGATATGAAAACGGGAATGAAGCCGGAGGAGCTGAAGGCCATCATCAAGGACTACGACGCCTTGATCGTCCGCTCCGAAACGACGGTGACGGCCGACATCATCGAGAAAGCGGACCGGCTGAAATACATCGGCCGGGCCGGCGTGGGGCTGGACAACGTGGACCTCAAGGCGGCGACCAGAAAAGGCATCGTTGCGATGAACACGCCCGCCGGCAACACCACCTCCACCGCCGAGCAGACGATGAGCCTGATCCTCGCGCTGTCCCGCAATATCCCGCAGGCCTGCGCTTCCCTTAAAGGCGGCAAATGGGAACGCTCGAAGTTCACCGGGGTCGAACTTTACGGCAAGACGCTCGGCATCATCGGGCTGGGCCGCATCGGCTCGACCGTCGCCCGGATGGCCCAGTCCTTCGGGATGAAGATCATCGCGCATGATCCCTATTTGTCGGTCGAGGTCGCTTCCAAAATGGGCGTCAAGGTCGCCGAGTTCGAGGAGCTTCTGAAGAACGCGGATTACATCACCATTCACGTTCCCAAGAGCAACGAGACCAAAAGTCTCATCGGCAAAAAAGAATTTTCTCTGATGAAGAAGACCGTGCGGGTCATCAACTGCGCGCGCGGCGGCATCATCGATGAAGCGGCGCTCGCCGAGGCTTTGGCCAACAAGTCCATTGCCGGCTGCGCGCTCGATGTGTTCGAGAAGGAACCGCCGGCGGCCGATCATCCGCTTTTGAAGTTCGACAATTGCATCGCCACTCCGCATCTGGGCGCTTCGACCTCGGAAGCGCAGGTCAACGTGGCCATCGAGATCGCCGAATGCGTGCGCAACGCCCTGTTGGGGAAAGGCATCATGAACGCCGCCAACTTTCCTTCGATGTCCGCCGAGGCGTTCAAGGTCCTGGGGCCGTATATCGACCTCGCGGAGCGCATGGGCAAGTTCGCGGGCCAGCTCGTCAACGGACGCATCCAGGAGATCAAGATCACTTACAGCGGGGTGGTCACCAGCCAGAAGATGGCGCCGGTGACCATGGCGCTGGTCTATGGCGTGCTCGCTCCCATCATGGGGGAGAGCATCAACTATATCAATGCGATCGACCTGGCCAAGGAACGGGGGATCAAACTGCAGGAGATCCTGTCTCAGGATGAAACCGAATTCTTGAACCTGGTGAGCCTGGAAATTACTTCCGACAAAGAAACATTTTCTTTATGGGGAACGCTGACCGCCAACAACAAGCCGCGCATCGTCAAGGTCAACAAGATTTACGTGGAGGCGATCCCCGACGGGCACATCATCTTCATTAATAACAACGACCGGCCCGGCATCGTCGGGGCCGTGGGGACGATCCTTTCGCAGGCGAACATCAACATCGGCAGCATCAGCTTCGGCCGCGAAGTGCAAGGAGGCTTGGTCGTCAGCGTGGTCAACGTCGACAGCGAGGTCCCGCAGGAGACGATCGACCGGCTCAAGCACACCAAGGATATTCTGTTCGTGAAGCCCATCAAGGTCTGAGTTCTTTATAAAATGGGGGCTCCCCGGCCCCCGGGTCCTGGAACTGCGGGGGGCCGGGGAGCCCCTGCTTGTGCCCCAACCATGCGCCTTACCGGATTCAATGAAGCGGGAACAGAAAAGGTCGAACGTCATTTCGGGGCCTTCGGCCTCGGACCTTTTCTTATGGCGGGTGTGCAGGACGGTTTCAACCCGCTGGCTCTGGCGACCGTCGTCTTCTTGCTGGCGATGCTCATGGCCTTCCGCAAGGGCCGGATCGTTTGGTTCCTCTCGGCGGGATTGTTCCTGGCGGCCCTCGGGGTAGGGTTGTTCCTTATCAAAATGAACTTATGGGCCGAAACCCTGGATACGCACCGCTATTACATGATCAACCAGTTGACCTATCTTCTGCTGGCGATCTCGGCCATTGTCCTGGGGTGCGTTCATTTCCGGGATTGGTGGGTCCTGTTGCGGACCGATGATCCTCGGAGAATTCTGGGAAAATTTGCCGCGCTTCCCGTAGGCTCCGCCGAACGTCCGAAATTCTGGTCGTTGCTTTACTGCGGGGTTTCCGCTCTGTTCCTGGGGTTTTATACATCCCTGATGCAATCTATTTATCCTTCTCCGCCGTATCTGCAGAGCATGATCAATGCAATGTACATCCAAGGGATATCTTCCGAACAAACGGGTTTCTTCATCGCCCTTTATGCGGCGATGGTGATCATATCGATGCTGTCCTTGGTCCTGCTGGCCGGAATTGGGTTCTTCTCGCCGGCCGGCCGTTCTTTTCTGGAACGCTGGCTGAGCACGTTCAAGATTCTTGCCGCCGCAGTTTTTCTGTCGGTCGGCATCGGTCTGCTGTATCTGCTGAACCAACCGTTTTTGGGAGGATAAGGACTTGAGCGGACGAACGGGAAAGATCGCAATGAACTGGATCTTGGGAATGGTCCTGGCGCTGGCCGGAGGCACGCCCTTCCTTGCCGCGGCGGAGTCGCCGGCAAAGAACGGGCCCCCGAGAAATACCGAGGCCTGGGTGATCGCTCCCCGCGTTTGCCGGACCTGTCAGACCCAGACGGTCTGGAGCTCTTTCCTGAAGTTCTTTCCCGACGTGCAAACCCATTTCCTTACGGAGGACGATGCCCAGGCGAAGACCCTCATCAAGGAATTGAAGATCAAGATGTTACCCGCCTTTGTCTTGAGCAGGAATATCGAGCTGGAGAAGAGCTTTGGGCAGGTCAAGGATATGCTCATCGACGCCGGCGACCGATATCTGTTGAACCCCTCGTCCGCGGGAGTGTCGTATTTCGTTGATCGGAAGGTGCAGCCCGGACGGCTTGATCTTTTTATTTTCTGGACCCAGAGGGAAACCCTGCCGATCCTTAAGATGGTCGAAGGCCTGATCCATCAAAAGCAAAGCCGCCAAGAATTCGCCCTGCAGTTCGTCGGCCGCAAGGATCCGCAAAGCGGGGAGCTGGTCTCGCCGCTGGGGCGCCGGGAGGTCCAAGAGAGCATGATCTACGCCTGCGTGGAGAACCAGTACCCGAAAGAAGCCTGGAAGTATCTCAACTGCCGCTTGGCGAACATCGAAGACCTTTTCTGGCAGGATTGCCTTCCCTCCAAAGATGTGGACAAAGACAAGATCACTTCCTGCGCGAGGGGGGAAATGGGCAAAAAACTTTTTCAGGAAAAGAGCCAACTTTCAGAGGAGCTGGGCATCGGGTATGCGCCGCTTTTCCTTTTGGACGGTGTGGAAGTTTTCGGTGTGACGGAACAGTCAACGCTCAAGGACATCCTGTCCGTGATCGGACAATAATATATTTAAGAAAGAAAGGAACAGGCATTCCATGAATATCGTTGTGGTCGGAGCACAGTGGGGAGATGAGGGGAAAGGCAAGCTGATCGATATCCTTTCGAAGGACAGCGATATCACGGTCCGCTATCAGGGAGGCAATAACGCCGGGCACACGGTGGTCGTGGGAAAACAGGTGTACGTTTTCCATCTGATCCCCTCGGCGATCCTGCATAAGGGAAAGACGTGCGTCATCGGCAACGGTGCGGTCATCGATCCCAAGGCCCTCCTCGATGAGATCGCCGGGCTTAAGAAACGCAAGATCGAGGTCACTTCCCGCAAGCTGAAGATCTCGGGGTTGGCCCACGTGGTGATGCCCTATCACCGGATCCTCGACGGGTTGCGGGAATCGAAGCGCAAGAACAAGATCGGAACGACCGGCCGCGGCATCGGCCCCTGCTACGCGGACAAAGTGACGCGCTGCGGGATCCGCATGGTGGACCTGCTCAATCCGCGGATCCTCAAGGAAAAGCTCGAGGACAACCTGCGGGAGAAGAATGAGATCTTCTCCAAGGTTTACGGCCAGCATGATTTCGCTTTCGGCGATATCTACAAGGAATATCTCGGGTACGGGCAACAGCTGAAGGCCTACGTTTGCGATGCGGCGTTGTTCCTTAACCGTGAGATCGACCGCAAGCAGAGCGTCCTGTTCGAAGGCGCCCAGGGAACGTTCCTCGACATCGATTTCGGCACTTATCCGTTCGTCACTTCCTCCAACTCCATCGTTGGGGGGGCGTCCTCCGGGACCGGGGTGCCGCCGACCAAGATCGACAAGGTGATCGCCTGCGTGAAGGCCTATACCACCCGCGTGGGGGAAGGGCCTTTCCCTTCGGAGTTCGCCGACCGGCTGAAGGATGAGATCCGCAATAAAGGTCAGGAATTCGGCGCCACGACCGGCCGGCCCCGGCGCTGCGGTTGGTTCGATGCGGTGCTGGTCCGCTATTCCGTGATCCTTAACGGAATTTCCGAGCTGGCCGTGATGAAGCTGGATGTGCTGGACGACCTTCCGAAGCTCAAGATCTGCACCGCCTATCGGCACCGGGGAAAGATTTATAAGGATTTCCCGATGGATTTTGAGGTCCTCAACCGCGCCGAACCGATATATGAGGAATTGGACGGTTGGCAGACCGCCACCAACGGTATCCGCAAATTCCAGGCTCTGCCACCGAATGCCCGGCGCTATGTTGACCGGGTCGAAGAACTGGTGGGCGCGCGCATCAAGTACATTTCCATCGGTTCCAAAAGAGATGAAATCATTGTTCGCTAAATAGGTTAGGAAAAACCGCGATTCCACATCAAAAATCTTGACTTTGGCTAACCCCTATGTTAATTTGAGTTCATTATTTTGGAGGTCCGGCATGTTTTCCTCAAAATTCATGAAATCTTTCCTGGTCTTTACTCTATTAACGGCGTTCAGCGCTTCGGGATGCACCGTCATCTATCAAAAGGGCCGGCGGACCGATGTTGAGAAGATCTCGCAGCTGACCGACCAATTGAGCGAGCTTGAGAAGGCCAAAGCGGAGCTTGAGGACCGCCTCAAGGGGGAGATCAGCGATAAAGAGGTCAAAGTGGAAATGCTGGAGCGGGGGCTGGTGATCACGTTCGTTGCGGAAGTGCTTTTTGATTCCGGCAAGGCCCACCTGCGCAATGAATCTCTCGGAAAACTCGATAAAGTCGCCGGGGTCTTGAAAACGACCGTCAAGGACCTGTCGGTCGGCATCGAAGGCCATACGGACAACGAGCCGATCAAACATTCCGGCTGGAAATCGAACTGGGAATTGTCCTCGGCGCGGGCGATGAGCGTGCTGCATTACCTGGTGGATAACCAGGAGATCGCTCCGACCCGCTTGGCCGGCACCGGGTATGGGGAATATCGGCCCGTGGCCAGCAACGACACCCGGGATGGAAGACAAAATAACCGCCGGGTCGAGATCGTTATCCTGCCCAAGACGCAACTCGAAAAGACGACCCAGGAATAAGGATTGCAGTGCAGGTTCCATTTAACCCATGAAAACGACTCATGCGCGGAGGGACGGGGTGAAAGAAAAATCGAAGAGCTTGATCATCGGCGCGGCCATTCTGTTGACCTTCTTCAGTTGTTTTCTATCCATCAGTTCCAGCCAGCAGGCAAGCAAGATACGGGAAGGTTTGGACCAGGAGCGTTATAACCGCATGGTCGTTGAAGAGCAGTTGGAAAAGGCCAAAGTGACCATCGTCTCATTGCAGTCCCAGCTCGAGGGTGCCAACACAAAGATCAAGGGAATCCAGGCGCTCGTGGAAGAGGGGCAAAATGCCACGTCCGACCTGCAGGCGCAGTTGCAAAGCGTCAGCCAGCTAAAGAGCTCCCTGGAAAAGAAGTTGGAAGAGATACAGCAGAAGAGTATGGCAGCGGCAGCCGCGCCGGTTGTGTCCGCGCCCGCACCTGCGGCTGGCGCCCAGTAGCGATATGGACGGGCCATTTCCCATGCGAGCCTAAGTCGCGTGACAGAATAATCAGGGTAAGGAAATGGGGGATCGCAAATCCCCCTTTTTTATTATCAGGTGCAATGAATCAGGTATTGAACGCAGATCTCGACCGTATGCCCAAGCACGTTGCAATCATCATGGATGGCAACGGCCGCTGGGCCCAAAAGCGCAATCAGCCGCGTACCCGAGGGCATCTCGAGGGGGTTAAGCGCGTGGAGGAGATCGTTTCCGCCGCCCGCCTCATGGGCATCAGGGTTTTGACGCTCTACACCTTCTCCACGGAGAACTGGACCCGGCCGCAGCGGGAAGTGTCCATGCTCATGCGGACATTGATAACGGTCCTCAATTCGAAGGTGAAGAACCTGCACAAACGCAATATCCGTTTGCAGTTCATCGGCAAGAAGAACGGGATCCCCGAAGCGGTCCTCAAGTCCCTGAATGCCGCCACCGAGCTTACCCGGAACAATACCGGTCTTGTCGTGAACCTTGCGTTCAATTACGGAAGCCGGGTGGAGATCCTGGAAGCGGTCAAGAAGATCGCCGCCGCCGTCAAAAGGGATGAGATGGGCCTTGAGGACATCGATGAAGAGAATTTCAGCAGCGCGCTTTACACGCGGGATTTGCCCGACCCCGACCTCTTGATCCGGACCTCCGGCGAGCAGCGGATCTCCAATTTCCTTTTATGGCAGTTGTCCTACGCCGAGCTCTATTTTACGGAGAAATTCTGGCCGGAATTCGATGAGAAGGAGTTCCGCAAGGCCATCGCCGATTTTCAGGGGAGGGATCGCCGCTTCGGCAGCGTCGCGATGAAATCCTAAATGAGCAAACAGCGTTTGATCAGCTCGAGCGTCAGCATTCTGATCACGATCTGTGCCGTCATTTACGACTGGATCTTCTTTGTCGTTATCATGGGGCTGACGCTGGGGGGGCTGTACGAGTTCTTTTACATGGTGAAGAAAAAGGGAATCCCCATCTACAGCTATGTCGGGATCTTTATCGGGATCCTTATCCCGGCCTCGATCTACAGCCGGTTCGAGCTCACCCGCAACTGGGAACTGCTGTTCATTGTCGTTGGGTTCTTGCTGATCCTTTTGCTGCAATTCGCCCGCAAGGACAATACCAACGCCATCGTCGGCATCTCGACGACGCTTTTCGGCATCCTGTATGTTTCGTGGTTCTTCAGTTTTCTCATCAAGATCCGTTTTCTATTGCCGGGATCCGACGGGGCGGCGAGCTTTGCCGGAATAAAGCTTTTGGGATTCCTGGTCCTGGTGACGAAGGCCGGTGATATCGGGGCGCTGGTGGTGGGCAGCCGGCTTGGCAAACACCCCCTGCTGCCGAAGGTGAGCCCCAACAAGTCCGTGGAAGGATGTCTTGGCAGTTTCGTGTTCAGCATCCTGGCCGCCGTGGCCGGCCGGAACCTGCTGCCGGCCGTCATGAATTTTCCGGTCTGGCAGGTGGCTTTGGTGGGGGCGTTCTTCGGCGGGGTCGGTCAGTTGGGCGACCTGTCCGAATCGCTCATCAAGCGGGATTGCAATGTCAAGGATTCGGGGAAATTGCTGCCGGGGATGGGCGGGGTCCTGGACATCATCGATAGTTTGCTGTTCGCGGCGCCGGCATTTTATCTTTACATGAGCTCGGCTCTGAACGCGGTTTGAGGCAATGAGGAAACAACGAGTCGCCATTCTGGGGTCGACGGGTTCGATCGGCGTCAACGCGCTTGCGGTCATCAGCCGTTTCCCGGACCGGTTCCGGGTGGTGGGGCTCACCGCCAACAACAACATTGAGGTCCTGACGAAGCAGGTCAG
>JAHFFX010000022.1 GCA_023247755.1 Candidatus Omnitrophota bacterium | reverse complement strand
ATTCTTCTACGTTAAATGCATATACACATTTATGGGTAAAGAAATTCAGGCCGTGAGCTTATCCGGATCGGTACTGGCGGAAAAACGCGCGTTACGGTTGATGACCTCCCAGATCTCATTGTTATTGGCGCCGAACTCTTTGGCGACCTCAAGGATCTGCCAGCAGTCTTCATAGCGTTCCGTATGTAGAGCCTCTTTCAAGTACTCCAGGGCGGTCACCTTGACCGGGTGCTCAAGGTAATTGGCGATTCGATTGTTATTGGTGAAATTTGTCTGGTTCATGGTTTCCTGCTTCCGGCTCTTATTGTTCCCTTTGTTCAAGGCGGTCATAAAGTGAATCCATCGGTGCTTCGGGCCAGGACCTCCGCTTCCCGAAGCCGATCTTCCGCGCGGTCGCTGGCAAAAACCAGCAGGACCGCCAATACCAATAGCTCGTTCATTGTGAACCTCCTCTCTCTGTTCATTTATCCTATGTTAAGTGTATGTACACATGTTAGTTTAAAAAAAAATTTAGAGCCGCTCGATCTCACTGACGGCGCAACAAAGCTCTTTCATGAGTCTTTCGGCGCGCTCGCGGCCAAGTTTGTGTTTGATCTTCGCCTGTACCTTTTGCCACATGGGAAATGCCTCCTCCAGAACCGCCTTGCCCTTTTGTGTAATGACCACTTCCTTCTCCCGGCGGTCCGCCGATCCGTTGATGACCTTGACGAACCCTTCCCGCTCCAGCGGTTTGAGGTTCCTCGTCAATGTCGTGCGGTCGGTGGCGGTCGCTTCCGCCAGCTGGCCGATCGTGACCGGCCCCATCTTGGCTGCGATATCGATGATCGCCAATTGCCCCGTGCGGAGCCCCAATGAGCGGAAAGTCTCATCGTAAAGGTTGGTGACGACTCTCGAAGCGCGCCGCAGATTGAAACACAGGCACGGCTGTTCGCAGGCGCATTGCTTCATCTGTTTCAGCTTTTCGATCTTGGTGACCATAACCCTCCGCCTCAGGTTTGAGAGTATATACACCTTTAATCGGTCTGTCAATGATTATTTTGGGGTGACCGGACACCGGGGCTAAGGGCCGGTTCTCTTCTTTTCCCGGAAATCGGCGTTCTCGGCGTTCTGGGCATCTCGGGAAAGATCGGCGTCGAGGGGATCCTGGCCTTTGTCCGGATCATTCGTCTTGGAGGAAAGCGATCGCTGGCCTTGAAATCTATTCCAGAGGATGGATCCGGCGATGGTCAGGGCTCCGGCAGCGAAGAGAAAAACCAGGGCCCAGAAAAAGACCCGGATCAGCGGCCAGAAGAGCACACATAATAGAACGAACCACAAGAAATTGAGCCGGATGAACATGGCCTGGATCATTTACCTATTCTATCGACTGGCCTATAAATCTCAAACATCCCGACATCGGCGAGCAATGCATAACGACCCTGAATCGTTTCGATGAACTCCTCCGAGAAACGGTCCTGGCGTTTGTCGGATGGCGCGTTGATGATCAAGGCCGGTGGATGCTCGTTGACCGACCGAATGACCGCCTGAAGCTCTCCCTCGTTTTGCACCCCGTGACTGAAAATCGTGAAAGGAAAAGGATTCCTCCGTCCGGAAAGAAAATAGAACTGCGCTTCGTAAGGGACGGCGAAAATGACATCTTCGGGCCGGGTCTCACGCTGGATCAATTGGAGCATTTGAGAATAGACCTCAATATCCTCTTCTTCGATCCATAAACTGGTGAAAGGCAGCCGCCCGCCGGCATAGGTAAGTTTTTTAGGCGGGGTCCGGAGGATCTCATCGATGCTCCGGGGAACTGGTCTTCCGGCGTACACCGCCGCTCCCCAGAAACAAAAGAACGCGTAGACCGCGACGACCGCCCACTTCCCCTGGGGCGATCTTTCCCCCCGCCCCCAGCCCCACGCCAGCGCCACGAGCGGGAGCGTTTCGTGGATATAGTGCGGGATCAGGTACTGCAAGGACACCACGGCATAAAAGACCGAAAGAAAAGGCAGCGGCGGGATCGATCTCCCTCCCGCCCTGGAGCGCCCTCTCGCAAAAAGATTCTTGACGGTCTCCGCTCCTACCCAAAGATACGCGCCGAAGATCCCGAGCCAAAAAAGACCGTTCACCCACGCGATGCCTCCCGCAAAAGGATCGAGCGCCGATACGGCCGCCTTGATATGGATGAACAGCATTTGCTTCTTAAAAAAATCCGCCTGCGCGTAATGGACCATCCGCAAGAACGTATCATCAAACCAACTGCCCAGATTCCCAAAGAACAACTGATATAAGATTTCCGGCAGCAGCGCGACGCTTCCACCTAAAAGAAAATATTTAACGATCTCCAAAACTTTACCGTTGGGAAGCCTTACCCGCAAAGCCATCCAGCCCAATACGATCAACGGCCAGATCCCCAAAAATAAAATTCCCAGCCGGTCGCCCATGCGTCCGATGTAAAAGATCATTCCCCCCAGCATGAGGCCGATCAGAATTCGGCAAAATAGCGCCGGTTGGGAGGAACGAGCCGTTTCTCCTTCCTCTTCCCAAGCATCGTAAAGCAGGAAACTCAAAGCGCCCACGGCCGTGAGGATGCCCGTCACCTGCCGGAACATGTAGATCACAAAGACCAGAAACCCTGTTACCCAAAAACGCCGGGGACCATTTTCGGTCCGCGTCGTGAGAAACCAGGCAAGGACGATCGTCCAGAAAAGACAGTACCAATGCTGGTTGGGATTGAAGTATTGCAGGACCCCCAGGGCCGTCGGGACGACCGACGCAAGAACCGCCAGCGCCGTTCCCTTACGGATAAAAAGGAGGAACACCAGGGTGGACTGGATCAGGCCCAACGCGATCAATGGATACCGCAGGCTCACCAGATCTTTTCCGAACAGCTCCAACGCGGCGGCGTTGACGAAATGGAGATAACCGCTCACGAATTGATCCACCTCGCGGCTGAGCGCTTCTCCCTGCGCAAAACGCTCGGCGATGTGGGCGGAGAACCCGTCGTCCGGCGGCCACCAGGTCCGGTCGTGGAAATGCCACAAGAGCAGGCCGTTAACGATAACGGCGAGGAACAGCGGCAACAAAAAATTCCGACCGGCGATATTAGAAAGCGGATTAGGCATCGTTGTGTTTGAAGAAGCGTGAAACGGTTAGATTATATCAGAAAAGTCGGGCTGACAATGAACGAGCCCCGAATATTCCATAACCGGGAAATCCCCCCATTACCCCTCCCCTTGCACCACCGGCCAACATCCTTTATACTATGGGCATCCTCAAGAACCCCTTTTGTTCTTTATCAAACATTGAAATCGGGGGTGATTGGTCTTGACTCTGCTTCGCCCAATTGCTTTTGCATTGGGCTTCGCAGAAGTTTTCGGCACATGAGTGTGAAGCAGTGGAAACGTCAAAACTGGGGGTGATCGGTCTCGACTTGAGTGGACAGTTTATAGGTGGCATGCCGGGGAAGCTTGGTTGGCCCCGTCAACAATCCAAGCACACACTAAACGCAAACAACAACGATGCGTTGATCGCAGAGGCCGAGGCTATCGCCAACGGCGCTGCGACACCCGCCCTGGTTTAATAAACCAGGCCTCCTTGTCGGCTTCGCCTGTGGGTTGACAAGGAGCCCATCACAGGCTGGCCGTTCTTCGCGCTTTCGGAAGAATGGCGAGACTTAAGAGAGCTAGTTCCCGGTCGATTCTGTTTGTTGAAGCGGCCGGGGACGAGTTTCGAGAAGACAAACTAAGCATGTAGAGGCCTATAGATTGGCACCCAAGGACCCGGGTTCGATTCCCGGCACCTCCACCACTTTCTTCCATACAAAAAGCCTCCTGAGTACTAATCGCAGGGAGGCTTTTTGCTTTCAGAAAAGAACGTGGTGGCCCCTGGGACGCTCCGCCGTCCCAGGGGCCACCAGAATGATTCCTCCCCCGCAACGCCCCGCCTTTTCGGGGCCACTGCGGAGTTTCTCATTATCCATAGACAGAGCAGCACAGGAAAGATAAAATACCTTTCGAATAACCCCAAGGAACGATCGGACGACCTAACCCGGAGGGAAAATAACCTATGCCCGAACAAAAATCGAACAACTGGGTGGGCTCGCTGATCTTTGTGCTCGTCCTGGTGCCGGTGATCGGCTACCTCATTTACTTCTCCGTCAAAAAGAACTCCGAAGCGGCCGGGCGGTCGGAAGCGTGCTACCAGAAATGCAAAGGGGACGGGTATGAGGGGCACACGTTCCAGTGGGACATCCTCTCCGGCCCCCGTTGCGAATGCCTGGGCGAACCGAAATAAACTGCCCGATCGACCTGCGAAGCCCCTACATGACACAAGCCATAGAAAAAAAAGACGTCTTCTCTCCCGTCCTCGATTTCTTCCTCCTGGGCGGCGCCTCGCTGATCATTTTCCCCCTGGTCATGCTCGCCTTCCCGGTGCAAATGCTTGCCAACCTGAACCTGTTCCCGATCTTCATATCCATCATCTTATGTCTCGATTATTTCAGCAACTTCCCTCATTTTGCCTACTCCTATCAGTTGATGTACCAGAACTTCCCGAAAAAGATCTCCGGAGAGATCGACCGCCCCCTACGCTACCGCTACATCCTCGCCGGCATCCTGGTCCCGGCGGCGATGATCGCGTTCTTCATTCTTGGTTATCTTCAAAACAGCACCGCCCTGCTGCGCAACGCAGTCAATGTGATGTTCCTGACCGCCGGCTGGCATTACGCCAAACAGGGCTTCGGGATCCTCATCGTGGTCTCCGCCTATCAGAAGGTCTTCTATGCCCTCTGGGAACGGAGGATATTGCTGGCCAACGCCCACCTCTTATGGATCTACGCCTGGATCATGTTCAACACCGGGAGCAAGGAAAAGAACTACCTTAACATCATTTTTCACACCCTGGGGTTGCCGAAGGTCGTTGAAAGCATCTTTGCGGCACTCGTGGGCTTAAGCATGGTCGCCCTGACGGTGGCGCTTTACCGCAAATGGCGCAAGGAATCCGTCTTCCCCCCGCTCAATGGCATCACCGCCTACGTCGCCTCCGCCTACTTGTGGGTCATCCTGAGGTTCGGGATGGGCTTTGACAATTTCATCCATCCGGTCGTCATGCTCATCCCCTTCATGCATGCCGTCCAGTACATCACGATCGTTCTGCGGATGAAGGAGAACGAGGTCGCCCGGCACCACATCTCCCGAGCGGCGTTCGTCGGGTTCGTCCTGATGGGGATCCTGATCGGGGCGCTGATCTTCAACCTCGTTCCGAGGTTCTTCGACAGAACGTTGCCCTATGACCGGTCGATCTTTGGCCCCACGCTGTTCCTGTTCATGTTCTACATCTTCATCAACATCCACCATTATTTCATCGACAACGTGATCTGGCGCCGGGAAGGGACCGAAGCCAAGAAATTCCTGTTCTCCGCGCACTGAGGCGCGTGCCCCCATGACGCCCTTCCCCCGCAAACCCAAGGACATCCCCGAGCTCATCGCCGTTTCCCGCCGCTGCGGCAAGGCCATTGGGGACTTCGACATGATCCAGGCGGGCGATAAGATCGCGGTCGCGGTCTCCGGCGGCAAGGACAGCATTTCGCTTTTGCACGTGCTGCGCCATCGAAGGCTGGTCTCTCCGGTCAAGTTCGATTTCACCGCCGTGCACATCGACTTCAAATTCTCCGACTTCGACCCCCAAAAGCTGGTTGAATATCTGCAGCGTGAAGGCTTCGCCCATCTTGTGGAGCGGGTCGATTCCATGGAGGGCGAGAAGTGGGAGGACATCGACTGCTTCTGGTGGTCCTGGAACCGCCGCAAGGCGCTGTTTGAGCTCGCCGACCGCCTGGGGTTCACCAAGATCGCCTTCGGCCACCACATGGACGATATCGTGGAAACGATCATTCTCAACCAGTTCTATCGCGGCGAGATATCCGCCATGCGCCCCAGGCAGGAGCTCTTCGACGGCAAGATCGTCCTCATTAGGCCGCTCGCCTATGAACGGGAAGAGACCATGCGCGTCCTCGCCGAGAAGCTAGACATCCGGTCGATCGGCGGCCAGTCCAAATGCGCCAACGAGGAAGATTCCCACCGCGCCAAAATCAAGCAGATGCTGCGGGAGTTCGAACGGGACAATCCGCAGGTCATCAAGAACATTTTCCGGAGCTTGCAGAACTTGAAAACGGAATATCTTTTAGACAAAAAATAAAATCACCGGATCTGTTACCGGAGAATGAAGGGGGACCCAGGAACCCGGTTCCCCAGGTACCCAGCGAGTAATTAACCTATTCCACTGTGGAAGTTTTGTAAAAGCTTCAACTAACGGGAATACCCTGGGTCACAGGGTGCCTGGGTAACTGGGTCACCTCTGGGTCCCGTGCCCCGCGAGAACCCCATGTCCACCCCCCGCGACATCATCGATTTCTGGTTCGAAGGCGTGAACGATGCCGACAAGTTCGACACCGGGAAGAACCCGTTCCGAAAATGGTTCGCCAAGAACGAACGGTTCGATGACGAGGTCCGGGATTATTTCGAAGAGGACCTCGTGCGCGCCGGGGGAGGGGAACTGGATGCCTGGGGCGAGACGCCCGCCGGGCGTCTCGCCCTCATCCTCCTCTTCGACCAGTTCTCCCGTAACATGTACCGCAGCACATCGCAGGCGTTCGCCACCGATCCGCTAGCGCTCGACCTGAGCCGCCGTTCATTATCCGATGGCTTCGACCGGAAACTTCCGCTGATCCAAAGAGTGTTCTTATACATGCCCCTCATGCACTCCGAAGATCTGCCGGACCAGAACGAATGCGTCCGGCAATTCGAAGGCCTCGTACAGGAATGCCGGGAAAAATACCCCGCGAACGCCGCTCCTTTCGAATCCAACCTCAACTACGCCCGGCGGCACCGCGACATCATCGCGCGCTTCGGCCGATTCCCCCATCGCAACGCCGTCCTGGCGCGGCCTTCCACCGAAGAAGAACAGCGATTCCTGACGGAGCGCGGCTCCTCGTTCTATCGGAGAGAGCGCTAAGCAATTCATTTCGTTTTGGCCTTGCGACGACGGGGTATTGCACTTACAATGAATCCGATTTTGAAATGGGGTTCATCCTATCCATGAAATCGCAAAACCTCATCATCATTTCTGTCTCCCTTCTCATCATCATGGCGGTGGTGATCAATCTCTTTAATCGTCTTACCGATGTGGATGAACCGGCCCCGCCACCGCCCATCCCGGTCGCGCCGCAAACGCTCGAAAGGATGCAAGCCGTCTCGCAACCTTCAGCATTCATCCCCGAACAAGCACCCCAGGACCTCATTGAACTCAGTAACAGCAAGGTCGTTTGCAGATCACAGGTGATACGTGGCGTAGATGAGACCCTCCTCACCTTCTACCGCAACGGCCAATCCATCGCCCGGCAAACGATCGCAAAGGACGGCACCGTCACGGTGGAAGGGACCATTCCGGACGGGCCGGTGGAGATCTTCAATGAGTACGACAACTCCAAGGGGGAGACCATTTATACTAACGGGAAGAAAAACGGCACCGAAAGAACATACTATTCTGACGGGGTCCTGCAGTCGGAAACGACCTACCGTAACGGCAAGATCAAAAAGCACAAAGAATACTTCCACAGCGGCCAACTGCGCTTTGAGCAGGACCTTGAAGACGCTCTCCCGCTCCTCAATAACAACGAGGTTGGTATCGGTAAGCTCTATTATCCCAATGGGTTACTGAAATATGAATGGAACATCACCATAGGCACCCATCCCGGCTTCAAGAAGTCGTACTCCACGGACGGGAGCCTCCGGGCGGAGTTTTATTTTGACGAACAGGGACAGCCCATGCCTCCCCCTAACGCGTCCAACCCAACTTCACCAACCTTAATCTCCCCTCCCGGCGATGGTTAAATCACAAAAAATAAGCTATACTTTATTAGAAAAGGTGGGGGGCTTCACAAAGACCTATTCCGGCGTCCGGGATAGGTCTTTTTATTCTTTAGAATGGAAAGAGAAGGAGCACCGACCATCACCATGAAAAAACTCTCCCCCAAAGGATACTCCATAGCCGAGATCCTCATTACCTCCGCGATCCTCATCATCGTCATCGCCGGATTAATCCAGCTGTTCGTCAACACCTCCGAATTGTCGGATATTTCCAAAGACACCACGACCGCCGTCAACGAAGCGCAGTCCCAAATGGAGGAGATCCGCAGCAGCACCTACTCTTCCATCGCCACGAACTATGCTTCGGGCGGCACGCCGGGCAATACGTTCACTCCTTCTCAGGGGACCGGCAAAGGGATCATTTACATCGATTCCTCCAATTCCGATCTTTTGCAGATCGAAGTGGATGTCAGTTTCCGGACCCGCCGCGGACGGATCATCGGCGAGGACCTGAACCTCGATGGGGTACTGGATGCGGGCGAAGACACCAACGGCAATGGACAGCTTGATTCGCCCGTCAAACTGATCTGTTACCTCGCGGAACGCTGAAGCGGATAGAACATCATGCACAGAAGACCGAAGTCTTCACAATTTGGAAAGCTCGGTTCGGCAGGGATGACCCTGGTGGAAGTCATGATCACCGTCCTGCTGTTCAGCGTTCTTTTGGGGGCGTGCCTGATGCTGTTCCTGTCCGGATCGGAGACCTGGATGACCACCAGCACTCAAGTGGAGATCCAGCAAGAGATCAGAAAATCGGTCGACTGGATGAAGCAGGACCTCTTGCAGGCCGGGGCGTCCACGATCACCAATGTCCCGGCGGACGGCGCCTGGTACACCTCGATCACTTTCCGCACGGCGAACGGTATTTCCAGCGGCGCCATCAGCTGGTCGGCCGATACCATCACTTTCCAACGGGGCGGCACCGGCTCGCTCCAGCTGCAAAGGGTCTCCGGCGGACAGACCCGGGTCCTTGCCAATTCCATCAATACCTTGCAATTCCGACGGCAGGCCAGCAGCTCCCAGGTCGTGGAGGTCAATGTGGTGGCCCAGAAGAACACCATCAAAGGAAGAACCATAAGCTCCACCGCCACCTTCAAAGTGGACTTGATGAATTAAGAATGAATCGCCATCGGACCAGCACAATGCAAATGCTCAACAACGACCGGGGAAGCCTCCTCATGATCTCCTATGCGCTGATCTTCATCCTCCTCGCCTTCGGAGCGGCCGCGGTCATCCTGGTCGTTAATGACAGCAAATCCGTTGAGTGGCAGAAGCGGACCGCCCAAGCCTTTTATGTCGCGGAGGCCGGCATCGAGCGGGCGATGTACGACCTCAAACAGGATTTCATCAACGACCCTTCGCAGCCGAGCTTCTCGGACGGAGCGATCAATTCTTACGCGATCGGTCCCAACACCACCGGTTTTTACCCCATTCCTTATTCCAACAACTCCCTCAACGGGGGCAGCTACACCGTGACCCTCAAGAATATTACGGGCGTGAGCGACGCCGTCTGGGTCCGCTCCACCGGCGGGATCGGGAACACCACCCAGACCATCGAAGTCTACCCCAAACTGGTCCGGCTTTCCGTCTGGGACAACGCGATCTTCGCAGGACGCGGGGCCTCCGGCAGGATGATCAACGGGAACGTCAATATCGCCGGCTCCGTGCATATCCTGGGATCGAATCTGTCCAGCTGGGATTATGCCGTGGACCTTGGAGGGACCGCGGATATCGTCAAGAACAATTACGGGGGGCTTGACCCGGCGCTGGCTGCCAGGGTACCGGCCCTGCCCACGACGAACTTTAACGGCGAGACCGTTTCGACCCTCAATGCCAAGCTGCGCGTCAAGCACGGGAAGGTCGGATTAAGCGGGGCCGCCGGAGCGGGAGAAGCGGATGCCGCAGGCAACGCGGTCAAGGAAACCGTGGACGAGGTCCATGTCACCGATGGATTTGGCGGGAACAAGGGGTCCAGCCAGGTCTATTCGGACAACGGCTGGTCGAACACCTATGATCTGGGAAACAGCGTCCCGTTCCCAAGCCTATCCGATCCGCATGCAGGTTATCCCACCTACCAGCAATACCTCCGGGCCAACGCGCTGGTCATCAATGATGCCGCCGAGCTCGCGGAGCTCGCCAACCTCACCCCGAACTCGAACTTCAATTACAGCGGCGCCAACGGCGCCGTTAGCATGGACGGCAACGGGAACCTGGCGATCTCAGGGATCGTTTACATCGAAGGCGGCGACCTGAACTTCAACAAGGCCGGCTCCAAGAAGACCATCACCTACGCCGGGACCGGGGCGCTCCTCACCACCGGCAGCGCCCAGATCAACGTGAACCTGGTCACCTCCGGCAATAATTCCTTCCCGACGAACATCCTGGGCCTGATGACCCCCAACAACATCACGATGAACGAGGCCAACATCGACGTCATGGGGTTGTTCTACGCCGAGAACACCGTGACCGTCCAAAAACAAACGGACATCATGGGGACCATTGTGGGCAATTATTTCGATATGGGCACCAACGTCCCGGCGATCTTTCAGGTGCCGGAAACCGTCAATCATTTGCCGCCGGGAATGATCGGAGCGGACGCGGAATGGATGCTCGAGATCGTTTCCTGGCAGAAATTATAAGGGGGACAACCATTCCGTCCGCGGCTTGCAACGGACGGACATTAAGGCGGTGATCGTTATGAGAAATCCACTGAAATCCTTTCGGCCGAACGGCCGGCGGGGTCTCCACAACGAACGGGGAAGCCTCCTCATCATTTCTTACATGATCATCTTCATGCTCGTCGCCTTCGGCGGCGCGGCCGTGATCCTCAGCATCAATGACAGCAAAGTCTCCCAACGCCAGAAACGGACGATGGAAGCCTTCCATATCGCCGAGGCCGGCATCGAACGGGCGATCTATGATCTGCGGACGGACTTTCTGAACGATTCGTCCAGCCCCAGCTGGTCCGATGGGACCATCAACACCTTCACCATCGGGCCCAACACCGGCAGTTTCTATTCCATCCCCTATGCCTCCACCTCGCTCAACAGCGGGAGCTACGCGGTCACCGTCAAGAATGTGACCGGGGTCAATGATTCGATCTGGGTCCGCTCGACCGGAACGCTCGGCGATATCAGCCAGACGATCGAGGTCTACGCCAAGATCGAGAGCCTCTCCCCCTGGGACAACGCGATCTTTGCCGGATCGGGTGCGGCCGGCGCCATGGTCAACGGCAACGTCAACATCAGCGGTTCCGTCCACATTCTGGGATCGGGCCTAACGAGCAGCGACTACGCGATCGATCTGGGAGGCACGGCGGAGCTCGTCCGCAACAATTATTCCAGCATGGAGGCGGGGCTTTTCGCCAAGGTCCCGACACTGCCCACGACCGTGGTCAACGGCGAGACCGTCTACACGCTCAGCTCGGAACTGCGGATCAAGCACGGGAAGGTCGGATTGAGCGGTTCCTCCACGGTCGGCGAGCCGAACGTCGCGGGGAACTCCTGGAAAGAGTTCGTCGACGCGACCTATGTGACGGACGGTTACGGCGGCAACCAGGGCACAAACAGCGTTTATTCGGACAACGGCTGGTCCAACAGTTACGATCTGGGCGACAGCGTGAGCTTTCCCAGCCTCTCCGACCCTTATTCCGGATACGCAACCTACCAGTCGTATCTTCGGGCGAACGCCCTGGTCCTCAACAGCGCGGCGCAGCTGACGCAACTGGCCAGCATCACGCCCACCTCCAGTTTCACTTACAGCGGTGCGAACGGATCGATCAGCATGGACGGGGCCGGCCATATGACGGTGTCGGGGGTCGTATACATCGAGGGAGGGGATCTGAATCTCAACAAGGCCGGCGCCAACAAAACGATCAACTATACGGGAGCCGGGTCCATCCTGGTCACCGGCAACGCCAATATCAACGTGAATTTGGAGACCACGGGCAACAGCTCTTTCCCGAACGACATCGTCGGGATCATGACCCCCGGGAACATGACCTTCAACGAGGCCAATATCAATATCATGGGTCTTTTTTACGCCGAAGGGCGGATCACCGCCCAGAAGCAAACCGACATCATCGGGACCATCGTCTCGAATTACTTCGATTTCGGGACCAACGTCCCGGCCATCTTTCAGGTGCCGGAAACCGTCAATCACCTTCCGTCGGGCATGATCGGCCAGAGCGGCGCCTGGGTCATGCGGATCGTTTCCTGGCAAAAATTGTAGCGGATAACCCTACCTTCCGCCCTCTCCCCCGGCCATAAAAATAATTTTATGGCCCCGTGTTCGAATACTTGTAATATAATGGGGTTGTCAAATTCCGCCATGTCCACTTCCAATAAAAAAAAGGTCCTCATCGTTGAGGACGAAACATCCTTGCGCGCGATCCTGGCCCTGGAGCTGACCGATGCCGGCTACGAGGTCTTCGAAGCCGAGAACGGGCAGGTGGGCTTTGATCTCGCCAGGGAATTCATGCCGGACCTCATCATCACCGACGTGATCATGCCGAAGGTGGACGGCTCGCAGCTGCTCAAGAAGTTGCGCTCCGACGATTCGCTCAAGCACATCCCCTGCATCATCCTCACCATCCGCAGCAAGATGCGGGACTATTTCGAAGCGGTCGAGGTCGACGAATTCCTGGAAAAACCCTTCCGCACCGCCGAGCTCCTGGCCACCGTCCAGAAGATCCTTTACCGGTCCCACCAGCCCCGCAATCAGACCCCTCCCCTCAAACGCGACGACAAATGCCGGGTCCTGATCCTGGAAGAGGACGATGCGGTCCTCCCCGCGCTCACCGCGATGCTGGAGAACAAGGGGTACGCCGCCAAGCGCGTCAAGTCCGTCGCCGAATGCCTGGAGGAAGCGGTGCGGTTCGCCCCGCACATCATCGTTTCCAAATATCTTCTGGAAGGGTTGAGCGGCAGCCGCCTGGTTGACATCCTGCGCGGCATGTCGCATCTTAAGACCGCGCCGATCGTCCTGTACTCCAATTCGTCCATTGACGGTGAACGGGAGAACTCCCTGGCCGCCGGGGCCAACGTCTTTCTTAGCGATGTCAGCGACGAGGACATTCTCAAGAAGATCGATATCCTCATGAATTTCCAGCGCCGTTAGCGGGGCAAGTTCAGCGGAAGGATTCGTTCGGCAGCGGGTTTTTCAAGCGGTAGGCAACAGCCTGCAGACGCTGCTGGAACAGCTCTTCGTGCGGATCGAGTTCGTACGCCTTGCGGTAATAGGCCCGGGCCTGGGCAAGGTCCCCCAGTTGCTCATAACAAATGCCGATCGCGCCCAAGGAATCAACGTCCTGAGGATGGTCCCGCAGATAATCGTCCAGATAAACGATCCCGTCCCGATAATCCTTGAGGTTGCCGTTGGCAAACGTCCGCAGCAGGGACTTCTGACGCCTTTCATTTACGTCTCTCCAGTCAACGGTCTTCCAGAAGAACATGATCAGGAAAAGGTACACCAAGGCCGTCCAGTTGTAATGATTAACTTTTCGCGATAAGAAGCCGGTCATGGCGTTCGGTCCTGCTGTTTTATCCCACCTGCTTGAGAATTCTTGAAAGCCCCCGCCTCCCACAATGAGAATAAACCGAAGATCAGGAGAGAGAGGGTCCCCGCCACGAACGGCCAGGCCCCCGCCGGCGGCGCGCAACGGAATTCTAGGGTCTGCTTTCCCGCCGGGACCGCCACGCCCTTAAAGGTCAATTGCGCCCGATAAAGCGGCGCGGGGACCCCGTTGACGAAGGCTTTCCAGCCGGAATGAAAACTGTCCACATAGACCAGAAATTTATCGACCGGGAAATTCGTCTGCACCCGCAGCGTGTTGACATCAAAATACAGGACCTTCATAAGAGCGCTCTCCCCGGACGCGGCAAATGGGGGATTTTGCTCCGGGGCCGCGGCCGCGCCCAGAAAACCCGCAAGCCGCGCATCGGCCTTCGGGACATAGGCGACATCATCCAGATGATGGATGGCCTCCATGACCTGCATGATGCTGTCTTCGGAGCGGCCGAACTCCGCGACCCGATCGTAAGCGATCAGCTTGAACTGCAGGTAGCGCATCAGCCATTCATTGGGCATACGGACCATCAGATAAAAGAGGTTCCGGTTCATCCATAACGGCAGACCGGAGAACCAGGTGACGTCCCGCATCGTGAGCGTCCCTTGGTGGTCCCGATAATGGTAAAGGTATCGGCGCGTGAGGCATTCCTCGGCGGCCTCTGCGAAATGCCGCTGGAAGGAAAACACCGGCCGGGTGGAAGACGACGCCACCGGGCAGGCAAAGGGGCGGGCGTTGTGGACATAATGGCCCCACACCTGCGCCGGCTCAAGCAGCAGGATCACGATGAGGAGTCCCTTAAGGACCGGACGAAGGACCAGAATATCCCGTCGGGCAACGAACATAAGCACGATCCAGCTAAGGATCACCGTAAGCAAAGTCGTTGCCAGCACCGCAGACTGCCGCAGCAGCCACCCCAACGCCAGGCCGTGCAAAGCGGACAACAGCCAGAAACCCGCGCGCGAATTCAGGAGCGGCGACGGCCGATCCCCGTCAAGAAAGATGGCCTTCAGTTGCGAGGCCGCCAGCAGGATCAGGATCGGCGCCAGATAGGCGATGAAGAAGAACTTGTTGCGGAAATGCTGAAACAGCGGGATAGCCGCATACAGGAACCGGTCAAAGACCGTGGCCTGCCCCAACGCCACGGTAAGGACCATCGCCCCCAGCGCCATCAAGAAAAGCGAGAGCTTCGCACAACGCGTCGGGACCGCCAACAGCAGGATCAGATACAGATAAGCCGGAAGATACCAAACGCCGTCGATGCCGTAGCTGATCTTGTCGAGATGCGAGAACAGGCTCCGGAAACCGACGCGTTCCGCGATCGTGCCGAAGCTGCTCACATCGTCATAGGTCATCCCCAGGCGCTGGTCAGAGAGAATCCCGGGACATTCCTCGCGGGGTTTGTCGATGCATCGCCGGTAAGGGGACACAAAATGTTCCGTGTCGCCGAACGTCCGGTAGGTCAGGGCCGGCATTGAAACGGTGAGCAGACCGGTCACCGCCAATACCGAGAGCAGAACATTCTTGCGAAGGAACACCCCCAATCCCTTCGCCGCCGGCAGGAGCGCCCCCGGCACCACCAACAAGCAACAGAGACCGAACGCCCCCAGCAGGACCAGCGCATGGAACGGCAGATAGGACATGGGAATGAGCATGGCCGAAAGGGCCAACCCGCAAAAATGCCGCCGCTCGAACCCCTCGAAGAATTCCAAAAGAAAATAGAACAGCCACGGCACCGGGACCAGGATCAGCAGCAGGTTCGCCTGGTTGAAAACGTTCAGCCCCACGCTGGAAAAAAGGAACGCCGTGTAACAGAAGACGGCAAGGAGTTCGTGCCGCAGGAGTTTCCGGGCCAGCTGGAAGAAACCCCATCCGGCCAGAAAGAGATTCAGCAGAAGATAACCCACATAGGCGTGATAGAAATTGAGGCCCGCCTTGACCAAAACGGCCACCGCAAGGACCAGCGGATTTTGCAGCCCCAGGACCACCAGGGACACGAACGGCTGGCCGATGTCGACGAACGGGTTCCACAGCGGAAAAACCCCCTGCAGGAGATTATCGATGTAAAACTTCGTGAGGGCGTAATTGGCGAAGGAATCGAGGTTGAGCGGGGTCGCCCCGGAGATAAAATCCCGGGCGAAGAAACAAAACAGGCCGAACGGCGCCAGCAGCTTCAAAAGCATTTCCAATTTTACGGATGGGCGCGAGGAAAGGGTCATCAGCGTCGGCGGCGCAGGTGCCGCTCGATCTCCCGTTGGGTGTCCTTTTTCTTGAGGTCTTCCCGCTTGTCGTACAGCTTCTTGCCTTTGCCGACGGCGATCTCGACCTTGACGAACCCGCGGGCGTTGAAATAGATCCGGGTGGGGACGAGGGCCAGGTGCTTTTGCGTGACCAGTCCGTCGATCTTGAGGATCTCTTTTTTATGCAAGAGCAGCTTGCGGGGACGGGCGGGTTCGGTCGCAAGGTAGCTCGCCTGGGCGTAGGGATTGATGTGCAGGTTGTAAAGGACCACCGCCGCCTTCTCAACGCGGGCAAAGCTGTCGGTGAACTGAACGTGCCCCTGGCGGATGGACTTGACCTCTCCCCCATTAAGGGAGATGCCGCATTCCCATTTGTCGGTCAGGAAGAAGTCCCGGAAGGCCTTGCTGTTGGTGGCGATGGTCTTGGGTTCCATAGAGAGAAAAAATAAGAACTACCTGTTAATGTCAAATGTCAAAATCCAAATGTCCAATGAATGGCAAATTTCCAATGAACAATGATGATCATTGGGAATTGGTCATTGGGAATTCATTTGTCATTTGTCATTTGTCATTTGGCATTTGGCATTCTGCAGCTATCCGGGTGTTCTCAAATGCAAATAGCAGGACAAAAAGACCGGGATGGTCGCCAGGCAGAAGACGTGGCTCAGCAAGAGCGCCTGGTTGATGAAATGCTCGTCGACCCCTTCGTAATAGCGCGCGAGGATGGACAGCGACACGGCGCTGGGAACAATGGTCTCGAGCATCACGAGCAGCCCGACCCAAAAGTCCAATTTAAAAAGCATGATCAGCAAAAGCCCGGCCAGCGGCAGGAGAATGAGCTTTACGAACACCGCTCCCAGAACGGCCCGCTGGTTGGCCGCCGCGATCTTCAAAAGGGCAAGGTTCCCTCCCACTGTCAGCAGGGCGACAGGCAGGGCGCATTCGCTGAACGGTCTTGCCGCTTTCAGGATGAACTGCGGCACCCAGTGCTGCCCGCCAATGAGCACGACGAAAGTTGTCCCAACGATGGCCAGGAACGGCGGGTTAAGCAACATTTTAAGGTCCCAGCCTCCCCGGTGGCGGGCGTACAGCAGCCATACCCCCAGCGTCCACATCGTGGCATCGAACCCGATAAGGAACATGAGGATCAGAACGGTCATGCGCTGGGCCTCGGGGCCGCTCAACATCGCGGTCACGAGCATCAGGGGAAGATAGCCGGAATTCTGGAAGGTGACGAGCGAGACGTATTCCTTCCTTTGTTTTATTCCCGGGAAAAAAAAGAGCGTGACCCGGCCGACCATCATCCCCAGCAGCGTCACCCCCAGGCTCAACAGCGGGAACATCCACCAGTTGGGGTAGGTTTCCAGATGAAAGTCCGTCATCAGATGATAGAAGACGTAGCACGGCCAGAAGAAAAAGATCATGAGACGGGCGAGGAGCGAAAGCCCGGCATCGTCGATGAATTTCCTTTTGACGAAGAGGAACCCGGCGAGCCCCATCAAAAAGATCTGCAGGATGGCGAGCGCGACGTCGGTGAAAGGGATGGTGAGCATGATGCGGTATTATGGCAGAATTTGCGGGGATTGAAAAGGGGCCAGGCGGCTTTTTTCCCGAGGATGAACCTCGAAAAAAGCCGCCTGGCCCCTTTTCAAAACAAGTGCCGAAGGTGGGAGTCGAACCCACAATCCAGTGAAGGAACAGCGCCCTGAACGCTGCGTGTATGCCAATTTCACCACTTCGGCTCTGCTTCGCTAAATTGCTTTCGCGTTTAGCTTCGCAGGAGCTCTCTCCGCGAAACTATCGCCTATATCTTCATGTCTCTGCGAAGCCAAACACGTTAAGTATTTGGCGTAGCAGGACCAATTTCACCACTTCGGCGAGAACCTACCACACAATATCTTTGAGAGAAGGTTCGAGCCGTCCCGACCACCACTATTGTCAGAAGACGTCGGGACGGCCATTGCAGAAAGAATCGTCAAGAATCGAAAGACAGTATACCCACAAAAATTTCGACTGTCAACTAAGGCGCGCCCATAAAGAACGAACCGACAGACTCTCCGCCGCCCGGAGGATATTCTCACCAAAGAAATGAAAGTGATTCGAATTGGGACGAAATTCATGTTAAAGTAAATACCTGATATCCGATCAATCAAATCAAGGAATCCCCGACCCTCATGACCTCCGGTATAACCTTTCTCTTGATCGCTTTACCCCTTATCGCCCTGCTGGCGTTCTCCCTTGAGAAATTAGAAATCCTCCCCCGAATGGTGGTCCTCGCCGTTCTGCCTTACCTATTGCTGCTGGCTTTAGGCCTGCTGCAGCAAAAATTAGGATACTCCGGAATACTGCTGCTGATCTTCTCGATGATCCTCAGCACCGGGATCCTGATGAGCGGTGTGGCGATCATCGTGCACAACCTGCGCCGTAAAGAACCTGTCGGGAAACTGCTCCTCACGACCATTATCGGCGGCGCTCCCGCGATCTTTTTTCTCGTGGTGCAGACCTTCCACCTCATGTAGACGGACATGCTCTTCAATTCCTTCCAATTCCTCGTCTTCTTTCCGGCCGTCACAATCGTTTATTTCCTTCTTAAACCCGCCTGGCGCTGGGCGTGGCTCCTCGCCGCGAGCTGCTATTTCTACATGGCGTTCATCCCCGCCTACATCCTTGTCCTGTTCCTGCTGATCGTTGTCGATTATGGCGCGGCCCGGAAGATCGAGCAAAGCGAAGGCGCGGCCCGCAAGACCTGGCTGGTATTCAGCATCGGCACCACGGTCCTGATCCTGTTCGTTTTCAAATATTTCAATTTCTTCCAGGGCGCCATCGCCCAAGTCTTCGCCGCCTTCGGCGGGCATTACACGCCGCCGGTGTCGACGCTCATTTTGCCGCTGGGACTGTCCTTTCACACCTTCCAAAGTCTCAGTTACGTGATCGAGGTCTATCGGAAGAATTACCGGGCCGAACGCCATTTCGGGATCTACGCGCTGTACGTGATGTTCTTTCCCCAGCTGGTGGCCGGCCCCATCGAGCGGCCATATAATCTCCTTCCCCAGTTCAGGGACATCCACCGTTTCGATGAGGCCCGCATCGCCGAGGGGCTCAAACGCATGGCCTGGGGGTTCTTCAAGAAGATCGTCATCGCCGACCGGCTGGCGGTCTACGTCAATGCCGTATATGGCAACCCGGCGGACTACTATGGCTGGCCAGTGATCATGGCCACCTATTTCTTCGCCTTCCAGATCTATTGCGACTTCTCGGGATATTCGGACATCGCCATCGGCGCCGGGCAGGTCCTGGGGTTCCGGCTCATGGAGAATTTCCGTCAGCCGTATTTCGCCCGGTCCATCGCCGAATTCTGGCAGCGCTGGCACATTTCACTCTCCAGCTGGTTCCGGGATTATCTCTATTTCCCACTGGGAGGCAACCGAGTTACTCTTCTAAGACGATGCGTCAACATCATGATCGTCTTCATCATCAGCGGCCTCTGGCACGGGGCCAACTGGACGTTCGTGGCCTGGGGGGCGTTGCATGGATTTTACCGGGTCGTTTCCCTCCTAACCCAAGAGTGGAAGGCCGGACTTGCCCAGGCCTTGGGGATCGAGCGGTGGAAGGAGTTGTATAAGTTCCTGCAATCCCTGATCACGTTCCATTTGGTCCTTTTGGGATGGGTGTTATTCCGGGCGCGATCCCTGGCTGATGCACAACTGATCTTGAGCCGCATGTTCAATTTCTCGATCGGGATGCCGGTCAACAGCGGTATCTCCTGGGACCTGCTGGTCGTCCTTTGGGTGCTGGTGGGGTTCCTGGTGATCGTGGAAATGATCCAGTGCCGGATTGGCCTACGGATTCTGTTGTCCCGCCAACCGTGGCTTTTGCGCATGGCGGTCTATTACCTGTTGTTGATGGGGATTATTCTTTACGGAGAATTCGGCAGCCGGCAGTTCATTTACTTTCAATTCTAGGGTATGCTGATGCGAAGATTTCTCTACAATGCGATCCTCCTGGGGCTCATGGTCGCCTCCAGCACAGCGGCAATTGCCGTGCTGCCGGATACGCGCAGCGCCTATCTCAAGGTTTTAGACAAAACGGAAATCCTGGCGGTCACCCCACCACCCAGGGTTATCCTTGTGGGCGGCTCGAATCTGCTCTTCAGTCACGATTCCTCCCTTCTGCAAAAAGCCCTGGGGCGGCCGTTCGTCAACATGGGACTGAATGCCGGCATCGGCCTGCGGTTCATGACCGAAGAAATAAAGCCGTACTTGAACCCTGGGGATATCGTACTTGTGATCCCTGAGTATCTTCAATTCTTCGAATCTTTTGTCAACGGTGATCAGAACCTGTGGGAGTATCTGGACAACCATCCCCGGAAATCGAAGCTCATCAAATCCTTCCGGCAGAAAGTGACGCTTCTGAAGGAACTACCCGTGTTTATCTCCCGTAAATTCCGCCGACTCACGGCGCACGTGGACAAGGCCACCGCCTTCGGGGTCTATTATTCCGGCCGTTTCGATATAACCGGAGACATGGTGGGCATTGATGGGCCCCCTTCGCCCTCCCTCAGCAAGTTACCGCTGTTTAACGAGGGCGTTGGCCCGCGGTCCTTCAACCCCGAGGCGATTGACGTCCTTAATGAGCTGAACGATTACGCTGCTCAAAAACAGGTCCGGGTGTTCCTGCTGTTCCCCCCCATCTCCCAGTTCCATTATGAACAGAACCGCAAATTGATCGATTATGTCTATCAACGGCTTAAAAAAGAGCTTCGCATTCCCATCCTCTCTTCTCCGCAGGACAACACCTATCCGCTGAGCGACTTTTTTGATACCGTTTACCATCTTAATTCCCAAGGGAAAAGCAAGAGGACCGCGGCCCTTCTCTCCATACTGCGCCGGGCCTTACCGCCCCCTAAATACCCTGTGAATTCCCTTTCGGGAAACGGTTTTTAACCCAAAATCTGCTTGCCCACCTCTTTGTTCCGTATTAAAATATGGCCCACTTTAAAAGAATGCCCCTGGGGGACGGCCCATTGCCACAGCAATGGGCCGTCCCCCAGGAACAGAAATCCAAGCCCAAACTCATTCCATCCCAAGAGAAAAGGACGCACCTCCCATGAGCGAAGACAACAAGAACAGCCGAGAACTTCAGGACATCGAGATCCGGGAGTGGCTCAGTTCCCTGGATTACGTCCTTGAGAACGATACCCCCGAGCACGCCAAGGAACTGTTACAGCAGCTTCAGGTTCGGGCGGAGATCGCCGGGGTCAAGCTTCCTTTCACCAGCAACACCCCCTACGTCAACACGATCCCCCGGCACAAACAGCCCAAATTCCCGGGCAACCGCGAGATCGAGCGGCGGATCAAGAGCATCATCCGCTGGAACGCCATGGCCATGGTCGTGCGGGCCAACCGGACGGAGTCCGGCATCGGAGGGCACATTTCCACCTATGCTTCGGCGGCCACCTTGTGGGAGATCGGCTTCAACCACTTTTTCCGGGGACCGGAACATCCTTCGGGGGGCGACCAGGTCTATTTTCAGGGACATGCCTCCCCCGGCGCCTATTCCCGCGCCTTTCTGGAAGGCCGGCTGTCCGCGGAAAAGCTCGAGAATTTCCGCCGGGAACTGCGTCCCGGCGGCGGTTTATCCTCCTATCCTCACCCTTGGCTCATGCCGGATTTCTGGCAGTTCCCCACCGTTTCGATGGGGCTGGGACCGATCATGGGCATCTATCATGCCCGTTTCAACCGCTACATGGAAGACCGGGGGCTTAAACCGATATCCGATTCCAAGGTTGTCGTC
>JAHFFX010000225.1 GCA_023247755.1 Candidatus Omnitrophota bacterium | reverse complement strand
GACCCAGCCGGGAATGAACTTTATGCAAGCGGCTTCCCAGATGAGCCTTAAATTGCAGCAAACTCCGGCGTTCCATAGGGGACAATACCTGCCGGGAATCGGGATATCGAAGGAGTTTCAGGACGCCGCCTTTGCCCTCAGCGAGAACGCGCCGATGAGCGCACCCGTCAAAACGGCCAAGGGCTTCTGCATCCTGCATCTTGATGCCCGGTTCCCGACCGATGAGAATAAATACCAGCAAGAAAAGGAAACGTTCCGCAATTCTCTGCTGGTCGAAAAAAGCAATGCGGCCATCAACGAATTGATGGCCCAGTTGCGGCTGCAGGCCGACCTCAAGGACAACCTTTCCCAGCTGAACACGTCCACCCCGACGGCCAATTAGCAAGCCCTAAAACGGCCGTGGGGCCTCGGGTGAAACCCGAGGCCCCACGAAAAGCAGCTGCTCTCTATCCGCATCGAATATTATTGACCCGCCGCGGCATTCTGGGACAAGCCCTTCCCCACCCCCAGGATCTCCTCGAAATTTTCCGGCAATTCATGCTCCACGCCCTTAACGATGCCGTCCTTATCGACGAAGAACAACGTCGGCACACCGATGAGGCCGTAAGATTCGGCCAAGACCGAATCCATGTCCAGAAAGACCTCATATCCGACCTTATACCTTTTCACGTAATCCTTCACCTCAGCAGGATTCTCCCCCAGATCGACCGGCAGCACCTTGATGCCCTTGTTCTCTAGGTCCACCCGCTGTTCGTTCAGTTTTTTCAAGGCCTCGCGGCAATGCGGGCACCAGGTGGCCCAGAAGAAGATGATGGCGCTCTTGCCCTCCCGGAATTTCGTCATGTTGACGTCTTTGCCGTCCAGCGTCTTGAGCGTGAAATCGGGCGCCGCCTTGTTCAAATTGACGTTCTCGAACTCGAAGAACTGTCCCATCGCCAAAGGGGTCTCGACCCCTCCCGCAATGGCGATCAACAGCAACATCATCGTAACGGCCATCCATCTCATAGCATCAACCTCCCCGCTTTGATCAACATCATTTCTCCCGCAATTAATAGGACCAGACCGCAAAATCTTTTGATCGCCACAAGCCAGGCCCCCGATCTCGGCAGACGGCTCAAGAACCCGCTGAAAGTGCCGATGAGGATCAAGGACGCCCCAACCCCGTAGGCGAACACGAACAGCAGGCTCGCACCATAGAGAATGTTCTTCTTGGACGCTACATACAACAAAAGCGTCCCCAGGACCGGCGCTGTGCATGGCCCGATGATGAAACCGCCCGCCATGCCCAAAAAGAAAACCGTCCACATATTCTTTAATTTGATGAAGCCTTGGGCGTTGAATCCCAGCGAAGGCATGGAGATCACATCGAACATCACCAGCGCGAAGATGATAAGAACGTTACCGATCACCAGAAAAACGACCGGCTGATTTTGCAGCTGGCCAAAGATCTTTCCGGAAAGCGAGGCCACCACCGCCAATATACTATAAGTGACCGCCAGACCCAGAACATACACCAGTGAGATAAAAAATCCCCGGAAGCGCGTGCCTTGCGTGTTGATCCCGGCAATGATGCTGGCGGTCACCGGCATCAAAGGGTACACGCACGGGGTGAAGCTCACCAGCACGCCGCTGGCGAACGCCACAAAGTAATCAAAGATGTTACCGGACAGATGCATCGATCCACGCAAGATAATCCGGATTCCCCGCCACGATCGGCAGGGCGATGATCTCCGGCACACTGTAAGTATGGCACGCCTTGACGGTCTTCACCACTTTCGAAAAAACGCTGCGTCTGGTCTTGATGACGAGCAGGACCTCCTTCGCGCCATCGACCTTCCCTTCCCATCGGAAAAGCGATCGCACTCCCGGGAGGAGGTTGACGCAGGCCGCCAATTTTTCTTTCACCAGCCGTTGCGCGATCCGGCGGGCCTGCGCGGCGTCCTTGGCGGTCACGAGAACGACGATGTGCATTCCGGGTCCTTTGTTCGTCCCAGCCTCAAGCTGATTTCAAGAGCATCAATGAGATCATCCGTCCGGCCCGCTCCCCTTCCCGGCGGTAAGAAAAGAATTGCTCGTTGCAGCAGGTGCACAGGCCGCAATCGAAGATGTTCTCGGAGCGCACGCCGCTTTCCCTGATCTGGTTCCGGTTGGCGAGCGGCAGATCGAGGTAAAGACCTTGCGGCTTGCGCTTGACCTCCGCGGGGAAATATTCCTGGAATTCCTCCCCGACCTGATAACAACACTCGCGGATCGCCGGGCCCAGGACCGCTTTGATATCCTCGGCCTTCGTTCCCCATTTTTCCTGCATCTGGCGCACGGTCGTGGGAAGAATTTTCTGCTGGGTCCCTTTCCAGCCCGCGTGCACAAGACCGATCCCCTTAGTACGGGTATCGAACAAAAAGACCGGAAGACAATCGGCGGTGCGGATGGAAAGCGGGACGTTCCGCTCGCGGGTGATCAATCCGTCGGCTTCGAGCAGGGAATAGTTCGCGAGATATTTCTTGGCAAGTTCAATGACGCTGCGGCCGTGGACCTGTTTGAGAAAGACCATGTCCTTAAGATAATCCCCGACATATTCGCCGATCAATTGTTCCTGTTCGGAATTCAACTTCGGCCCGGAATCGGACAAAGAAAAGTCCACCTGCCGGCCGCTCACCACCGCCACCAGCCCCGGTTCGGCGAAATAATCACTCAAGGAGAGCATCGATGGGTTTTTCTTCGAGCAGTGGGGTTGAGGAGGAAGCCGGCAGCTCCTGAACGTC
>JAHFFX010000021.1 GCA_023247755.1 Candidatus Omnitrophota bacterium | reverse complement strand
A
The DNA here is from genome assembly GCA_023247755.1 of Candidatus Omnitrophota bacterium. GTDB lineage: Bacteria > Omnitrophota > Gorgyraeia > Zapsychrales > JAHFFX01 > JAHFFX01. The sequence goes on along the minus strand of JAHFFX010000021.1, from coordinate 21,629 downwards.
TTTGCGCGGGTCGAGCCCGAGATCGCCTTCGCCGCGGCTGACGATGACCCGGATGTAAGCGTCCTTGAGGCCGTTCGTTTTGAGCGTGCCGATGATGGCCTTCGCCATTTGGCTTTTGCTGAGCGGAATTTTGATGAGGAGCGTGTGCGCCGTTTCATAAAGCCGGTCGATATGCTCATCGAGCTTAAAGACGAGTCCACTGTACGAGCGAATGCCTTCAAAGGCGCCGTCGCCGTAAAGGAAGCCGTGATCGAACACCGACACCCGGGCGTCCTTTTTTTCCACGAATTTTCCGTTGATGTAGATTTTCATTTTTAACCTTTCTTGCCGGGTCACCGGTCACCATAAAATTGTCTGGTGACCTTGCTTAAATAAACTTCCCATCCCGCATCTGGAGCGTGCGCTTGGCGCGCCGCGCGATCGCTTCATCGTGGGTCACGATGACCAGGGTCTGCTGGTTCTTCTCGCTCAGCTCCAGGAGCATCTGAATGACGACCGCGCCGTTCTCCGAATCGAGGTTCCCGGTCGGCTCGTCACAGAACACGATCGCCGGATCGTTCATGAGGGCCCGCGCGATCGCGACCCGCTGCTGTTCCCCGCCGGAAAGCTGATACGGCTTGTGGGAAACGCGCGCCGCCAGCCCCACGCGCGTGAGCAATTCCGTTCCTTTAGCTTTGAGACTTTCCGGGACGTCCAGGTTCTTCTGGACAAGCGCCGGGAGAATAACGTTCTCCAGGGCCGTGAACTCGGGCAACAAATGATAGAACTGAAAAACGAAACCGACCTTATCGTTGCGCATATTCGACCGCTCGCGGTCGTTCTTCAAATAAATGTTCTGCCCTTCCAGGAAAACATTGCCTTCGCTGGGACGGTCCAGTCCGCCTAAGATATGCAAGAGCGTTGATTTCCCGGCCCCCGAGGGGCCGACAATGGCCAGCACGTCCCCGCGGTCGATCTTCAAACTCACGCCTTTAAGGACATGCAGAACGGCCGTCGAATGATTGTAACGTTTATGTAAATTGGATGCTTCCAACAACATGCTGTCGTCTTCTCTTTTGCCATCGCAAATTGATTACTGGTACCGCAAGGCCTCCACAGGCTCGAGGTTCGCCGCCTTCGCCGCCGGATAGATCGTCGCCAGAAAGCTGATCAGGATCGCCGCGCCGACGATCAGCAGCACATCGCTCAGCTGTACCATGACCGGCAGGCGGTCGATGTAATAGATCTCCTGCGGCAGCTTGATGAATTCATATTTTTTAAGAAGCCAGCAGAGCGTGAACCCTCCCACCGCCCCCCAGAACGTCCCCACCACCCCCAGGGCGATCCCTTCCATCGTGAAGATCCTGCGGATGGACCTTTTGGGGACGCCGATCGACTTGAGGATCCCGATGTCCTTGATCTTGGTCGTGACGGTCACGATCAGCGTGCTGATGATATTGAACGAGGCGACCAGGACAATGAGCGTCAGGATCACGAACATGGCGAACTTCTCCAGCCGCAGCGCCGCAAAGAAACTCCGGTTGGTGTCGATCCAGGTCCGGACCAGAAAACTGTAACCGATCAACCCGTAAATTTTTTCTTTGACGGCCGGGGCCGCGTAAACGTCCTCGAGCTTGAGGGCCAACCCCGAGACCTGGTTCGGTGGCAGATGAAAGATCTCCTGGGCTTTCGAGAGCCGCACCAGGATCAGGTTCATGTCGTAGTCATACATGCCGGAGGTGAAGATCCCGCTGACCTTCAGATGATACCGCCAGTCCTCGCCGGCCACTCCCGAGGCGGGCGCGATCAGCGTGACCTCATCCCCGGAATGCAATCCGAAGAATTGGGCCAGCTGACTGCCGATGATGACGCCGTCCGGTGGGAGATCTTCCACGCGGGCGTTTTTGAGATATTCGTCCACTTTAGTGACGCGGGCCTCCGTGGCGGGGTTCACCCCGCGCACGGTCAGGCCCATGGTGGTGCTCCCGGATTCGAGGAAAACATTCCCGTGGATATACGGCGTGACACCGATGATCCCTTCGAGCGGGGCGATGCGTTCTTTCAGGGCGTCATAATTCTTGAGACCGCTCTCTTTTTCAATGAGCACGTGGGCGTTGGTGCCGATGATCTTTTCCCGCAGGTCATGGTCGAAACCGGTCATCACCCCGATGACCACGATGAGCGCCATGACGCCGATCGCCACTCCGGCCACCGCCACAAAACTGATGACGGACAGGAACCGTTCTTTCTTTCCGACCAAATAGCGGTAGCTGATCCAGGATTCGTATTTCATGTTCGAGTAAAACTTTGGGCTTCCCGGCGGCCCAGTTTCCCAGGAACCCCGTTAAAACATGGCCGGGTCGCCGGGTTACTGGGTGACCGGGGCACCCTTCAGATCTTCTTTCTTCGCTTCCGGCTTCAAGAGCGGGAACAGGATCACGTCCCGGATCGAAGGCGCATCCGTCAAGACCATGACCAGGCGGTCGATGCCGATCCCCAGGCCCCCCGCCGGCGGCATGCCGATCTCCAGGGCGTGCAGGAAATCCTCATCGAGCGAACGGTTGCCCGTTTCCACGTCGTCCTGCAGGTCATCGGTCAGCCGTTTGCGCTGTTCGATGGGATCGTTAAGCTCCGAATAGGCGTTGGCGACCTCCATGCCGGCGATGAAACATTCGAACCGGTCGGCGATCATGGGTTCTCCCGGCTTCGTTTTGGCCAGGGGGGAAAGGAACGCGAAATACTCCGTAAGGAAAATCGGGTTGTCGGTTTGCTCCGCATCCAGAAGTTCTTCCACGATCTTCATGACCGCGGAGCGGGTCAGTTTTTCCAGGTGCACTTTACCCTTTTTCTGGCGGACCTTCGCCAGCATCGTCTCCGCGTTATCATCGGGATTGATGTCGAAGCCTTGCTTGACGATCTTCGCGAACGACCGGCGCGGCCAGGGCGGCGTGAAATTGATCTCCCGCCCCTGATAGGCGACCTTATAGGAACCCGTGAGCTCCTTGGCCAAAGCGCTGACCAGGTTCTCCGTCAGGTCCATCATGTCGTTGACATCGCCGTAGGCCTGGTAAACTTCCAGCATCGTGAACTCCGGATTGTGCCGGGTGGAGATGCCTTCATTGCGAAAATTACGGTTGATCTCATAAACCCGTTCGAACCCCCCCACAAGAAGCCGCTTAAGGTAAAGCTCCGGCGCAATGCGCAGGAAGACTTCCATGTCATAGGCATTGTGCACGCTTTTGAAAGGGCGGCCCCTCGCCCCTCCCGCCATCGGCTGCAGCATCGGGGTTTCCACTTCGAGAAAGCCGCGGCCATCCAGGAACGAACGGACAAAGGAAACGATGCGGCTGCGTTTGAGGAACAATTCCCTGACCTGCGGGTTGGCGATGAGGTCCACGTACCGCTGACGATAACGGATCTCCACGTCTTTGAGACCGTGCCATTTTTCCGGAAGCGTCATGAGGGACTTGGAAAGGACCGTGAATCGAACGACCCGGATGCTGTTCTGGCCGGTATGGGTCTTGAACAATTCCCCATCCACGCCGAGGATGTCCCCGATATCCAGGTCCTCACAGCGCGCGAACATCTCTTCCCCGACGACATCCGCTTTGATGTAAAGCTGGATCTTGGCGGTCTGGTCCAGCAGGTCAATGAATTGGACCTTGCCGTGCTTGCGGTTGGCGATGATCCGCCCCGCCACGATGACCTTCCGGCCTTCGGTGAAATTGCTGAGGAGCACTGAAATGGCTTCCACTCCAGGGAATTTTCCCCCATAAGGGTCGATACCCTTGGACCTCAAACGATTGAGCTTTTCAATCCTAACACTTTTGATTTCATCAACTTCCATTCAATTTCCCGTCGCAGAGAATAATATTAATAATAATTATATTGGCTTTTATTATATAGAAAAAGCGTTGGGGTGTCAATCAAAAGGCAGGCGTTTTAGGGGGGAAAACAGGAAGAATTGCGGGCCCGGCTGCCCCGCCAGCGGCGGGGCAGCCGGGCCCCCGGGCTATTTCCGCAAGGGTTTCTTTTTTGGGGAAGCGACAATCAGCTGTTCCTTTTGCCCGCGGGAAAGGCACTTGATCGCATACTCCCGGACCAGCGCCCCGGCCCGCCCCGCCACCGGCTCGGTGTAGATCACCCTCACCGGCCGGCGCAAACGGGTGAAGCGGGCCCCTTTCCCGGCGTTGTGCATCTTCAGGCGACGGGCGACGTCATTGGTGATCCCAGTATAGAACTTCCCGTCGCAACACTCCAGCATATAAACGAACCACGGGTCGCGGCGGCGCGACGGCCGGGGCTTGGCCTTTAAAGCGTTGACCATCCGGCGATACCGGGCGGCTTTCTTGGTGGCGGTCTTCATGGGGACGGAGCGGGATAGAATCCGACGAGCCGGGCATCGACGTCGGAAACGGTACCATGGTGGCCGAAGATATAACGCGTCAGACCGATCCCCGGGACATAGTTTTCAAAGGCATGAGAAGATAAACAGCGGTAGGTCACGTGGTAGACCTGCCCCTGCTCAAAAGGAGATTCGTTGCGCAATCCCACCGCCCCAGCCTCCTTGTCCCCTTCCACCCTCCATACATACATCCCGTCGCCACGCAAAAGCATGGCGGTTTCCCCGAACATATGCCCCTCCTTAAGCGGCATTTCAACAATCAGATCGGACTCCGTTACGGCATCGGGGGGCATATTCCCGTCCTCAAAACTTTTCCAGATTTCCGGAACGCGTTCCCCTTCGATAAGATATAATTTCTCCCCGTTAAAATTGAGAACGATATATTTCCCTCGAGGGCTCTGATCAGAATACCAGACGAGGTCTTGTGGATGTCCCCGGATCAGCGCGCCCCGGATAAGGTCCCGCTGGACGCTTTCTTCGACTTCCATGGTCCATTGCAGATCCTTTTGGCGGATCTCGCTGGAACCGGCGGGAACGTAACGGACGTGGGCTTCATAAACCCAGCGATCCCCCTTTTGAAGCGGAAAAATCTCGGCCGGGGACGCCGTTGCCGCCGCACAAGGAACGACCAGGCACGGGAACAACAGGGAACAAAGAATCCCTATAGAGGTTACCGTCTCTATGTTAAACATAGGGATGAATCAATAATGGAAAACCGCCGGGATCAACCAAGGAAGGAGCAAAAGGAACAGAAAAGACACATACCACACCCCGAACAGGACCTTCTTAAGGCGATTGTCGAATGCGTCCGAAAAAGGGATGTCGACCTTCGAGAAGTCCATCGTAACCGGAATTATTTTAATTTGATGGTGGCCAGAACGGCGCGGTTGTCCTCGGAGATCAGCACGATGCGGCTGCTGCTGTCCCCTTTTGCGACACTCGCGTAAATGAGCGTGAGGTCGATGCCGGCCGCGGAAATCTTTTCACACATCGACTGCAGCGTTCCCGGCTTGTTATCAATCGTCACCAGAACCACCGGCTCTTCCCGGATCTCGTATTTCTTGGCTTTCAGAAGCTTCAGGGCCTTTTCATTGTCCTCGGAGACGAACATGATCACGCCCTTGTTGTCGACGGCATAAGCGCAGATCGCCACAAGATTGATGCCGGAGGCGGAAATGATCTTGGTCACTTCCGCCAGCGTTCCCACCCGATTATCAACGGTGATCACCAACTGTTTGCTCATCTCTGCACGAATCATATTTCCTCCTTAACTTTGTGAAAAAAAGGCGCCCCCCGCAGTTGCGGGGGGCGCCTTTCCTAAATTTCGAACACCGGGATGTTCATGGCCCTATTCTACCTCCGGCCTTATCCAAAAACAAGTCCCGCGACCGGATTGCATTTATGCCGCCACGATACAGATCCCGGCCTTATCCGCCAGTCTCACGCAAACATCCCGGTCGATAATCAGGGTCTTGCCCGCTTCAATGGCAAGGCAGACGGCTTTCGAACGGATCATCGTCCGGATGGTCCGTGGCCCTACGACGGGAATGTCGAAGCGGTTGTCCTGCTCGGGCTTGGCGGCCTTGACGACGACCGCGCCTTTGCGAGCGATCGCCCCGCCCCGCAGGATCGCCCGGTCGGTGCCTTCCATCGCCTCCACCGCCACGATGGCCTTCTCCTTGACCACCACGGTTTGCCCGACGTCGATTCGCCCCATGGACCTGGCGAGCTCAAGGCCAAATTCGATATCCGCTAATTCCGCGACCGTCGGGGCCCGCCGGGTGAGCGTCCCCTTCGGCGCCAGATTGTCCTTCAACAAAAGCGTGGAATCCATGAGCTCGAGCCCCTCCGCTTTTAACTTCTCGGCAACCGACAAGAAGATCGTATCTGCTTTGCGGTCCTGCAGCGAAGCAAACAATTGTTTGAATTCGTCATCCAATTTCATTTTCTCGTCAAAAAGATTGTCCGGGTTGACCTGGCCGGCCATGATGATCTTGCGCACGCCTTCGTTCTTGAAGAATTCGAACATGCGCTTCAGTTCCCCCGGCCCCACCCAGCAGAGCTTATCGGCAAAGAAACGAATGGCCCACCAGGTATCACCGCGCACGGCGGCCACGACCAGTTTGTAGTTTTCGCGACGGGCCTTCTGGCAGAAGAGAATGGGAAAGCGGCCGTTGCCGGCGATGAGTCCGAGAGTCTGGGAGGAAGGTGTCATACTTTTTTAGCGTAAAGCGGAAAGCGTTTAGCGGATAGTGGTCATCAGCGTAAAGTGATCCGGGTTTACTATACGCTATCCGCTATAACCTGTACGCTGTGCTAACTGCACAGACCGCGTTTGGAGGTTTTGGTGAAGAAAATCAAATGCTCGATTTCCGGGCAGGGCGGGATCTCTCGCTCGATGATCTCGAGCGCGTGGGTTTTGGAAAGTCCGGAGTGGAACAGGACCTTGAAAGCTTTGCGCAAGGACTTGAGCGTCTCCGGCGGGAGCTTGGAGCGTTTTAATCCGACCGAGTTGAGACTGAAGACCTTTGCCGGGTGACCGTCGCACATGGAAAACGGCGGGATGTCCTGCACGACCTTGGAGCACCCTCCCACGATCGAGAGCCTTCCGAGACGCACGAACTGGTGCACGGCGGTAAGCCCGCCCACCACGGCCATGTCCTCGAGCGTCACATGACCCGCGAGCGTGCCGTTGTTGGCCATGACACAATTGTTGCCGATCACGCAATCATGCGCGATGTGCGAATAGGCCATGAAAAGGTTGTTGCTGCCGATGACGGTCTTGCCGCCGCCTTCCGGAGTCCCGGGATTGACGGTCACATATTCCCGGAAGATATTGTTCTCTCCGATATAAAGGTAAACGGCGCCGTTCCCATTGAATTTCTTGTCCTGGGGAATGCTGCCGATGACCGTGCCGGTGAAGAGCTGGCAATCCTTGCCGATCGTCGTGTGCCCCTGGATCACGCACGAACTGCCGATCTGGCAATTGTCGCCGATGGTCACGTTCTTCTCAATGATCGAAAATGGCCCGACCACCACCCCGCGACCCAAACGGGCTTCGGGATGGACGATCGCCGTTTTGTGGATGATCACCGAGGAGAGCTCTTCGCTGGCGCTGGTCTTCAGGTCGCCGTTGACTTCACTTTTTTTCATAGCATAAATCCTTGGATCTCATTTTAATCCAAATAACCGGCCTCTGTAAAGGAAAACATCATTTCTGCTTCGGCGGCGACCTCATCGCGGACCAATGCCCTCGCCCGCACCTGGGCGGTCTTGGTGCGGTCCCTTAGCACTTCCACTTCCAAGAGCAACTGATCGCCGGGAGCCACCACCCTGCGGAACTTGACCTTATCCAGCGCCATAAAGAATGCAACTTTACCATGATGCTGGCGATTCGTCAAGATGACCACACCGGCGGTCTGGGCCATGGCTTCGATGATCAAAACCCCCGGCATCACCGGCCGGGACGGAAAATGTCCCTGAAAAAAATTGTCATTGATGGTGACGTTCTTTATGCCGACGGCCTTCTTTCCCTGTTCGAGCTCGATGACCCGGTCCACCAGCAAGAAGGGGTAGCGGTGCGGAAGGATCCGCATGATCTGTTCAATATCGATCTCCCGCAGACCGGCGGGAGGATATACCGGGATATACGGTCGATGCTCGTAACGCATCCGCTGCTGATGGATCCTTTTTAAGAGCGAGATGTTCAACGTATGACCGCTTTTGACCGCAAAGATATGGCCGCGCAAAGGCACCCCCAGCAGATAAAGATCGCCGATGAGGTCAAGCACCTTGTGGCGGACGAACTCGTCGGGAAACCGCAGGGTGTTCGACTTCACTCCATCGTCCCCGACGACCAGAGTATTCTCATAGGTCGCCCCTTTCCCGATGCCCATTTTCTTCAGTTCTTCGGCTTCCTTTTCCAGGCAGAAGGTCCGGCAGGGAGCGATCTCCCGTTCGAACGTCGCGGGATCGATCAATGCGGAAAAGAATTGGGAACGCAGTTTGGGGTGCTGATAATCCAGCGTGTAGGACACCCGGAAGTCCTCCGCCGGCGAAATGAAGATGGAGGAACCGTTAAGCTCAACGCCAACGGGCTCCCGGACCGCGTAGACCTTGCGCGGTTCGGGTTGTTCCTTGATGCCGGCCTCCTTGATGGCTTTCAGGAAACCCTGACCGCTGCCGTCCAGCCCGGGAAGCTCGTTGCTGTCAAGCTCCACGGAGAGATTGTCGATCCCCAGACCGCTTAAGACGCTCATGAAATGTTCGATCGTATGAATGACCGCGGACCCCTGCCCGATGGTGGTGCATCGCGGAACGGCGGTATCGATGAGAACGCTGCCGATGTTCGCCTGATAGGTCGGCTGGCCCGGCAGATCCACCCGTTTAAAGCGGATGCCGCTGTTTTCCGCGGCGGGCTTGCAGGTGACCCGGACCGCATGACCGGTGTGCAGCCCCACGCCGGAGAGCGAGAATTCCTTGGCGATCGTTCTTTGTTTTTCCTGAATTGCCTGGATCACTTTTTCTTTTTCCTTTTTGCGGGAACCGCCGATTTCTTACGGGCGTTCAATACATCGACCCGTTTGGTCAAGTTGTCCAATCGTTCGGCCATTTGGGGCAAACGCTGGATGTAGGCATTGATCTTCTTGGCCTCGGCATGCGGCTTTGCCGGGAATCCGGAAACGACCATATTCGGCGGAATGTCCTTGGTCACGACGGAACGGGCGGCCACCGTTGTCCCTTCGCCGATCGTCAAATGTCCCACCGTCCCCGCCTGCCCGCCGAGAATCACGCGATTCCCCAGCGTGGTGCTCCCGGACACCCCCACCAATCCGATGATGATGCAATCTTCGCCGATGATGCAATTGTGTCCGACATGAACAAGATTATCTATCTTTGTTCCCCGACCCACCACGGTCTTGTCCAGGCGTGCCCGGTCGATGGTCGTATTGGCGCCAATCTCAACATCATTGCCGATCACCACCGTCCCGATCTGCGGAACCTTGCGGTGTTTCCCGTGTTCATTGACAAAACCGAAACCATCCGCCCCGATCACCGCGCCCGGATGGATAATCACCCGATCGCCCACGGAAATACCTTCCCGGAGCGTGACGTGCGGATAGACCAAACACGCTCGGCCAAGGCGGGTTCCGCGGCCGATAAAACAACCCGCACCGATAGACGTTTCTTCGCCCACCACCACTTGTGATTCAATGACCACATGCGGCCCGATCGACGTGTTCTTGCCGATGCGGGCATCCTCGGCGATGATCGCGGTTGGATGAAACCCTGGTGGAGCAGGCTTGCGGGTCTCGGCTGCGACGATTTCAACGATTTTGACGAAAGCTAAGGCGGGATTGTCCGTCCGAATAATAGACTTGCCCGGGACAGAAACGTCCCGGGCCGTCAGGATGGCCGAGGCCTTGGTGGCGCGAGCCTCGGGAAGATACTTCTTGCTTTCGATGTAGGTCAGTTCACCGACGTTGCCGTCAAAAACACCGCATACCCCCGTAATGACCAGATCCTTGTTCCCCACAACCTCGCCATGGACGAGTGTCGCTATCTCGGCTAAGGTTTTGCGCATACGATCGGTTCTTTACCGGCCTACTTCTTATAACCATCGTTAAGGATCTTGAGGATCTGTTCCGTGAGATTCATGTCGGTACCGCCGTAGATGAGCACCCGGTCGTTGAGGATCAGGGTGTATTTCTCTTTTTCGGCGTAATCTTTGGTGACCTTCTCGATCTCACCAAGGATCTCGCGGATCTTCTCATCCCTTTGCTTCTTCAGCTCCGTCTGCTGCTGGCTGTCGAACTGCAAAAGGTCCTGACGATCCTTTTCCATTTGTTCCTGAAGCTTGCCTTTTTCTTCTTCCTTCAGGAGCGAAAGCTTGCCTTGGGCATCCTTGATCTTCTGCAGCCGGGTGTCTCTTTCCTGAACGTACTTGTTATGCTGCTGCTCAAGGACCACATCGTAATCCTTGGTCTTGTTGTATTCATCGAATACCTTGGCCAGGTCCACATAACCGATTTTCATATCGGCAGCCTGAGCCAGGCCTCCCGTTAAAAACGCCAACACGAACATCACCATCATCACTCTGAGACTTTTCACCGCCGTCCTCCTTTTTTGTTATGCCTCGTCCAATTCAACCACCAGACTTATCCGGGGCCTCGGCACAATGCCGAGGCGACCCTGAGTAAACTTACCCGATGCGGGATCAGAAACCACGACTTACACTGAAATAAAACTTCCCTGTCTTCTTCTCTTCCCCGGGCTCGTCATTGAGCGGATAACCGTAATCCAGGTTGATCGGCCCGATGGGGGTCTTGACCCGCAATCCCAAACCGGCGCCGGACTTGAATTCATCGCTTCCGAAATCCGAGGATTTCGCCCATACATTTCCGGTATCAAAGAACGTCGCGAGCTTCAGGAAATCAATGACCGGAACCGTATATTCGATGTTCCCCACGAACAGGGCTTCACCGCCGATGGGGTCCTCCGTTACCAAATCCAGCGGCCCCACTCCACGCTCGTTGTATCCGCGGATCGTCCGCGCGCCACCCGCAAAGAAGCGCTCGAAGATAGGAACGACCTCGGAATCTCCGTAGGGTTCCATAAACCCTATCCGGCTGCGGAATTCAAGCACGGATTGGAAGAGCATTGGCACATTATAGCTCAGAGTGTTTTGAATTCGGTAAAATTCTTTGTCCCCACCCAAGAACTGGCCGGCCACGTCCCCCGCCAGGTTCAAATACATTCCATGCGTAGGGTTATATTCACTGTCCCGGGAATCTCGGCTGATGTTCAGTCCGACATCGCTGAGCGTGTTGGTGCCCACTTCCCTTTGCAGGTCCGCGGTGGCACCTTCTTCCAGATTGCTGATCTTGACGACTTCCCTCTTATAGAACAAGCCTGAATTCATGTACTCGGACAACTCCTTCCCGAAATGGATGTCGCCTCCGGTGCGGGTCTCGTCATAACCGTAGCCGACATCCCGCTCGCGGTCCCGGCTCGAGCGGTAGACGTCGAACCCTCCGGAGATCGGATAATCAAAAATCCATGGTTCGGTGAAGCTCAATCGGGTATTGTTGCGCAATGATCCGGTTTCCGCCCGCAGGGAGAGATGCTGTCCGCCGCCGGTAAAGGTCGGCCAGTTGGTGAAATCAAAATTGCGCTGCTCGATCTCGACGAACCCCACGAGCTGATCGACCGTCGAATATCCGCCGCCGAAGCTGAGCGTGCCCGTCTTCGCCTCCTTGACCTGGACCACCAGGTCCTTCTTGGCGGGATCATCCGTGTCCGTGATGTCATAATTGACATCCTCAAAATACCCCAGCCCCTTGAGTCGGTCCTTGCTGCGGCGCAGCTTGACCCCATCGAAGCGGTCCCCCGGGTACAAACGGATCTCCCGGCGGATGACGATATCGCGGGTCCGGGCGTTCCCTTCGATCTTGACTTTGTTGACATACGCAAGCATGCCTTCTTCGGCGGTCAGCTTGATCTCCACCTTCCCGGTCTCGGGATTAAGCGCGGTCGACTCCTGTATGTCGGCAAAAATGTATCCCTTATCGAAATATACCGTCCTTACCGTGGAAAGGTCCTGCTCCAGTTTCTCGCGGCTGAACACTTTGCCGACCTTGATCTCTTTCATCGCCGCCAGGATCTCCGTTTCCGAGAGGACACTGTTTCCGGCCACCACGATCGAACCGACATAATAACGGCTGCCTTCTTCGATATTGATGACGAGCTCGGTGCTGCCTTTGCCCAGGTCCTTCGTGACGAAACTGGTCGTAGCGTCGATGAACCCTTCCTTTTCATAAAAGGACTTGATGCGCTCCATGTCCTCTTCCAGCAGGTCCTGTTTAAGATACCCCGGTTCGAACAGCCAGGCCGGACGGGTCTTGATCGTCCGCACGATCTTCCGATAAGGAAAGGCCTTGTTCCCCACCACCTTGACCCGCCGGATCTTGATCCGGTAACCTTCCTTGATGATAAAATGCAGTTTGGCCTTGTTCGTGGTGTCATCGATGGTGGTTTCCACGTCCACCTCGGCGCTGGTCAGCCCTTTCTTGGCATAAAGGTCCTTGATCGTTTGAATGTCGTCCTTGAGGACTTTGTTATCGAGGAATTTCCCTTCCTTGGTCTTCAACTTGTTCTGAATCGACCGCGGTTTCTGATAACGCAGTTTGGAAAAGGTGATCTTCTCGATGATCGACTTCTCGGTGAGATAGATGATGACCTTGAATCCCTCTTCATATTCTTCCCGGTCGACGCTGACGTCCGAAAAATAACCGGTATTATAAAGACGCTTCACGTCATCGCTGATGATGTTCTCCAGATATTCATCGCCCACCCGGATCTTGATCTTGGAAAGGATGGTGCTGATCCCGATGGTCTTGTTCCCCTTGACGTCGATGACCTTGATGATCTTGTTTTCTTTGACGGAAGAGAGCGGTTCGGGGCTCGCGATCGGAGCGCTTTCTTCTAGGGTCGGGGCCGTGGAACCGGACTTGACGGACGAAGGAGCGGGGTCCGCCCCATTCGACTTCGGCTCAGCGGCAGGCTCCGGCGATTCCGGATGAGCAACGACGTTGACCGTTCCGGCCTCGACCTGCGGGATCTCTTTGGAATTTTCGGCTTGAGCGGAAAGTGACCAAATCCCAAAGCTTAAGGAGAAAACACATGCTGTGAAGAAGCTGATCTTTTTCATGAATAGGAAAGGAGTTCGATAATTGGAATGATTATAGGATTGCCGCGGAGGCGTGTCAATCGACTTGTACAAATTCTTGGTTCGGGGAACGCCTCCGCGCCGGTTCACGAAATACTTCAACCGACCTGGGCAAGGTTTTCGAACCTCATGTATTCCTTAATAAAGGTGAGCTTCACGGTCCCCACGGGACCATTCCGCTGCTTGGCAATGATGACTTCCGTGATCCCCTTATTTTCTTCGGTGGGGTTGTAATACTCCTCGCGCATGAGGAGCACCACGACATCGGCGTCCTGCTCGATCGCGCCCGACTCCCGCAGGTCCGACAGCTGCGGCCGGTGGTCCTGCCGGCTTTCCACCGCGCGGGAGAGCTGCGAAATGGCGATGATCGGAACGCTCAACTCCCGGGCCAATGCCTTGATCGAGCGGGAAATTTCCGAAATTTCCTGCTGGCGGCTGTCGGTTTTGATGGAACTGCGCATCAGCTGAAGATAGTCAAGGACGATCAATTGAATGTTATGGTTGGCTTTAAGTCTCCTGGCCTTGGCCCGCAACTCCAGCGCCGAAATGGCCGGCAGATCATCGATGAAGATCATCGAAGAGGAAAGTTTCCCGGCCGCCGCGGTCAGCTTCGGCCAGTCGGATGGAGAAAGAAAACCGGAACGAACCTTGTGGGCGTCCACCCGGGCGTGCGAACAAAGCATTCTCTGCACCAACTGCTCCTTGGACATTTCGAGACTGAAGAACGCCACTGGGATCTTCTTTTCCAGGGCGGCGTACTCCGCCATGGAAACGGCAAGGGCGCTTTTACCCATCGAAGGCCGGCCCGCCACGATGATCAGATCCGACTTCTGCAGGCCCGAGGTCAACCGGTCGAATTCCATGAACCCCGTCGGGATCCCCGTAATATATTCCTTGCGCTGGTAAAGCGTGTCGATGGTCTCGATAGTGCTTTTCACCAGATCTTTGATGTGGACGGCCCCCTGCCGCTGGCGCAGATCGGCAACTTCGAAGATCAGCCGCTCGGCTTCATCCACCAGCTCCGCCACGTTGTCCTTGGCCTCGTACGACCGGCTGATGATCTGGGTCGCGCTCTTGATGAGCATCCGCTGGATGCCCTTCTCCCGGACGATTCGGGCGTAATGCTCGATGTTGGCGGCACTGGGAACGTAATCGATGACCGAGGTCAGATACGTGACCCCGCCCACCGACTCCAACTGCCCCGAGCTTTTGAGCTTGTCCGAAAGCGTGATGAGATCCACGTTCTTGTGGTTATTGTACAAATCGAGGATGGCGGAATAAATGTGCCGGTGGGATTCTTCGTAGAACCAGGAAGGGTCCAGAATTTCCAGGGCGACGCCGATGGCTTCCGCGTCGATCATCATGGCCCCCAGGACGGACTTCTCGGCGTCCAGGTTCTGCGGGGGGATCTTTACTTCTTGGCTACCCATAGTCGTATCTTTGTCGTGACGTCCGGATGGAGCTTGATGGACACTTCGAAGATACCCAGTTCCGTGATGGGGTTCTCCAGCAGGATCTGCTTTTTGTCGATCGTATGCCCTTCGCTTTCCAGGGCCTTGACGATATCGGCCTCCGAAACGGAACCGTACATTTTTTCGAGGTCATTGACCTCGACGGTGATCGTTACGGAAACTTTGGCCAGTTTCTCCGCCAGTTCCTGGGCAACTTTCCGGGTGGCCTCATACTGGGCCGCCAGCTTCGCCTTCTGCTGCTCGATACGCCGCAGGTTGGCCTGGGTGGCCGGATAAGCCAGATTCTTGGGGAAGAGGAAATTGCGGGCGAACCCTTCCTTCACCTTCACGACAGTGCCGACTTTTCCTAACTTTTCCACATCTTGATTCAAAATGACTTCCATAAGAGCTTTCCTTTTTTTATGGCCGTCGGCGCACGCCCGTCTGCAAGAGACTCAGGAACCGGGCGCGCCGGATGGCCGTGGCGATTTCTCTCTGCTGCTTGGCGCTGATCCCCGTGATCCGGCGGGAGATGATCTTGCCGCGGTCGGTCAGGTACTTCTGGATCAGCGGCAGATTCTTATAGTCGATCTTGGTGCCGGCAGGGATCTGGTAACGACTGGCCCGGGACGCCTTGGCGGCGGCGATCGCCTCCTTGGACCTCGGCGGACGCGGGGGTCTATTTTTATTGAATGGTTTTTTATACTCTGCCAATGGGAACCTCCTTAGAAACTGTTTGTTGTTCTCTGGTGATCTTAACTAAATTTATTATAGAACGATCGCGGAGCGTTTTTCATTCTTCCCACGCCATGTCCTCGGGCTTGAAATCGCCGCCTGCCGCCGGTGCTGCGGGAGAAGAACTCGATCCCGCCTCTTCGACACCCGCAGTGTCTTCCGCTGCCGCCGAAGGCGCCTCCGCCGATCTTCCGCCGGACGATCCCAAGAACTGGATGCGCTCGGCGCGGACATCGATCGTGGTGCGCTTCTGGCCGTCGTTGCCTTCCCAAGAACGGGACTGCAAGCGCCCTTCCACGAAGATCGGACGCCCTTTCTGCAGGTATTGATTGCAGACCTCCGCCTGCTTGTCCCAGGCGGTCACCGTGATGAAGCAGGTGTCCTCTTTCCATTCCCCGGTCTTGTCCTTGTAGCGGCGGTTGACGGCCAGGCGCAGATTCGCGACGGCCACACCGCTGGGAGTGTACCGGAGTTCCGGATCCTTGGTCAAATTGCCGATCAGAAGAACTTTGTTGAGACTTGCCATGGGTGTCCCCCTTTGTTGGGTCTTCAATAGATAACGCGAACCTACCGGCTCGCGTTATAAATGGCGTACCGCACGACCTTCTCGTTGAGCCGCAGCGACTCGCGCAGGTTCACGATCGAGGCGGTCGGGGCTTCGAAATTGGTGAGGTAATACGTCCCTTCCTGGCATTTCTTGATAGGAAAGGCGAGCTTGAATTTGTCCAGCCACATCTGAGTGTTGATGATTTTCCCCCCGCCTTTGGCCACGTAATCCGTGGTTTGCTTGGAAACGGAGTCCCGCTCATCCTGGGGGAGCTGGGCGTTGACGATCACAACCAGTTCATACTTATCCATCTTCTGTCCTTTTGTTGAATTGATCCATGGCTTTTTTGACACCGCCGGTCAACCACGTCTCGCAGCAATCCGCAGCGAGCCCGACGAGATCCTTCACTTCCTTCAATTCCCGGGAGTCGAATTCCGCCAGCACATAATCCCGGCCCTGCTTGTCCGCGGGAGAACCGATCCCGAACCGCAACCTGGCGAATCCTTCCGACTTAAGATGTTCGATGATCGACTTAAGCCCGTTGTGCCCGCCGGCGCTTCCCTGCGGCCTTATCCGCAACTGTCCGAAGGGAAGGTTCAGGTCATCGCACACGACCAGCACATCCTGCGGGCAAAATCCTTTTTCCGTCACCGCGGCCGCGACGGATTCCCCCGAATTATTGACGAAAGTCGCAGGTTTCAAAAGAACGAATCCCGGAGTGCCGCTGGCGGCCCGCGCCGCCCAGCCGCGCAGCCTGGAACTTCTGGCGAACTTGAGCTTGTGTCTTTTGGCAAGCTCGTCGACCACCATAAATCCCGCATTGTGCCGGGTGGTCGCGTATTCCGGGCCGGGATTGCCGATGCCAACAATGATGCGGGGTTCGGACACGGATTGGTTTCCAGAAAATTTCGGATCGAGCAGCGGTTATTTTCCTTCCGCCTTGGGAGCCGCTTCCGCTTTCTTTGCCGGGGCCGCCCCTTCTTCGCCTTCCTTCTTTTCCTTCGGCTTTTCCTTGATGACTTCCGGCTCCATCGGCGTCGCCGCGGCGGCCGCTTCTTCCGGTTTGATCTCCTTCATGGGCGGAACGATCGCCAGGACGATGTCCTCTGGATCATGCTTGGTGGTGACACCGGCTGGCAGCGTCAGCTGCTTGACAAAGATCTTATCATCGATCTTCAGATGGCCGACCTCCACTTCAATGTGATGGGGGATCTGCGTGGGCAAGCAGACGACATCCAGTTTCCAGAGGTGCTGATCGAGCGACCCCCCGTCCTGCTTGATGCCGACGGCCTCTCCCTTGGGAACGATGGTGACCTCGACCTGGATCTTCTCGGTCAGCGAAATGCGGTGGAAATCAATGTGCAGGATCTCATCCGAAACGGGATTGAACTGCATTTCTTTGGTGATCGCGGAATAATCCCGCAATTTTTTAGCGCCCTCCATGACGTTCAAATGGAAGATAACGGTCTCCCCGCGGTGGGTCCGGGCGATCCGCTCGAAGATTTTACGGTCGATATTGATGATCGTCGGTTCTTTTCCGCCCCCATACACCACGCCGGGAATTAAATTGGTCCGCCGGGCCGACTTGGCCTTGCGCGTTCCCGTTTCTTTTCTGACTTGAACTTCCAGTTTGATCTCTTCCATGGTGAACTCCTGATTACTATTGATTTAATTTGGAAAAATCCGCACCGCGTTCTGTTCTACCGCCGGACCTCGTCAAAAAGACAACTGATGGACTCGGCGTTATGAATCCGCTTGATGGCGTCCGCGAGCAACGACGCCACCGGTAACACCTTGATCTTGGGATTTCTTGCCGCGTTCGGAAGCGGAATGCTATCGGTAATGACCACTTCTTTGAGTATTTTGCAGTCCCGGATGCGCGTCAGCGCCGGCCCCGAGAGGACCCCGTGGCTGGCGGCCGCGTAAACTTCCTTGACGCCGCGGGCCTGCAGGACGCCGATGGCCTCCACCAGCGACCCCGCCGTTGCGATGATGTCATCGACGATCACGGCGATCTTTCCCTTGACGTTCCCCAGGATGTGCATGACCTCCGTTTTTTCGGCGCTTTCCCGCCGTTTATCGACGATGGCGAGCCCCGCGCCCAATCTTTTGGCGTAAGCGCGGGCCATTTTGATGCCGCCCACGTCCGGTGAGATCACGACCATATTTTTGAAATTCTTGCGGGTAAAATAGTCGCACAGCACGTTGATGGCATACAGATGATCGACGGGAATATCATAGAACCCCTGGATCTGCGGGGCGTGCAGGTCCATCGCCAGGACCCGGTTCGCCCCGGCGGCCACGACCAGATTGGCCACCAGCTTCGCCGTAATAGGAACCCGCGGCATGTCCTTGCGGTCCTGGCGGGCGTAACCGTAATAGGGCAGCACCGCCGTGATCCGATCGGCCGAGGCGCGACGCGCCGCGTCGATGAGGATCAACAATTCCATCAAATTATCATTGGTCGGCGGACAGGTCGACTGGATGATGAAGACGTCCTTACCGCGGATATTTTCCCTGATCTGGACCCGGATTTCCCCTTCGCTGAACTTCCCGACGAAAACTTCCGTCACCGGCACTTCCATGGATTGGCAGATCTTTTCCGTCAGCTCCTTGGAGGCGTTCCCCGAAAAAATGGCTAACCCGTTCATGAATTTTTTCTCCTTGATAGAACTCGCGCCGGCACGCCCACCGCGATCTTTCCCGCGGGGATATTCTTCCCGGCCGGCACCACACTGCCCGCGCCGGTCATGGCCTTCGCTCCGATCTTCACCGGAGCCACCAGAATGGAATCGGAACCGATGAAGGCCTGCTTCCCGATCAAAGTCTGGTTCTTATCTCTGCCATCGTAATTGGCCGTCACGACCCCGGCGCCGATGTTCGACGCCGCCCCCACGACCGCGTCCCCCATAAAACTAAAGTGCTTCATGCGCACGTCCGGGCCAATGCTGCTGCGGGAAACTTCGGTGAAATTACCAATCTCCACGCCATCGGCAAGCCTCGTTCCGGGACGCAAGTGCGCAAATGGACCGATCTGGCAATGGTTCCCGATACGCACGTTCTCTTCGATCACCGTAAACGGTTTAATGACCGTATCGCGGCCGATCTTAGCGTCCGCCGCGATGTACGTCGTCGCGGGATCGACGATCCCAACACCATCCAGCATGAATTGTTTGAGGATCCGTTCGCGCATCAGGCGCTCGGCGACACTCAACTCCACCCTGGAGTTTATCCCTAATCCTTCCAGAGGGTCCTCCGCCACGACCGCTGAAATCTTCTTACCTTCCTTTTCCAGGTTTTCAATGATGTCCGTCAGATAAAATTCTTTTTTGAATTCGTTAAGCCTTATCCCTTTTAAACCACGCAACAGGTCTCCACCGCGAAAACAGTACACGCCGGTGTTGATCTCGGGGATCTCCTTTTCTTGCGCGGTGGCATCCTTGTCTTCACGGATAGCGAGAACGCTGCCTTCCGGATCGCGAACGATCCGTCCATATCCGCGAGGGTCCGCGACAATCGCCGTCAACACCGTCGCGCAAGCGCCGGTCACGCGGTGCGAACGGAGCAGCTTCTTGATGGTCTGAACCTGCAATAGCGGCGTATCGCCGCAAAGGATCAGGACATCCCCGGAGCCCGAGCTTAACCGCGCAGCAACCGTTCGGACCGCATCCGCGGTCCCCAGCAGTTTTTTCTGTACGGCGATAGTGGCATCTTTGGGCAACTGCTTTCGGACCAATCCCTGCTGATGCCCCAATACGACATAAGTTTTCAAAGAACCCGCGCGCCGGGCCACGTCCAGCACATAATGGATTATCGGGCGCCCGGCGACGGGATGCAAAACCTTCGGGACAGCAGATCTCATCCGCACGCCCCGCCCCGCCGCCAAAATAATCGTCGTCAGACTTTTCATGAAAATGCCGTCGCGAGTTCCCTGCTCCAGCGAGCCCCGAAGGGCCGAGTCAAACCGTTGCCCAGCCTGGGCTCGAACCAGGAAACCGAGCTCCAAAGGCTCGTGTGTTACCAATTACACCACCGGGCAATTATTCTTCAACGAATTCTGGCGCCCAAGAATGATGGGAAACTGGGAGTTTTGGAAGACGATTCGGAACCCACGCCGCCTTCATAGCGGACTTTCCACGAACCACACCTACGCCGAGGCAGGTCCGCCTACGGGCGAAGCGGAGAGACCCGCTTCTTTTCGGTACGCCTCCAGAATTTTGTTCTGCAGGTATTCACGAAATTCTTGCGTGACGGGGTGGGCAATGTCCCGGTGTTCGGATTTGGAATCAAGTTCCATCGCGGACACGGGCTGATCCGGAAAAGGCAGCGAAGCCCCGCATTGATTGCAAAATTTGCTGCCCACTTCGTTCTTAAAACTGCATTTGGGGCAGGCGGTCTTCAGCTTTCGGGAAGGCATGGCGATAAAAAAACCGTTGGAACCCTGGATCACCTTGATGTTGCGAATGACAAAGGCGCTGTCAAAGGTCACCGTCGCATAGGCCTTCAGTTTCTTATCTTGTCCTTCCTTGACGAATACCCGGATCTCTGTGATTTCCATCGCTTTACCCCTCTTCCTTAAAGTGTCTGGACCACAAATACCTGTCGATACCGCTTTTTTAAAAGAACTTTCAGACGATCGGCTTCCTGCCTTGACGCGGTGAGTGCGAACACCGCCGGGCCGCTACCCGAGAAAGACACGCCGCAGGGTTGCCAATTCTGAATCTTGCTTTTTAACTTGAGCAAACCGGGACGTAACCGAATGATGGGGGCTTCCAGATCGTTGGCGAGGAGCTTTCCCAACCGATAAACGTCGTTTTGCTTTAAATAGCGAGTCAAAATATTAACATCATCATATTTCTTTGTCAATGTTAAATTCCCTCTTCGCCGTCCGGCAGCCGCCCCGGTTCGACCGGACGGATAAGCAACCTTTTTTCGACATCCCAATGCCGTAAATACTTCTCCCGAATACATTTTGATGCGAGGGACAACCAGCAGATGCCATAGCTTGGACTTCAGTGGAAGAACCCGGATGACCTCCCCCCGGCCGGTCCCCCGGGCCCAGGAACAATCATGCAGGAAGAACGCCACATCGCTGCCGATCCGGTCGGCATAACTTTCCAGGTCCTTGCGACTTAGCCCCAGTTTCCACAATCGATTCAGCCCCATCAATGCGGTGGCCGCGTTGCTGGACCCCCCCGCCAGCCCCGCCGCCACCGGAATGCGTTTGTGGATACGGATGTCCACACCGCCTTCGACGGCAAAATCATCCTTGAGCCTCCGGGCGACCTGATAGATCAAATTTTTGGGACCCCGGGGGACCTGAGGATGATCGCAGGAAATGGAGATCCGGCCGGAAGAATTTTTGGCGAAACGGATGCTGTCGCAAAGAGCGATCCTTTCAAAAAGCGTGATCAGCTCATGAAAACCGTCCGGCCTTTTGCCGACCACTTTCAAGAAGAGATTCAGCTTCGCGGGGGATTTCAGCGTCAGAGACTTCATCGATAGACCGGATAGGGAAAGGGCTCGGGCATGAGCGTTGTGTGGGGGGAATCCGGAACTATTGTTGGACGGACTGGGTTTTTGCCTGCTGCGGCGGTTCAACGGATTTCAATTTCTTGATGATCTGTTCCTGTCCGGGATAAAGATCCAGCGCAAGCTTCCAGTATTTCTTGGCGTTCTCGACCTCGTTCAATTGCAGGTAGACATCTCCCAGATGGTCGTAGATGACCGGGTCCTTGATGAAGCTGTCCGCCTTCTGGAGATAAGACAAGGCCTCTTGATACA
>JAHFFX010000224.1 GCA_023247755.1 Candidatus Omnitrophota bacterium | reverse complement strand
GCGGATGCCGACCTCTTTGGTGATGTAGGTCTCGAACTTCTCGAACCCCCAGTTCTTGAACAGCTTGTCCTTCCAGACCGTGTAAAGAATGCGGCCCAGGTTGACCCAGGAGGTCTTGAACTCCTTGGAATTCTCCCGGACCATGTCCCGCAGGGCCGAGTCGGGCAGGCCGTTAAGGTTATTGCGATCGACTTCAGCCATTACGTCTTTTAATGTGGTCCTCTGCTGCGACATGACGATTCCTTTCTAATGAGGCGGGATTTAGATGATTACAACAACTTACAAGAGACCTCGGTCCATCAAGTACAAGGTACATCCCATATCTCTTTGGCGTACTCCCGGATGGAGCGGTCGCTCGAGAAGCGGCCGGAGTTGGCGACGTTGACGATGCACTTCTTGGTCCAGCTGCCGGAATCCTCAAAGGCCTTCTCCACGAGGTTCTGCGTCGCGCAATAGCTTTCGAAGTCCGCGCAGATGAGGAACGGGTCATAATGATACACCGAATGCACGATGGGGCTGAAGATGCCCGGCTCGTAGGGGTTGAAAAAATTCGCGTTGATGAGCTGGAAGATCTCGGTGAGCAGGACGGAGCGCTGGATGAACTCCCGGGGGTCGTAGACCCGCATGCGCAGGCGCTCGATCTCGTCGGTCTTAAGCCCAAAGATGAAGATGTTGTCCTGGCCCACCGCCTGGGCGATCTCGATGTTGGCCCCGTCCCAGGTGCCGATGGTGAGCGCCCCGTTGACCATGAACTTCATGTTGCCGGTGCCCGAGGCCTCCGTTCCGGCCGTCGAGATCTGCTCCGAGAGATCGCTCGCCGGGAATATCTTCTCCGCCAGCGACACGCGGTAATTCTCGAGGAAGACCACCTTGAGCTTGTTCTTGATGCCCTTGTCGTTATTGACGATGTCGGCGATGCAATTGATGAACTTGATGATGAGCTTGGCCGTGTAATAACCGGGCGCCGCCTTGCCGCTGAGGATGAAGGTGCGCGGATGAACGCTGGCGCGCGGATCGTTCTTCAGCCGCAGGTATTGCGAAATGATATAAAAGGCGAACAGAAGCTGGCGCTTGTACTCGTGGATCCGCTTGATCTGCACGTCGAAGATGGAGTCCGGGTCCACGGTGAGCTTGGCGGTCTTGGCGATGTAATCGGCGAGGGCCCGTTTGTTCTCTTCTTTCGCCTTCTGAAAACGGGTCAGGAACGTCGGGTCGTCCTTGCGCGGCAAGAGCCCCGACAACTTGTTGAGGTCCGTCTCCCAGCCCGAGCCGATCGTGTCGGTGATGAGCTCGGAGAGCCGCCGGTTGGCCTTCAAGAGCCACCTTCGGGGCGTGATGCCGTTGGTCTTGCTGTTGAACTTCTGGGGATAGAACTCGTAGAAATCCTTGAAGAGCTTCGTCTGCAAAAGTTCCGTGTGCAGCTTGGACACGCCGTTGACGGAGCGGCTGCCGATGATGCACAGATGCGCCATGCGGATCTTCTTGGGGTCGCTCTCGTCGATGATGGACATGCGCCGCAGCCGCCCCGGGTCACCCGGAAAATGGTTGGCGACCTCCTGCAGGAAGCGCATGTTGATCTCGTAAATAATTTGGAGGTGCCGCGGCAGGACCCGGTCGATCAGCGGCACCGGCCAGGTCTCCAGCGCCTCGGGCATGATGGTGTGATTGGTGTAGGCGAACACCTTTTTGACCATTTCCCACGCCGTGTCCCAATCGAGCAGGAAATCGTCAAGCAGGACGCGCATCAGCTCCACGATCGCCAGCGACGGATGCGTGTCGTTGAGCTGGATCACCGCTTTCTTGGGCAGGTCCCGGATGTCGGCGTTGTCCACCTTGAAGCGCCGGATGATATCGGCGATCGAAGCGGCGGTGAAGAAATACTCCTGTTTGAGCCGCAGCTCCCTTCCCTGGCTAACGTCGTCGTTGGGGTAAAGGACGCGGGAGATATTCTCCGAGTACATCTTGGTGTAAACCGCCTGCTCGTAATCCCCGTCGTTGAAATACTCGAGGTCGAACTCCTCGCTCCCCCGCGCCGACCAGAGCCTTAGCGTGTTCACCACTTCGTTCTTGTATCCGGGGACCGGAATGTCATAGGGAACGGCCAGCACGTCCTGGCTGTCGACCCATTTGAAGCACAGCCGCCCTTTATCGTCCTGATACATGTGCGGCCGGCCGTAGAACTGGACCTTGACCGTGTACTCGGGGCGCATGAACTCCCAGGGATTGCCCTTCATGAGCCATTCGTCGGGGCGTTCCACCTGGTAGCCGTTGACGATCTTCTGATGGAAGATGCCATAATCGTAGCGGATGCCGTAGCCGTGGGCCGGTATGCCCAGCGTCGCCATCGAATCGAGATAGCACGCGGCCAGCCGACCGAGGCCGCCGTTGCCCAGCCCCGCATCCACTTCGATCTCGCGCAGATCATCGACGCTGATGCCCAGGTCGTCCATCGCCTCCTTGACCTCGTCCCACAGCCCCAGGTTCATGATGTTGGTGCCCAGGAGCCGCCCGATAAGGAATTCCATCGAAAGATAATAGACCCTTTTGGAATTTTGTTTATGGTAGCGCTGCTGGGTCAGGATCCAGCGCTCGACGAGCCGGTCGCGAATGGCGATCGCCAGCGACAGATACTCGTCATGGGGGGTCGCGGAATACTCGTCCTTGGCGAGCGTGAACAGCCGGCTCGCGAGGAAGGAGATCTTGACACCCTCCTTCGACATGTCCTTGTGGATGATCAGCGCCTGCGTGTCGTCCTTCTTTTTGGGCATGAT
>JAHFFX010000223.1 GCA_023247755.1 Candidatus Omnitrophota bacterium | reverse complement strand
ATCACGACGGCCAGCCCCCGCGAAGGCGTTTTACCGACGTTGCGAAAAGCATGGGGGACCTTCCGGGGAAGATAGATGACCATGCCCGGCACGGCCCGGATCACCGCCTCTGCGCAAACGACCTCGCCTTCTCCCTCGAGGATATAGAAGAGCTCATCCTCCCTCTCATGCACGTGCGGCGGCACCCCGCCGCCCGGCGGGGAGATCTGCTCCAGGACACAAAAGCCGCCGCCCGTGTCCGAACTTGACACCCGGCAGGCCACCTGGTCGGTGAAGATCTGCCACCATTGAAGATCTTTGGGGTCGCTGACCACGCTGCTTTTGAGTTCTTTCATCGGGACCGGCATCTTTTCCTCCCTCATCGCAAGAAACACACCATCACTTTCCTAACCAAATCATTTACAAGCCCTGATTCCCCTGCTATGATGACACCACTTTCTTACAGCGCTCATCATACATCGGAGATTGGGTTATATGAACAAGTCCTTCCGATTCTTCATTTCCAGCATGTTCGGCCTGAGCCTGTTGTTTTTAACCGCACCCCCCGGCTTCCCCTACCCCCCGCAGTCGATCGATCTGCAGTACGACGCGGCGGGGCAGCAGCTGCTCGTCAATGTGGCCCATATCTCCCGCCACAAGAACAACCAGTTCATCAAAAAGATCGAAGTGGTCAAGAACAACGGGACTCCCGTTGTCCAGGAATACCGTCAACAGGTCGATCCCAATAATTTCACCACCAAGATCCCTTTAAGCGCCGAAAAAGGCGACGTGATCAAGGTCACCGCCTACGCCCAGGAAGGCGGCTCGGCCGAGGCAACCCTCTCGATCACCGAAGATCTGCTCAAGGGAACGGTGACCGCTTTCCCGGAACCGTCCCGGGCGATCGCCCCGCACCCCAGCGATCCCGATAAGCTCAATGACGCCGTGCCCGCAGACCCCAAGATCTCCAAACCGACCTTTCCCGAGGACCCCGATAAGATCAGACCGGCGGTCACGCGCGACCCTGCGGTCGCCAAAGCGGCAGTGCCCCAGGACCCCAAGATATCGAAACCCGCGGTCCCAACCGACCCCACCATCACCAAACCCGCCGCTCCCCAATACTCCGATTCCCTGAAGCCGGCCACGCCGGATTCCCGATAGTCCGGCCGCCGCTCTTGCCGACGGATTCCGCCTAACGAACATCATAAAGATACATGGCCGCGCCCGGCTTTTCGAATTTTTGAAGCTGCGGCCCGCAATGCTCGAAATAGGAAAGTATGATGTCGTTGACCTCCGCGACCCGTTGGGTCCTGGGATACTTGAGGAAGATCCAGGAGCGACCCGGCTTCGGGCAAGGGTGGTTCCCGCCCTTGGTGATGGGAAAAACGCTTTCCCCGGTCCGGAAGACGGATCGCCGAAACCGTCCGTTCTGATCATACAGATGATACTCGTAAACAAGGCCGATGATCTTCTGCCCCAGGACTTCGACGGCGAACTCCGAGAAGACCCCCACCCTTTTTCCGTCCAAAGAACTTCCGTCCAGATCAAAGCCTTCATACTCCGGGAGGAACTTCCCGTAACCCAGCGTTCCGGCATAATACCAGAACGCATAACGCTTGTTCGTATTGAGAAAGACCGCATCCCCCGGGTGGTAATTGAGGTTAAAGAATTCCAGGGCGCTGCGATTGTCGGGCTTCAGGCGGCTGCGGTCCATGCGGCAGACGGCGAGAACGGGAGCATAAAAGATCAGAGACAGGAGAACGGCCATCGCGATCCGGTTATATTTGAAAACCTTCTGCGCGACGACCTCCGCGCCTTGCGCAAGAAAAATGTAATAGGCCGGCATCAGGAACAGGATCACCCGACCGCGGAAAGGAAAGATCCCCCCTAACGCCGCCAGCGAAGTAAGAACCACCGGCATCCCCAACAACAGGCAGGCCATCCGGTCCTTCTTGATGAAATGCGCCACTCCGCCCCCCATGATCGCCGCCATCAGCAGGGGCAGGCCCAACCCGCCCGGCGATAGGATGCTATCCAGGAAAACTTCCACAATCCAGGGAATCGTCTTCCAGGACAAAGGATCCTCGATCCAGAGCGCTTCGTCCCAGCTTTCTTTCAGCTGCTGGCTGCCCACCACGTCTTTCAGAGTAAAATTGTAAAGCAACAGGAAACTGCCGAAGATCAGCACGAAGGGGATCAGCAGGTACGGAAGGCCCGACCAACGCTTCTGCTCGATCTTTTTATAGGTCATGGTGATCCCGATCGCCGTCAGCACGAAGATGGCCGAGTGCGCCAGCCACAGCATCGCGGCCCCCAGGATCCCCCAGGACAAGAGCCGCTTCCAGTTCACCGATTGCTTCAGTAATCGGCTCGCCAGGAATAAAAGCAACACCGAGACAAAAACGCTGACCGAATATCGGCGGACTTCGGAGGAAAAGAACACGAGGGGTTCCGCGATCGCGAAGAGCCACAGGGCGATCTGAAATCCATAACCCGAAAGATAGGTCCGGGCCAGTTGATAGAAGAAGCCCAGGGCGGCGAGGCTGAACAGGAACGGGACCAGTCTTAAGGCCAACTCGTTGTTGCCGAACAACTGGGTGGAAACCTTCAGAAGCAGGATGAACAGCAGCGGCGGGCGGGAGGAGATCTCAAAAAGAAAATTCTGCCGAAAGATCTCCAAGAAACTGCGGTTGGTCGCCTCCATGGCGACCCAGGCCTCGTCAAGAAAAAGGGATTCGTTCTGGAAATACTGCCAGGTGCGCACAGCGACCCCGATCGCCAAGGCAAGGAAGGAAAGGA
>JAHFFX010000020.1 GCA_023247755.1 Candidatus Omnitrophota bacterium | reverse complement strand
TGGCCGCAACCGCTGTCCCGATGTCGACGCAAGCTCCGTCTTTGCCAGGAGGCTCGCCATTAACGCCCTGAGCTTCTTTAGGATCTTTATCGGGATATTCTTCATCGTTTCCGGCGGAGAGAAGCTGATCCATCCTTACCAGAACTTTCTCTACGTGGTGCAGGCGTATCAGCTGTTCCCTTCGTGGGGGGAGGTGATCGTAGCGCGTGTCGTCCCCTGGGTCGAATTGCTCCTGGGGGCTTTTGCGGCGCTGGGGTTGTGGATCCCGTGGATCTTGCGCGGCATCCAATGGCTTTTCTTCGGCTTCATCA
This sequence comes from Candidatus Omnitrophota bacterium, assembly GCA_023247755.1. GTDB lineage: Bacteria > Omnitrophota > Gorgyraeia > Zapsychrales > JAHFFX01 > JAHFFX01. Next base: position 21,597 of record JAHFFX010000020.1, on the reverse strand, counting down.
TCATCCTGGGACAGGGGCTGATCCGCAATCTCCCCTTATCGGACTGCGGCTGCTTCGGGGAAATGCTCCACCTTCCGCCGCAGCTGACCATCGTTATGGACAGTTTGTTCTGGCTGGTCGTGTTCTTTTTGCGCCGGTATGTAGCGAAGACCGAGGCCGTAAGCCTCGATCGGTATTTCTCGTCCTCTGCCGAGGGATCATGAGAGCCCTTATCATCGCCGGGATCATCGTCATGAAAATGTTCTCTCCCGCTTACGGAGACCCTGCCATCAAGGAACCCAACGTCGCCGGGCAGTTCTATCCCGACGATCCCCGGGAACTTTCCAAAGACATCGACCTGTTCTTTGCGGCGGCGGACCAGAAACCGCTTGCGAACGTATCGGTCATCATCGCCCCGCACGCGGGGTATTTCTTCTCGGGACCGGTGGCCGCCTACAGTTTCCGGGCGGTGGCGGAACGCAAATTTTCTACCATCGTCGTCATCGCCCCCAGCCATTTTTTTCCTTTTGAAGGCATTTCGGTCTGGGACAAAGGTGGTTTCAAGACACCTCTGGGGACGGTCCCGGTCGATGAGGAGTTCACCGGCGCCCTGCTTAAGGAAAACGGCCGGTTCCAGGTCCTGCCCCAGGTCTATGAGCGCGAGCACGCCCTGGAAGTGGAGCTGCCTTTTCTGCAAAAAACGTTCAAGGATTTCGCGATCGTCCCGATCCTGATGGGCCAGCCCGACCCCGATGTCTGCAAGGCCCTCGCCCAGGCCCTCGACAAGTTGATCGGCGAGCGGAAGGATGTCCTCATCGTGGTCAGCACCGACATGTCGCATTATCATACGGACGAAGTGGCCCGGTCCATGGACCGGGGGACCCTGGATGCCGTCGAGAAGATCCAGCTGGATTCTTTCTGGAACGGCATGGCCACCGGCAAGATGGAGATGTGCGGATTCACCGGGACGATGACGGCGCTCTTGTTCGCCCACCAGCGGAACCTGAAGGCCCAGGTGCTCAAGTACGCCAATTCTTCGGACGCCAGCGGCGACAAGTCGCGGGTCGTAGGGTATGGCTCGGTGGTCTTTTTGAAGGAAGCAGCGAAGGCAGGTGAGGCGGAAGCCGCCGAGGGGGGGAATGAAGATCTAAAGGTCGGGTCATTTTCCCTCGTTCAAAAGAAAGAACTCATCCGCATCGCCAAAGAGACGATCCAGGAATTCGTCAGGACCGGAAAGGTCAAGGACGTGAAAGAGACCGACCCCCGTTTCTTGACGATGGAAGGGGCCTTTGTCACTATTCGCAAGCACGGCGATCTGCGCGGATGCATCGGTCATATCATCGGGAGCCAGCCGCTGTATCTGACGGTGCGGGACATGGCCGTCGCGGCGGCGTCGCAGGACCCGCGGTTCGATCCGCTTTCGCCTCAGGAGCTCGGGGACATTGATGTGGAGGTTTCGGTCCTGTCCATTCCTCGCCCGGCGAGCGTCGATGAGATCGAACTGGGAAAACATGGCGTCATCGTGAGCCAGGGATATCGCCAGGGGCTCTTCCTGCCGCAGGTGGCCACCGAGACCGGCTGGGATAAAACGACGTTCCTCTCGGAACTCTGTTCACAAAAGGCGGGGCTGCCCGCCGATGCGTGGAAAGACCCGCGCACCAAGATCGAGATATTCACGGCGGAAGTGTTCTCCGAAAAAGACGTTCAATGATATGCAGACCAACCTCGGCCGGTCCCTGGGCTTGTCCGCCTTCCTCATCCTCTGGGGTGCCCTTGTTTACAAATTTCCCGTCTGGTGGGTCTATACCCTCACCGTCCCCCCGATCCTCGTCGTAAATCTCGCAAAAGACAAACGGCTGCGCGACCACTTCATCAGTCTCTTTGTGGTGATCTGGCTCATGGTCTTCATGCTCAACACCACGCGGCACCTGCTGCTGGAGCCGTTCCTTAAAAGGAGCTTTCCCGGATTTTCCCTGGCGCTTGCGGTCAACAAATTCCTTTTCCCACCCGCCGGCCCGATCATGTTCTTCAATGTCGACGATTCTTTCGGATTCTACCGGGTGTCGGGGATCAAGAACGGGAAGTTGTTCGATCTGAACCCTCATGAAGTGATCCTCAACCGGACGCTTTTCTACGACAACATCCACCGCGGGGTGCTGGGGGCGATCGGGGATCCGGGCAGCGTCGTGTCCTTCTGCCGCTGGATGCACGGACGATTTCCCGAATTCGATGATTTTGCCGTCGGGGTTCGCCAGTATCCTGCCTTAAAGAAGAGCCGTTACGTTTATCAGGAAGGCTGGCTGTATCGCTGCCGGGACGTTCTCCCGCCGCAAGGAGGGAGGCCATGAAGCTATGGCAGCGATTGTTCCTTGAGGAACGCCCTTCCATCGGGCTCGCGTTTTTCCGGATTGCGGCGGCCGTGGCCGCGGGCCTGCACGCCTGTCCGTCCTTTTTCCATTTGAAGGAATTTTATCTTTCGGGGGCCTTCAAGACCTACAACGGGAACTTTTTCACGGTGGAATCGCTTCAGCTGGTGGCGCGCAGCCCGGACTGGCTCGTGGTCGTCGCGGCGTGCGTGCTATGGGTCAGCTGGTTCTGTTTTCTGGTGGGGTTCTTCACCCAGGCCAGCGGCAGCGTCATGCTCGCGGGGCTCATCTATTTCTACGCGCTCAATGATTTTTACATCGGCTCGTCCCTGGCGTGGGACCTGTTACTCGTGACGATCTTCCTTTTGTGCCTGACGCCTTATCCGGGGGATTATTTCTCGGTGGACGCCCTGCGCCGCGCCGACGCGGACGCCTGGCGCACCCGGCGGCCTTTTTTCATCCAGCGGCTGCTGCAGATCCAGATCGCGACCACGTTCTTTTTCACGGCCTTTTACAAGATCTACCCCAACGGGAATTGGCTCACCGGCAATCCACTGTATTACCTGATGCTTTATCCCCACGAGGGGACCACAAAGTATTTCCTGCTGCGGGAATTCCTGGCCGCGCATCCCGCGCTTTGTTACAAGCTTGGGATCTTCATCATGTCCATGGAATTCCTGCTGCCGTTTTTGCTTTTCTGGCCGCCTACGAGGATTTCGGCGATCATTCTGGGAAGTTTCTTCCATGTCTGCCTGTTGCTCACGCTCGATGTTCCGGCGATCTTTTTCTTCCTTTACCCTCCGCAGCTATTGCTCTTCATCCATCCGGATAAGATCGTCCGCTACATCGAACGCAAAAGGGAGCTGAATGCCGCCGGCAAAAGGAGCGTCATCCTCTACGACGGCAAATGCCAGTTCTGCCGCGCCAGCGTGCGGCAGCTTGCGGTCATGGATCTCTTCGGGACCTTGCGGATGCTGGACCTTCATTCCGGGGAGGACCTTGCGGCGCTCCATCCCGGGCTGACCAAAGAACGGGCCGTAAGCCAGCTGCATCTTCTCGAACCTTACGGGGAACTTTATGGCGGCTTTTTCGTGTTCCGGCGGCTGGTATGGAAGCTGCCGATGCTTTTTCCGTGGGTGGCGCTTTTCTATTTCCCGGGGTCGGCGATCGTGGGGCCATGGGCCTACCGGTGGGTGGCGAAGAACCGCTATCTTTTCCATTCCAACCGGGTCTGCCGGGACAATGCCTGTTATATAAAGAAATGAAACAATGATTGTGAAGCCGGAGAGGTTTGTATAATATAATTTGAAATAGTACGATAACCGCTGTTGCCCATGTTGATCCAAAAAAAATCATTCTTCCGAATTCTGCCGGCTGCCGCCATCGGCGCATTCTTGGCGTGCGCCCCCGGTCCGGCGTCGGCTTACGTTTCGGACATCGCCACCGCCTCGGGCAAAGGCCAGAACCGGGACCTCGCCCTTGAGGCCAAAATACTTTATAAGGAAGCGGTCGCCCACTACAAGGCGGGGCTGTTCGCGGAGGCTCAGGAAAAGTTCGCGGAGGTCGAACGGATCTTCCCCGGGTACAAGGCCACCCATCAGTATTTGGCCCGTTTGAAAAAACAATTGGGCGATCCTGCGGAACCGCAGGAAGACCCCAGGATCAAGGCATTTTCGGACGAGCTCCGCCGGGAGAAGGACGCCTTCCGTTCCCTGGAGGATGAACAAGCGCCCCCGGCAGAAGATGCGGAACAAGAATTGTCGCGGGAAGCGCCGCTGCGGGCGATCGATCCGGATGTCGAAACGTCAGCGCAATCGCCGGATATTTCCATTCCGCCACCCGATCCGGTCAGGGAGGAGATGCGCCAGCGGCAGCAGGACCTGAATAAGGAGCGCAACAGCATCCATCAGGACCTTGATATGGGATTGCAGGCCGTCTATGAAAGGGCCACTGGGCTGATCGCCGCGGGCCATTCCCAGGAGGCGCTGGATCTGTTCGAGGAGATCGAAGACCTCTCTCCGAACTACCGGCAAACGCGGCAATATTTGAAAAACTTAGGGAGAACGGGAGGCCCGGCCTCTCTTGCGGCCTCCGCCGCTTCGGACGAAGCGTCCGGTTCTGCGGGTTCCGGGCGGGGATCCAACGCTTCGCTTTCCTCGGAAGACCTGGAAGATCGGTATTCTTACGCCGTCTATCTTTTCCGTAAAAACAATTTTGCCAAGGCGCAAGAAGCATTTGAAGAGGTGGCGGCGGCGGATCCGGATTACAAGCTGACCCAAAGATATTTCGGGCTTCTGTCCGCCAGAGGAATCAAGCCCGCGCCTGCTTCCGCCGGCAAGCTGCGCAAGAAGTCTCCGCCGGCTGACGGCTCTTCCTCCGCTGGAGGATTCTTTAAGAGAAGCCTATCCGGCATAAAGAACTTCTTTCATGGCGGAGAAAAAAAGGCCGATGAAAAATCATCCCTAACGGAGCCCGGCGCTGTCCGGCCTTCGCCGAAAAGGTCGGACGTTTCTCCCACGCCCTGGGCCGAGGAGTCGCCTTCCGCGAAAGACCGGGTCAATCCCAAGGTGGAGAAGTATTATAAAAAGGCGCTCGAGCTCTTCCTCGCCAAACGCTATCCGGCGGCGCAAAAACTTTTTCTCAAGGTGGAAAAGCTGTCGCCGGGATACAAGAACACCCGATATTATCTGGAACGGATCGATCAACTTCAATAGCCGGACCCCGGCAAGATCGGAAAGGGTATGAAAAGGAATTTTTTCTTGACGATATTACTCACCGTATTATTGGCGCCTCCCGTGTTCGCTCACCCGCCGGAGAGCATTGAGCTCACTTACGATCGGGCCACCCAGATCCTGACGATCAGGGTCAATCACGTTTCGCAGCGCAACCGGACCCACTATATTCGCAAGATCTCCGTTTACCGCAACGATGAGGTCGTGGTCGAGGACACCTTTCCCGCGCAAGAGCCCTGGGGGCTGGAACATCAGGTCAAGGTCGAGACGAAGTCGGGGGATGTTCTGAAGGTCAAGGCCGTTTGTTCCAAAGCCGGTTCCGAAGAAGAAACTTTAGCGATCCCGTAGTATTCCTCCCGGGATATCGCCGGGCCATCCAGCAGATGAAATTCAAAGCATCATTGGAGGTCGTCGTCCTTTTGGGGTGTACCGTCGCTCCACTTGGGGTGTCCTTTGCGGCGACGGAGAATAGGAACATGAACGAGCACCATTCGAACCGGCTCGCTTCCGAAAAGAGCCCCTATCTGCTGCAGCACGCGAATAATCCCGTGGATTGGTATCCTTGGGGGGAAGAAGCGTTCGCCAAGGCGAAGGCGGAGGACAAGCCGATCCTTCTGTCCATCGGGTATTCCACCTGCCATTGGTGCCATGTGATGGCGCATGAATCTTTCGAGGACCCCGAGATCGCGAAGCTGATCAACGATTCGTTCGTCCCCATCAAGGTCGACCGGGAGGAGCGTCCGGATATCGACGGTATCTACATGTCCGCGGTCACCGCTATCAGCGGGCAGGGCGGATGGCCGCTGACGGTGTTCCTCACTCCCGACAAGAAGCCGTTCTACGGGGGAACCTATTTCCCGCCCGAGCCCCGCTGGGGTTCTCCGGGACTCATTCAAGTCCTGGGGACGCTCGCGGATGCCTGGAAAACGAAACGAGAGGACATCCTCAAATCCAGCGACGCGCTCACCGTGATGCTCAAGGAATTTAAGCCGTCGTCCGCAGGGGGAGCGGTTCTCGATCCATCCGTTCTTGAAGCGGGCTTTCAGCAGTTGGCGGCCAATTACGACGAACGCTATGGCGGGTTCGGCTCCCAGCCCAAATTCCCCACCGCGCACAACCTTTCTTTTCTGCTGCGTTACTGGAAAAGGAGCCAGCAGAAAGAGGCCCTCGCGATGGTGGAAAAGACCCTGACCGCTATCGCGCACGGGGGGATCCATGATCACCTCGGGGGCGGCTTCCACCGCTATTCCACCGACGATCACTGGCACGTTCCCCATTTCGAGAAGATGCTGTACGACCAGGCCTTGCTCGCGCAGAGCTACCTCGAAACCTATCAGGCGACCGGCAATGAATCTTACGCGGCGGTCGCGCGCGACATTTTTGATTACGTTCTGCGGGACATGCAGTCGCCCGACGGCGGATTCTTTTCGGCGGAGGACGCGGACAGCGAGGACGCTGCGGAAAGCGGTGCCGCCGCAGTCCCCGCAGGGGACAGCGAGGAGTTCTCTGTGCCGGACGAACAAAGTAAAGTGTCGCCGCAACCCGCGCGGCCCAAGAAGGAAGGGGCTTTTTACGTTTGGAGCGAAGCGGAGATCCAGTCGGTCCTGGGCGAGAGCGACGCGGAGATCTTCAACTATCATTTCGGGGTGGAGAAGAACGGCAACGCCCGCTCCGATCCGCACGGGGAATTCACCGGCAAGAATATCCTGTTCGAAGCTTACGATATGGCCGCTACCGCGAAACATTATCACCGGCCCGAATCCGAGATCTCGGAGGGGCTGGCGCGCGGCCGGGAGAAATTGTCGGCCGCGCGCGCCAGCCGCCCGCGCCCGCATCTCGATGATAAGGTCCTGACGGATTGGAACGGCCTCATGATCTCCGCTCTCGCTACGGGCGGACGCGTCCTTGCCGAACCCCGTTATCTGGACGCCGCGGTGCGTGCCGCGCAGTTCATCCTCAAGAATCTGAAGGGCCCGGAGGGAAAGCTCGTCCATCGTTTTCGCGACGGGCAGGCCGCGATCGAGGGAATGCTGGCCGATTACTCCTTCTTCATCGGCGGCCTGCTTGACCTTTACGAAACCACGTTCGATGCCCAATATTTACAGGAGGCGGTAACGCTCACCGAATCAATGCTGCAACGGTTCACCGATCGGACTTCCGGCGGGTTTTTCGTCACCGCCGATGACGCGGAGGCCTTGCTCCTTAGGCAAAAAGAGATCTACGACGGGGCGTTGCCCTCCGGGAACTCGGTCGCGGCCCTCGACCTGGTGAGGATCGCCGGACTCACGCTGCGGGAAGATTTTCGCAAGGAAGTGGAACGCCTCTTTGCCGCGTTCGCCGGCGAAGTTTCCCAGCACCCGGCGGCCTATACCCAGATGCTCACGGCGTTCGATTATTTCCTCGGTCCGTCCCGGGAGATCGTCGTGGCGACCCCCCGGCCGCTGCCCGAGGCGGAGGCCATGGTCCGCAGCATTTACAAAAGGTTCTTGCCCCGCACCGCGGTGATCCTGCGGGACGCGTCCCGGGAAGATTTTCCAAAGCTCATGCAGCTCGTTCCCTTCATCGCGGATCAGCCTCCCCTGCAGGAGGCCCCGACCGCTTACGTTTGCGAAAACCACGTTTGTAAACTTCCGGTCACCGAACTGAAGAAATTGGAAAGGTTGCTCGAATCGCATTGAACGTCCGGCTTGGGGGGACCGGCGTTCCTGCCAGGGGAGGCCGATTGCTTTGGTATCGGCGGACCACCGCCGTTTGGGAGTTGACAAAATTTCGGCAGGTCGTTAGACTGATTTGAAAGTCGAAGTCCCTTCCCGGATGGAGAAGTTCCATGGAAAATTTTCTTAAGGCGGTTCTGATCTGTGTGGTGCTGCTCGGGTTCGTCTCGGCGGCGCTCAATGATCCGAATTTCGCCAACCAGTTCCGGCTGCGCAGCGTCCTGGATTCGCTGGGATTTTACAGCGGCCTCTCCCAGAAGGAGAAATTCGTTCAGAAGACCAAGGTCGATACCGTGACGGCGATGAATAATTACCGCCAGATCCTTAAAGACCAGAAGCAGATGATGGAGGATCTGAAGTCGCGCAATGATACGTTGCTTGAGGATCTGCATCGCCGGATGGAAGGGTCGCATTCCGAACTTCCGGCCGGAGAGGACCCGTTCGACCGTCTGCAGGAGACCGTTGAGCAGACCAAAGTGAAGAACGAACAGCTCATTGAGAACCTTAAAGACCGGCTGACCGATTTTGAGAACCGGCAGGATCTCGCCCTGGACCCCCAAGAGATTGCGCGCCAGCAGGGCGAACTCATGGCGCGGCTCAATCAGAATATGGAGAGTCTTCTCTTCAATGTGAACGATAAATTGAACGCCCTGCGTGAAACCCAGGCAATGTACAAGGATTCCGCGGGGTTGCTCGACCGCCAACGGGAGATCATCACGGAATCCAGACGGAAGAACGAGCAGATGATGCGGGATCTGCGGGAAAAGATCCAACAAGAACGTCAGAAGATATTGGATAATCCCGCGTCCAACACCACGACGGAAAATTACCGTCAGACCCTCGCCACCCAGAAGCAGACGATGGAGGACCTCAAGAGCCGCACGAAGATGTTCCTTGAGGACCTGTACCGTCGCGCCGAAGGCTCCACGGTGAATCGGACGTCCGTGCGGCAATCCTACGAGCGCATTCATGAGGCCTTCGAGCAGACCAACCAGAACACCGACCAGCTCATCGAGAATCTCAAGAATCAACTGGCCGCCTATGAGGATCGGAAGAACACCGGGGTGGACCCCCAAGAGCTCAACCGCCAACATGGGGAACTGGCGGCAAGGTTGAACGAGAAAATGGATTCTTTGATGGCCAACCTTAAGGACCGGGCCGCTGCCCTTAAGGAAACGTCGGCCATGTATCTGAACTCCGCCGGGCTGCTCGCCCGCCAGAAGGAGATCATCGCGGAAACGAAGATCAAGAACGAGCAGATGACGCAAGACATGCGCGATAAGATCGAAAGGGAACGGCAGCGGATGCAGGACCTGCTCGCCACGCTGCGGGACCGCCAGCGCGACCTTACGGAACGTTCCGATGCCGCCCGCCAGCAGCTGGCGGAAAGCGCCGAGTGCCAGCGGGACCAGCAACAGCAAATGAAGGAACGGATGGAACAACAAAAGATGATGCTGGAACAGCGTCAGCAGGACCTGAGGAATCGCTGAAAATGCGGACTTTCAAACTCATCCTGTCGATATTATTGATCGGGGGCGTCATTCTCTGGGTCGCTGTTTCCCTGGTCTTTATGAAATCCTTTAACGTGAACCGTTATCGTCCGCAGATCATCAAGCTGGCGAGCCAGACGCTGGGAAGGCCGGTCGATATCGGAAGTCTCAAGCTGCAGCTCACGCTCACCGAAGGGGTGGCCATCGAGGTTCAGGGGCTCAAGGTCGCGGACCTGCCGCAATTCCAGTCGGAGCCGCTGCTGACGATCGATTCCCTGCAAATGAGCGTGGACATCATGCGCTGGTTCATGCGCCAGGGGATCAGGATCTCGCGGGTACGGGTCCAGTCGCCCCAGATTGTGCTGATCAAAGATAAGAATGGGGCCTTCAATGTCCAGTCGCTGGGAACTGCCCCTGCCGCCGAGAATCCGCAGGCACCCCCGAAGCCGGCCACGGAAGGGGCGAAGAACGAGCCCGCGCCGGCCGCGGCCAAACCGGTCGAGATCCCGCCGTTCACCGTCGGTTTGATCGCGGTGGAGGATGGGCGGATCGTTTATATGGATCAGGGGCTTTCTCCCGCCGGGTATTTTCATGTCCCGGTGTTCTCGCTGACGGCCAATAACTTTTCTCTGAAGGATGCGTTCGTGGTCAAGGGGGCGGGGATGCTGGGGCCGCTCAACAACGTGCGTTGGGGCGGGGCGATGAAGATCGACCTCGACCGTCAGAATGCGACGCTGAGCAATTTCACCTGTGATGCCGACCTCAGCGGTTTACCGCTGGCCGAAATCAAGAAAGGTTTTGAGGCCTTGATGAAGAATGTGTCCTTCCCCGAGGAGATCAAGGGGAAATTGAAAGTGCGGGTCACCCAGGCCGTGGCCGGGGCCAAGGGATTGGAATCCCTGGACATGAATGGGGAGTTGAGCGAAGGATTGCTGCGGCTCCATGATCTCGCCGCTCCGGTCCAATCCATTCAGGCGAAATTTTCCGCCGATACGGCCCGGGCGCAAATATCGGAACTTTCCGCGACGCTGGCTTCGGGGAACATTACCGGCAAGGCCGGGATCTCGAATTATCTGCGCCGCCCCGATGTTTCCGTGGAAACGGCGATGGCGGGGGTTGAACTGTCCCAATTGATCGATCAAAGCAGGCAGCCGGTCAGAGCGGACGGGAAACTGTTGGGTCAGCTGCAGCTCAAGGGAACCGGTGTCGCGCCGGAGGATTTGCAGAAATCGCTCGTCGGCCAGGCCCATTGGGAGATCAAGGATGGCAAGCTGGTCGACATCAATATCCTCAAGACGGTCTTCGATAAGATGTCCATGCTCCCCGGGCTGGTGAATAAACTGCAGACGGCCCTCCCGGAACGCTACAAGCAGATGCTCCGGCAAAAGGACACCATTCTGCAGCAGGTGACGATGGATGGCGTTATTTCCGGCGGGGCGTTTCAGTTAAATGAGATGACTGTGTCGGCCGAGGGGTTCGAGCTCAGCGGGGGCGGTTCCGTGGGTTTTGACCAATCCCTGAGACTGGGTTTCATCCTTGGTCTGGAGCCGGAGCTCTCGAAGGGGATGGTGGAAGCTGTCCCGGAGCTGCGTTTCATTATGGAGGACGACGGGCGCATTCAGATGCCGGTGACGGTGAGCGGCAAAGCGACATCGCCGGCGGTGATCCCGAACCTTGAATATCTCGGCAAAAGGATCATGCTCAACACCGGCCGGGAGCAGCTCGATAAGGTCTTGGACAAGGTGTTCGGAGATTCCTCCGGGACGTCCGCTCCGCAAGGGAACGCTCCCGCGCCGCAACCGCAAGAGAAGCCGCCCGAGCGGAAGGCCATCGAAAGCATTCTGAACTCGATCTTCAAGTGATGTCCGGCGGGCCCGCGGCATTCGTCGACCGCGCGCGCCGCGGGCCCGCCCGCAATGAAATTCTCATGCAAATAAAGTTCAAAGGCAAACTCCTCCGCCTGAGCGTGGAGCGGCGGCGTCTCCCCAACGGCCGCACGGCCCGCATCGAGCTCATTCACCATCCCGGAGCGGTCCTCATCGTTCCGTTCCTGGCCGATGACCGCGTGATCCTTCTTAAACAATACCGTCCATCCGTCAAACGCACTCTGTATGAAGCCCCGGCCGGCACGCTTAATCCCGGCGAACGTCCGAACGCGTGCGCGCGGCGGGAGCTGATCGAAGAGACCGGTTTCCGGGCGGATCAATGGCAACGGCTGGGAAAGATCGTCCCTGTTCCCGGATATTCGACGGAGATCATTCACCTGTTCCGGGCGCAGGGTCTGGCTCCCGCCTACGCCGAGAAGGACCCGGATGAGATCATTCACCCCATGGTCTGCTCAGTCTCCGAGATCCGGAGGCTCTTTCGCGCCGGGAAGATCATCGACGCGAAAACCATCTGCGGACTGGCCCACTGCGGCTGTCTCTAAAGAATAATGCTCCCCAAGAACGGTTATCAGAGAAAACGCAACCTGTTCGATCCGAAGAGCCCTCAGCCTTTTCGTCTCAGCCGCTCGCGGCTCGAAAATTTTCTCGGCTGTCCCCGGTGCTTCTATCTTGATCGCCGCCTGGGGGTGGAGCCGCCGGGCATTCCGGCCTTTACCCTCAACTCGGCGGTGGATGCGCTCCTCAAAACGGAGTTCGATCTCTACCGGCGGCAAAAAAAGCCGCACCCGATCATGGAACAATTTGGCGTGAAGGCGATCCCTTTCATCCATCCCCAGCTCGACGAATGGCGGGAGAACTTCAAAGGCGTGCAGTTCCACCATCGGGAAACCAACCTGATCGTGACCGGGGCGGTCGACGATCTGTGGGTGGACCCGTCCTCCGGGGATGTCTTCGTGGTGGACTACAAGGCCACCAGCACCGAAGGCCGCATCAGTCTTGACCAGGAATACCGCCAGGCCTACAAGCGGCAAATGGAGATCTATCAATGGCTTCTGCGAAAGAACGGCCTCAACGTCAACGCCGTTGGCTATTTCGTCTACTGTAACGCCGATAAGTCCAAGCCCCTGTTTTCTTCCAAACTGGAGTTTTCCATCGAGGTCATTCCTTATGAAGGCAATGACGGGTGGGTGGAGGACGCCGTGCTCCGCGCTCATCGCTGCCTGATGGGGCCGCGTTTGCCCGAATCGGCGGAGAACTGCGAGTATTGCCAGTATCGCCGGCTTTCTTTCTCCATGGAGAACCCCCGGTCGGAGGCCTCCGCTCAAGGGGAGTTGTTCTAACCCCTGGTCCCGGTTTAGGCTCGCTTCCCGTCAGTGGGGCCTCCATAAAAAAATATTGTTTTCCGGAACTTATTTGTGTATACTAAAAACTACTTCTTTAGAATTTAACTCCAATGGTTTGAAGGGTTTTGGCTTTTAAGCAAGAACCTTATTAAACGCGAGAAAACCGAGGGGAAAAATGCAAACCACCAAAGACAAGATCATCAGTTTCACGGGAGTGTTGCTTTTTACGGCCATGATCGGCCTGACCGTATACGCCCTCAAGGAACAAAAGGATATTTACGAAAGTCTTACCAAGTCGACCAATCTGATGATCCATTCCACCCAGGAGCAGGCAGGTTTGTATCAGAATTTCCGGGAACTCAATCGCAAATCCGAGGCCGAGATTGCCCGAATTTCCCAGGATCTCATTAACACCCAACAGGTCCTGCGGAACACCCAGACTCTGCTGGCCGAGGTCCAAAAGACCAATTCCCTCCTTCAGGAACAGATGGCCTCGAATTCAAAGGCTTCCGCCGATCAAGGCGCGTCGGCAGCGCCGGGCAACAGCGCCAAAGCGGACTTCAGCGATATCCGCAATGAGACCGAATCCTTGAACGCGGAGAAGGTCGCGGGGATCGAAGAAGGTCACCTGATGATCGCTTCCCTTAAGGACAAGATCCAATCCGTGAAGATTCGCATGCGCGCCCTCAAGCGCGAGGCCTTTTTGGCCCGGATCGCCGCTCAAAAAGAAGAGGACCGCTTGGCGCTCGAGCGCGGCAATCGCGGCTTTTTGGTCAAGGGCGGTGAAGTGAAGACCGCCGAGGATATCGAGACCGCCACCGGACAGAAGGTGGATATCAACGTCCAGTTCTACGAGCAATAACCGTCGGTTTATTTTCCCACCGTTTTTTATCCCCAGATCCCTTATTTATGAACGGACTTGAGGAGGGTCTCCATACTCTTGAGACGGAATACGGCGCCATTGCCTATCGGCTCAATCGTTCCGCCCGCCGTTCGCTCACCATCCACGTCAAAGAATCTCCCGCCGATCATCCTTCCGACGCCCCTTGCGGCTCGGCGAGCGCCATATCTGCCCAGGAAGTCTGGGTTGAAGTCGCGGCGCCGCTGCGCATGCCTCAGGAACGCATCCGTTCCTTCATTCTTCTCAAGTCGAGGTGGATCATTGCCAAGGTCCGGGAACTTAGGGAACACCGGGCGCTCTTTCCGCGTAAGCATTACCGGAACGGAGAGGAATTCCTGTTTCTGGGAAGGAAGTACCCGTTAACGGTCTTGCCGGACGACATCCGGCGCCCCAGGGTCTCATTCGATGAGGCCGGCTGGCTGGTCTCTCTGCCGGTGGATTCTACGGAAGGCCAGATGCGCCGGGATATCCGCAAAAAACTTTTCGACTGGTACCGCGCCCAGGCCCGCGAACTTTTGGGGGGGAGGATCTTCCATTTCGCGCGGCTCCTGGGCCTGGAACCGCTTAAGGTCTCCGTGCGGACCCAGAAACGGATGTGGGGTTGCTGCCATTACCACAAGCGGGCCATTCATCTGAACTGGCAGCTCGTCCAGGCGCCGCTTTCCGTCATCGATTACGTGATCGTGCACGAGTTCTGCCATTTGAAGGTCCCGAACCATTCCCGCCGGTTCTGGCGCGAAGTGGGGAAGGTCCTTCCGGATTTTGAGGACCGGCGCCGTTGGCTTAAGGATAATCAGCTGGCATTGAGTTTGCCGAGGTGAGAATGATCCTGGATGTCAAGGTCGTCCCCGGGGCCAAGAAGAACCTTTTTAAGCAGGAAGCCGGGCAGATAAAAATTTATCTGACCGCGCCGCCGCTGGAAGGCAAGGCCAACGCGTTGCTCGTTCGCTTCCTGGCCGAGCATTTCAATGTGCGCAAGCAGGACATTGAGATCATAAAAGGATTGAAATCCCGGCGGAAAACAATTAATATTAAAAGCATTTGAATTTCCCGATGTCGGGTTGCCGGACCAAGGAAACATGGCGGATACACTCACTTCTCAGGAGAGGATCTATCTTCAGCGCGTTCTGGCGAACGGCCTTCTCATGCGCTGGATCTCCGGGTTGATCGTGCTGGTCTCGCTGGTCCTATCGGCGGTCGTGCTCATCAACCCCACCGCTTTTTTGGGCGGCGTCATGGCCGAGCCCAGCGCCAAACGCCAGGCCCTGGAACAGTATTTCAACGGTCTTCAGCCCCAAACGTCGCTCGAGCGGGAGCTCATCGCCGCCAGCCAGTCCTGGAACAACATCACCTGGCGGCTTTTTCTGTTCGCCAACATCCGCTTGATGACCATGTTCTCAGCCTATTTCCTATGTCTGGGGATCCTCACGTTCTTTTTTTCCGGCATGCTCATCCGGACCGGCCGTTTGCTGCAGAAAAGCGGGGCCGGCTGAACCATATCCATCAACGCACAGGAGAAAGCCCATGTCCCTTGAAGAGCAGATCATGAACGATTACAAGCAGGCCATGAAGGACAAGGACGCGACCAAGTCCTCAACGCTGAGTTTCTTGCGTTCGCAGATGAAATACGTTCTCATCGAGAAGAAGACGGATAAGCTCGCGGATGCGGACATCGTGACGGTCATCAAGAAGCAGGTGAAGCAGCGGCAGGATTCCATCGACCAGTTCGAAAAAGGGGGCCGCGCCGACCTGGTGAGCAAGGAAAAAGCGGAACTCGATATCCTCAAGAGCTATCTGCCGCAGGAGCTGTCCGCACAGGAGGTCCGCAGCGCCGTGCGCGAAGGAATAGCCGAGACGAAGGCCGCGTCCGTCAAGGACATGGGCAACGTGATGAAGGTGGTGCTGCCGAAGCTCGCGGGCAAGGCCGACAGCAAGCTGGTCAGTGATCTGGTGAAGGAAGAATTGTCGAAATTGTAACGGCCTCCCCGATGCAGCGCATGAACCGCGGTTGTGTTAAAAGGACCTTACTCTCCGTCGCCGCCGCCCTCGTCCTCGGGCTGGCGGGGCTGCTTGCCTGGCTCGATGGCAACTATGTCGTCCCCATCCTCATGTACCACAGTGTCGGGAACACCCCCGTTTCCTACGCCAACACCGTCACTCCGGAAAACTTTGACAAACAGCTACACTACATGAAGGACCACCATTATAACGTCATCGGACTTGCTGAACTGGCGACCGGCCTGAGGGAGGGCAAGCGTTTCTCCCGCAACAGCGTGGTCATCACCTTCGACGACGGTTACGTCGACAATTACACCTACGCTTATCCGGCCCTCAAGAAGTACGGCTTTCCGGCCACCGTGTTCCTCATTGCGGATCTGATCGGTCAGGAGGGTTTTCTGTCATTGACCCAGATCAAGGAGATGGAGGCCGCCGGCATCAGCTTCGGCAGTCATTCCCGCAGCCACGCGTATCTGCCGGACATGCGCGCAGAGAAGTTGCGCGACGAAGTGATCGGCAGCAAGAAGGTCCTGGAAGAGAAATTGGGCCACCGGATCGATTTTCTCTCCTATCCTTCGGGCGGTTACAATCAAGAGGTCCAGGCCGTGGCGCGGGAGGCGGGTTACCGGGGGGCGACCACCACCAACCGCGGCTCCGACAAACTGAACCGCGATGTGTTCGCGCTCAAGCGCGTGCGCTTCGTCAACAAGAGCAGCAAATGGCCCACCATCTGGATCCAGCTTTCCGGATACTATAATCTTTTTCGAGAAACGAAGAATCCCGATTGAACGAAGTAAGGCAAAGGGCTCCCCGGGCCGGTTGACCGGGAAATCCCTGAACTTTGGACGATGAGGAGGCCAGCATCCATCCCATGAAAACGACTTCCGATTCCTATAAACTCGACGCCGAAGGCCGCTTCGTCATCGGCGACTACAACCGCGCCAAGGTCTTCAGCAATTTCTTTCCCGGCATCGCGGGGGCGTGGGGGATCCCCATGTGGGTCTTTTACGTCAACCGCGGCCAGTGCATTTCGAGCTTCGGGGTCGAGAGCAAGGACAAATCCATCCTCGAATTCCAGCCCGCCAACAAGGCGTATCGCCTCACGCCGCAAACGGGATTCCGCACCTTTCTTAAGATCAGGTCCGCCAAAGATGTTTTTTACGAACCGTTCCAGATGAACGCCGCCTCGAGCCGATTCGCGACGGAACAAAAGCTGAGCCTGGCCTCCGGCGACCTGACGATCGAAGAGCGCAACCGCACGCTGGGCATCAACGTGCGGGTGAATTATTTCACGCTTCCGGAAGAACCCTTCGCCGCGCTGGTGCGGGTCCTCACCATCACCAACACATCGAAGAAAGTCCTTTCCGCGGAGCTCATCGACGGCCTGCCGGCGATCGTGCCGTACGGGACCAACGATTGGGCCCTCAAGAACATGTCCCGCACGGTGGAGGCCTGGATGCAGGTGAGCAACCTCAAGAACAAGGCCCCGTATTATCGTCTCAAAGTGGTCGTCTCCGACAATCCGGTCGTCGAACATATTTCCGAAGGGAACTTTTATTTCGCTTTCGAGCGCCAGGGCGCCCGGACGCGAATGCTCTCGCCGCTCATCGAGGCGTCCTGTGTTTTCGGGGCCTGCCATGATTTCGCCGTCCCGCAGGAGTTCCTGGCCCAGAAGAAATTCAAGGTGCCTCAAGAACAGTTCGCGCACAACCGCACTCCCAGCGCGATGGCCGCCAGCGAAGTGCGCCTGCGCCCCGGACAATCCGTGGACGTGGTGTCCTTTGTCGGTTACGCGACCGAAGAAACCCTTGTGAATCGTTTCGCGGCCCGGGCGCTCCAAAAGGGTTTTGTCGAAGAGAAGGCGGCGCGCCTCAGGGACATCGTGGAAGAGGTCAAGGGTTTCGCTTTCACCCACAGCGCATCGCGGGAGTTCGATCTCTACGCGGGGCAGACCTTCCTCGACAACGTCCTGCGGGGGGGCTTGCCGCTCTCGCTGAAGACCGCGGAAGGCTCGACGGTCTTTAACGTCTACAGCCGCAAGCACGGCGACCCGGAGCGGGATTACAATTTCTTTGTCCTGGCGCCGACCTATTTCACGCAAGGCAACGGCAATTACCGCGACGTCAACCAGAACCGCCGCAACGACGTTTATTTCAACAAGGACGTCCGGGAGAACAGCCTCGTGAACTTCTTGAGCCTCATGCAGGCGGACGGGTACAATCCGCTGGTCGTCAAGGGCATGACCTTCTCGGCCGCGGATTCTTCCCGCAGCAAGCACACCGTGCACGAATGCGTGTCCGGCCACGGCGCCGAGACCGTCGAAGAATTTATCCATAAGCCTTTCCAGCCCGGCGAACTCTTGAAGCTGGTCGCGGTCAAGAACATCAAGTTGAAGGTTTCGCTCAAAGAATTCCTTTCGAAGGTCCTGAGCGTCTGCCACAAGAACGAATCGGCGGACCACGGGGAAGGGTTCTGGACGGACCACTGGACGTACAACCTCGATCTTCTGGAAAGCTTCACGGCGGTCTATCCGGAGGACCTGCGGTCGCTGCTCTTCGACAAGAAAGCCTTCACCTTTTATCACAACGCGCATTACCTGCTGCCGCGGGACCAGCGTTATATCCTCACGCCGCGCGGCGTTCGCCAGTATCATTCGGTCAAGGACGGACGCAAGGAGATCCCGACGGTCCATAAGGACAACCGTCTGCGGGTGAAGAACGGGGAGGGACCGGTCTATCACACGCATCTCATCGGAAAGCTCCTGAGCCTCATCGCCAGCAAGGCCGCGACCTTCGATCCCGACGGGATCGGCATCGAAATGGAGGCCGACAAACCCGGCTGGTGCGACGCGCTCAACGGCCTTCCGGGGCTGTTAGGTTCGTCGATCTGCGAGACGTTCGAATTGAAGCGGTTGAGCCGATTTCTGCGGGAAGCCCTGGCCAACGAGGAGAACGAGGATGCGCGGATCTCCGTCTTTCAGGAACTGGCCGGTTTTGTGGAGGGCCTGACCGACGTTCTTGCTTCCGAGACGGACCCGCTGAGCTATTGGCGGAAGTCCAATGACCTCAAGGAGCATTACCGCCAGAGCGTGCGCGCCGGCGTCGATGGCAATGAGACGGGAATTTCCCTCGGGAGGATCCGGAAGTTCCTTTCCCTGGTCGAGGCCCGCGCCCAGCGGGGGATCGACTTGGCGAGATCGGAAGGGGAGCTCTTTCCGACCTATTTCTGGTATGAGGTCACCGAGCACGAGACGCTCGATAAGGATTTCGCGCCGGGACAGCCGTTCGTCTGGCCGCTGGCCTTTCAACGCCATGCGCTGCCATTGTACCTGGAAGGGTTCGTGCATGCGCTGCGCGTGGAGAACGATCCGCAGCGGGCGCTGAGCTTGCATTCCGCGGTCCGCAAAAGTCCGCTCTTCGATGGGAAACTGAAGATGTACAAGGTGAACGCGGACCTTTCCGGGGAGTCCGAAGAGATCGGCCGCTGCCGCATCTTCCCCGCCGGCTGGCTCGAGAACGAATCGGTGTGGCTGCACATGGAATATAAATATCTGCTGGAATTGCTGCGCGTGGGCCTCCCGGAAGAATTTTACCGGGATTTCTTCAGCGCCTTCGTTCCGTTCCTCGATCCCCGCCGCTACGGCCGCAGCATCCTCGAGAACTCTTCGTTCATCGTGAGTTCCGCCCATCCGGACGCAAAATTGCACGGCCAGGGGTTCGTGGCGCGCTTAAGCGGCAGCACGGCCGAATTCCTGCATATGTGGCTTTTGATGGGCGTGGGAGCCCGGCCCTTCCGGCTCAATGAGCAGGGGGCGCTTGAGCTCAAATTCCAGCCGCTCCTTGCGGCGGAGCTGTTCAGCAAGCGCCCGCAGACGGTCCCGGTCTTTGACCGCGAGGGGCGCCGCCACAGCGTAACGTTGCCGGCGAACACCTATGCCTTCAATTTTCTGGGAGGGACGCTCGTCGTCTATCATAATCCCAAACGCCGGGACACCTTCGGTGCGCAGTCGGTCGCCATCGAGCGGATGGAGCTTCACGCCGCGGGGAAAAGGCCGGCGGCCGTGGCCGGGGACACGTTCCCGCAAGGCCAGGCCTCGGAGGTCCGCGAGCGCCGGGTGGAACGGATCGATATCCATTTGTCGTAGGGGCATATCTTTCTTGCGAGCGATTGACTTGGGGTTTCAACGGACTTAAAATATCATTGGATGTCCGAACCTATGTTCACCGCCGTGCCATAAGGGACGGCCTCATTGAAGGAGGGAATGCATGAACAGATCGTTTATGTACGGTTTCCTGTTGGCCGCTGTTATCTTCGCCGTCCTGGGACAGGTTTTCCCCAAGATCACCGACGCGCAAGCGGGGAATTTCAGCGGCGTGATGCCGTTCTGGACATCCGGCGGGTGGCTGGGGCTTTTCAATCAGAATGACGGCAGGATCTATTTTTACGACGACAAAATGCAGCAATGCGTCATAACCATGCGGCTGGATAAGCTGGGAGAACCTTTGGAAAAAGAGTAAAGGCCCGGACGCCGCGCATCGATTTGCCGTACCGGGATCCTTATTAACAAGGAGCAAGAACTATGGTTGCCGAAGACATTTCCGCCATCAATGAAAAGGTCCGGCGGGAGAGCAGCTTCGTTTCCGCCATTCTCATGGAAACCGAGAAGGTGATCGTCGGCCAGCGCTATCTGCTCGAGCGTTTGCTGGTGGGGCTGCTCGCCAACGGCCACATCCTCATCGAAGGCGTTCCGGGGCTCGCCAAAACGACCGCCGTCAAGACCCTTTCGAACACGGTGCAGACCAAATTCCAAAGATTGCAGTTCACCCCCGACATGCTGCCGGCGGACCTGACGGGAACGCTCATCTATGATCAGCGCAGCGGCGATTTCAAGATCAGAAAGGGCCCCATCTTCGCCAATCTTATCCTTGCCGATGAGATCAACCGGGCGCCCGCCAAAGTGCAAAGCGCGCTTCTCGAGGCCATGCAGGAGCGGCAGGTGACGATCGGCGAGGAAACGTTGGTGCTCGACGAACCGTTCCTGGTGCTGGCGACCCAGAACCCGATCGAGCAAGAGGGGACCTATCCTTTGCCGGAAGCCCAGGTCGACCGGTTCATGCTCAAGCTCAAGGTCTCTTATCCTTCGAAAGAGGAGGAGCTCAAGATCCTCAAGCGCATGGCCCACACGGGGCCCACCGCGGCGGTGCAAAAGATCATCGCGCCCGCCGACATCCTGCGCGCCCGCCGGGTCGTCGATGAGATTTACATGGATGAAAAGATCGAGAAGTACATCGTGGAGCTCATCGACGCCACCCGTAATCCCGCCCAGTACAAGCTTGCCGACCTTAAGGGGCTCATTTTGTACGGTGCGTCCCCGCGGGCGACCATCTTTCTGGCGCTCGCCGCCAAGGCGTTCGCGTTCCTGCAGGGGCGCGGATACGTGACCCCGCAGGACGTGAAGTCCATTGGCCTGGACGTGCTGCGCCACCGCGTGATTGTCACCTACGAAGCGGAAGCGGAGGAGAAATCTTCGGAGGATATCATCAAGCGGATTTTCGAGGAAGTGGAAGTGCCGTAGCCATCCGGGTCCCGCGTTCCCTTCGCCTTGAACGAGAACTTCCCGGGGCGCCCCGCCAGCGGGCGGGGCGCCCCTTCGACCCAGGACATGTTTTCTCCCTAACCCGCAACAAGGAGGACCGCCATGAACACCAAACGTCTCGCGCTGGGCACGCTCGCCGTCTATATCTTTATCTTCGCCTTCGATTGGATCTTCCACGGGGTTTTCATGGAGGACGTTTACGCCCAGATGCCGAACCTCTGGCGGCCTAAAGGGGAGATGGTCGCCTACCTGCCGTTCCTCTTCGTCGGTCAGCTGATCTTCGCTTCGGTCTTTGCCTATATTTTTGCGAAGGGGTATGAGAACAAAGGGATCCCCGAGGGTTTTCGTTACGGCTGCTGGATCGGGTTGATGATCAATTCCGGATTGCTCATCAATTACGCGGTGATGCCGTATTCTCTCGGTCTTTTGGTCACCTGGGTCATTGCGACCTTCCTCGAGTTGGGCCTGGCCGGCGCGATCCTGGCGGCGCTGTACAAACCCAAAGGATGAGGTTGCGGATCGAACCGGAACATTGAAAGGGAAAAGTGTTCATTAACCAAATCCGGAAACTCCCGGGGGAAAGGGTGTTCGG
>JAHFFX010000222.1 GCA_023247755.1 Candidatus Omnitrophota bacterium | reverse complement strand
TCGGTCGGTGTCCAAGGAGCTTGTTTATATTTTTTGTTCCGCGAGATCGCCTACCAGGGGCAGTTTGAATTTCTCGCCTTGATAGGATTTAACCATGCAGACGATCCACAAAACCACAGCGGCGAGGCCTAAGAGCGGCATCAGCCGTTCGATGAAAGGCATGAAGGAAAACGCGACCTCCAGGACACAGAAACCACCGAAAACGATGATGGACTGCATGGCATGGAAGCGCACGAAACGGTTATCCTTCTCGACCAAAAGGAAAATGATTCCGGTGACAAACCCTCCCAAATAGCTCAACGCGGCAGCGACGTTGGCTTCGAGGCCGGTCGAGGTTTTGCCCAGGTTTTCCATAGCCCCCTCCTTGTTGTGGTTGTTCCGCGCGCTCTTTGGTAAGGATCGCTATTGGTCTTGTTGACGCCTTCCCAAGGGGTGGTTCCGCTCTCCGCGCCGCTACTGGCCTTGTTCTGGGTGGGGATCCGCTTAAAGGCAAGTTTTTTGCCGGCCCTGGAAAAGGATAGCGAAGATTTCAGCAATTGATTCTTTCCACTAACGTTTGTATCCATATTTCAAGTAATCGATGCCGACATCCTCCATGTCGCATTTCATGGGGCCGTGGAAACCGAACGGGGTCTCCGCGAAGAAGGCATCGACCATGTCCTTTTCAGTGACTTGGGGGTGATTTTCCTTGCCGGCAAGGCTCTCGGCCTTCTCGGATACTTTTCTTTCAGCGATGCCGCGCAGGAAGATGGGGATTTTTTCCATCATTTGCTTGAATTTGACTTCGGTGGCCTTCTCCCAGGGGACGCTCATGTCAACACGGCTCTCGTAATGAGGTTTTGCGCGGATTGGGCTGCAAAACAGCCATTTAGGAACTGGAAAACCGATTCAGATTATACTTGTTTCCAGGGGGAAATTCAATGAAAGGTAGGGTAAATTGCAGATGCGGACCATCGTTGCTTTACGTCGGCATCAAGGGGTGCCATTTCTGGGTGGAAGCGTTGTAGAACACCTTGAAAGGATGTAATCTGATAAGAAGCGAATAATGTCCGTTCTCCAAGAGTAGGTATTCAAATCGGAAAGGTTTGTCCGGGATCTGATTGATGAAATCTGGGGGCAGTTGGTCCAGGTCCTTGGGATAGCGGCTATATTTTGCATGGAATCCATCCAGCGCCTTCAACACGGGTTCTCCTTCCAGCTGGACTTTCTGAAGGTCGAGGAAGAATTTTGTATGGATCCCGATCACATAGGTGAAAAGCAGGAAAACAAGGAGGGCTGGAACGGCCATTTTCGACGGGTTTAATTTCCAGCTTCCAAGCACCCACACTAAGCTGAAAAAAAGCACTCCATGCAACATTATGAACGCTGTGTCCAAAAAGGGCGCCGCGGGGCCAAGGAAAAAGCAAAAGAAAATGAGGGCGGTGAGCCCCCCTCCGATGCGCAGATCTTCGCGAATGGATCTGATGGTAACTCCCTCCGCTCGGAGTTTTTCCTCGAGCGACTCTCGGTCTCGGGCCACAATGACCCGGCTCTCTTCGGTCCCGCTTTCATGGCCGATGACGCAGATGAATTTCTTTAATTTCACGTTTTACCTTTGTTTAGAGGCTCCGACCATCGAAGGGGATCCGTTTGATCGTTCCCAGGTCAATTCCTTGCAGGCAGCGGATGTTGATGGCCGCTTTGACGGCGCCGGACTTGTCGGCGCCTTCTCCGAACGGCGCGCAACCGCAGGTCGGACAAAAGCGATGTTTGATCTTATGAGTGTTGAAGGTGTAGGTGGCCAGGTTCGTTTCCGGTGTGGTCAGCCGCAGCTGCGGGAGCGCTACGAACCAGAGAAGATAGCCGCGCTTGCTGCAGATAGAGCAATTGCATTCAATGACCTGCTCAAGGTTCCCTTCCACCTCGTAGTCGATCTTGCCGCAGTGGCAGGACCCTTTATATTTCATGGTATGACCTCCTTACAAGATGAAGATGCTGGCTGGCAGAGCGGAATCCCCGAGATGCTCAGGACCGGTCCCGCGAGGTGGCTACTTCTTCTTTTTCTTGGGATTGAACCGTTTAAGAAGTTCCTGGATCTCCTCGGCCGGCAGGGGCTTGGAGAAAAGGAACCCTTGACCCTCATCGCACTGCTTTCCAGAAAGGAAGTGCAGTTGGTCGTTGGTCTCGATGCCTTCGCTGACGACCTTAAGGCCCAGGTTGTGCGCCAGTTCGATGATGGCCGAGGTCAGGTGGATGTTCTGGTTGTTGAAAGGAAGTTTGTCGACGAACTTGCGGTCGATCTTGATCGAATCGATGGGGAACTCGATCAAGGTCCCCAGTGAGGCGTATTCGGTGCCGAAGTCGTCGATGGCGATACGCACGTTCATCTCCTTGAGCTTCCTCAGGACCTCAACGGTATGTTCGATGTTGGTCATGGCGATCGATTCGGTGATCTCCACCACCAGGTATTTTGGTTCGAGCTTCGCCTGCTGGGTCGCCGTGTGGATCAGCTCAGGCAGGTTCTGGTGGTGGAACTGCAGGACCGAGAAGTTCACCGCGACCTCGATGTCTTTGAATCCCTGGTCATGCCATTGCCGGCATTGTCGGCAGGCGTTGAAGAGCACGAACTCGCCGATCTTGAAGATCTGTCCCGTCTCTTCGGCGAGCGAAATGAACTCGAGCGGCGGGATCAGCCCTCTTTGCGGGTGGACCCAGCGCACCAGCGCCTCCATGCGGATGATCTGCTGCTGCGGCAGGGACATGATCGGCTGGTAATAGAGAATGAACTCGCTGTTCTCGATGGCCCGGTGCAGATCGGCTTCGAGGTTCAGGAC
>JAHFFX010000113.1 GCA_023247755.1 Candidatus Omnitrophota bacterium | reverse complement strand
TGGTCCAGAAGAGTTATGATCTTTTAAAGAACGGCGGCCAATTGCCGGAGATTATCTCGTCCCCAGACGGTGCAATGGTGAGCGAAGCGAGACGTTCCAGCCAGCGCATCGCCGCCCTGGAGCGTGATTCTGCCTCCATTGGCGCACCGCGCGAGCAAGAGCAGCTGATCTCCCAAAGGCCTGAATTCAGGCCGGTTACATCAACAACCAGAAGGTTCATAAGTAAGGTTGCTTCGGTCGGAGCAATAGGCGCTCTGGCTGCGGGCTTGGCCCTTCCCGCTTCGGCTTCTGACCGGCGTTCGCCGGAAAAAACCGTGGCGACTCAACGGTTTCAAGAGTCATCTTCCTCGGGCGGTCGTTCTACCACTGCTTCCAGGGATCAGCATTCTCGGGATGCCTCTCAGAAGATAGGCTCCGGTGTTGTTTCGGAAAGAGCAGTTGCTCCGGAAAAAACCATTGCTGCGCAGAAGGCCGTTGGGTCGGAAAGACCTCTTCCAGGGTTTACTACAGTTGACGTGTCTGGCCAGGCCATTGAAAAAGAAATGGTTGGACGAAATATCGGCTCACCGCCTGAGGCAAAGGCTACTTCAACCAGCGAAAAGAGATCAGTGCAGTCACGCGCGCCGCCACTGGGCAAAGAATTTCCGGAAAGAAAATCCGCCGTCTTTGCTGTTCCTCCTGCCGGCACCGTGCCCTCCATCGGTTTAAATTCCAATTATGAATTCAGGATGCTTTCGGGTCAGGCTTCCGCTTTACAAGCGGCCGAAGAGCCGCTTTATAAGAGAGAACCCGCTTTCAGGACAGGAATTCCATTCATTGATTCACTGATCCGTGGGCGTGGTCCGGTGCTGCGTACGTCACCTCAGCCTAAGGCCCCAACCCTATTCCCGGCCCGGCCGATGCAGGTCATGCATTTAGGCATGCTTCCCTACTCTAATAATGATAATGGGCCCATCGGTAGCACCGACCGGGATCATCGTCCGCATTCTACTCTTCCCGTGACCGGGGCGGCAGTATTACCAGATTTTCCGCAGGGTAGAGAACCTCAGCCTGGTCCTGGAGGCGGGGCTTCTGGCGGTTCTGGCAACAAGGCTCCTACCGAATTTGTCCAGTTAGCGGCAGTCCGCCAGGTTTCGTTTGATAAAGAATCGATCAAGGCCGGGCCGCAGTTGACTCAGGCTACTATTGAACGGGGTTCTACATTTAATGAAGACGAAGTGGCGATAGGAACGCCACGAGTCACGCATCCCGGCATTAAAGTGCCGTCCACCGTTACCGCAACGGTGCAGACGGCGTTGGAAAGGTTAGCGCGGATTGCAGATGCAGTGTTAGGTGTAGGTGTTGCAGATGCAGCAGAAGTAACCGAAGTAGCGCAGCACAACAGTAGTAACGTTACAGGCAGTGGATTCAATTCAGCTGAAAATCTGTTTGGCAACAGACCGATCAAAGCTGAAAAGAATGCATTACCGGTGGTTCGAGGAGTCTCTACTCAGAGACAACTGAGAAATACCGGCAGAAAAAGCAGCAAAGCAGGTAATGTAGTGAGCTTTGGTCGTCATACGACTGAAGCGGTATTGGCTCATGAAGTTGAAGCGGCAGTAAGAAGCAAGGCAACAAACGAGCAGTATCGTTCTTCCACCGGCAATAAGGTCTCCAGGGCAACCAGGAGAGCCAAATCTGCTGATGGTGAAGTTGTAGTAGAGTTAGCGAAGCATCGTTCTGTCCGTAGCGGTAATGCGGTTGGATCGGCTGAGATTGAAGGCGGCAATGTTTCCCAAGCTGCCGAAGTAGTCAAAGCTAAGATCGGTCGCAATTCTGAGGTTCTTGAAGTGTCTGTTCTCAAGAATGGACAATTCAGGAATAAATCCTTAGGAGCCGTCCACGGTCGTGGTAGTAAAGCTCAAGCAATTGAGCTGTATCGTTCTGATCGTAGAGTAGTCGCAGGTAACGTTGAAGTATTAGCGGATGCTGCCCAAATTGAATCTAATGAGGGTGCTAAAGCTAAGAATGATGCGTTACTGAAGGTTCGAGAAGTGTCTCCGGCCATTAGCAATGAAGTTGCGAGAGCCGGAAATACCATTGAACAGATCGTTGCTTCGGGCAATGGTCCAATCGCTCATCGTGCTGACACCCAGGTTATTAGTCTTCTTGTCAATATCGGTAGTGCTGTCGCAGGAATTCTTCTGAGGACCTTAGGTTTGCGGGGTCTGCAAGAAACAGAGCAAGTCGGAAGAATCCTCGATATCAAAGTTCTCGGAGTGCAACCTCAAGCGGAAGCTGAAGAGGGAAGCAGTACCGAGAAGAGTGCGTCTACCGCCTCCAGTAGCGTTCAGGTTCCCGCGAGATACACCCAAGGAAATCTTAATGAGGGTGGTTTGTCTGTTTCTACCGTTTCCTTAATCCAGAAGGTGACAAGCAACATTCTTTCCTTAATTAACGCTTTCGTAAGAGGAGAAACTTCTTACGAGAGGCCTCGTTTTGTCCCCATTCTAACCAACAAGCATTCCAACCAAGGAGGGTTCCCATGGACCAGAACATTCGCTTTGAGCATTTCGTTGAGTTTACTAAGGACGACTGCCTCTTTTGCGCAGGCCGTGAATCAGGCAGCAAGCGTCGATGTCTTTACCTCATCATTAACCACACCGGCCGGGTCTATCGCCGCCATTGTGATAGCTGGAATGTTATTGACCCGGCTGATGAAGCTCATATCCGCCAGCAGGCCGAGGCAGCCAAGCGTTCGGGGTCGGGTGTCCAGTACTTTGTTAGCCGAAGCCACTTTAATAACTAATCCTTCCCGCACCGACTCCGCCCAAGTTGAATCCCTCCGCAACATCCAGGCCCAATTGGCCTATATCGCCATGGAAGGACAGGACCTGACCGAACTGATCGATTCCATCCTGACCTCCGAGACCGGAGATACTACGCAAGCCGAAAATCTTATTGAGAGGCTTCGGCGCCACGGTCAAGTGAATCCTAACGATGATGTATTAAGGCCGTTCATTCTGGGCAGAGTGTATGCCGCAAACAGAAGGAACCTGACCAGTCGAGACATACAATACATGACCTGGGCTGTGCAGAGAGGTTACCGGTTATCGAATGCGCTGCAGCAGCTTATATTGGTCAATCGGGTCACGATCGATGAATCCGAACTGCTGAAAGACCTGGCCTTGCATTCCTTGTCGGTTATTCGGGGGTCGGCGACCGAGCGCCTAGTGGACGGCCTCGATAATCATGGGTCCAGCTTAGAAGATGTTGTGCGATTCCTGGCCGGCGATACGATTCCGAGAGTCATCAACAATGGTGAGGAGATCCTGCCGCAGCGGGAGGTCCTCGAGGTCATTGCCTTGAGAGTTGAGAACGGCGACTATGAGCGGAGCGCTCTTGAGGCTGCGTTTGAAGGTCTCTATTCCGGCGATTCTCGGGAGAGCATTTTGAGAGGGGTCTTTGAAAGGAACATGGGCCGCTTGGAACCCCTGGCGAAATTACTGCAGGAAGATGAGGAGGATAAGGAACAGCAGAGGGCCTTCTTCAAGCCGGAAGACGATTTGGTCGGGTTGACGACCCGTCTTCATGAAGCCACCGCAGTGACGGATGAAACCGGCGTTGCTGCACGTCATTTTGACCAGGACCTGTTGCATCGCCGCCTGGAGCGTGAAGAGCAGATGGAGATCCGCGATTTGGAGAGACAGTATCGGGAAGGTTTAAATGAACTGGATGAAGATTATTCCGGTCGCCATGGCAGTGAAGGCCAGCAGAAGAACTATAAGGACGGCAAGAAAGAATTGGATGAATCGCTGACCGAACACAAGCGCCAGGCAGCCATCCGCCGTCAGTTGCAGGAGCTTGGGTTTGCCTTGCATACCCGGGGAATCGTGCAGGGAGATTTAAGTCTCTTCCGCCGGTCCCAGGGAACGATGGTCTACAACGGCTTGTTTATCGGTGAGAAGAACATTATGGCGCTGTTGAAAGAAGACGTGGACGTTGAGGCCATGATGGCGCAATGGGATACCCTGGTCGAGCCCGCACAGCAGCAAGACTTTTACCGGGATTTCATGATCGCGCCGGTGATGGCCAACCGCGGACAATTTGACGTGAGCCAATTGCTGCTCCGATTGTCCCACCCGCAGCATATGACCTTGTACCTGGATGATCACATCGCGATGGTCGAGCCCGCTCAACAGTCGGCCGTCCGTGAGGCCGCTCAATTTATCCGCCGGTATGCCCGAGTGGCCGTGGTCACCGGCGAAACCCGTGAAGATCTGCAAGACATTGCCTCCAGCCGGGGAGGACAGAGAGCCTTGTCGCCCATGGGCCCCACCACCACCTCCATGCCCGAGGAAATCGCCCGCCGGGCGTTCCGGTCTCCTGGTTCCCTGGAATGGGGCCTGAACCGCTACCGCATCATCGTGGACTGGGTCAAGCACACCTTCGGTCGTCCGCGGATCACCCGTTTCATCAGTCCACGGGCGGAAGAAGCCCTCGCGTATGCCGAGGCCTCCACCAATCCGAACTTGGCCATGGCTATGATCAGCGGATTCGCCGGTGAGGTGACGGATGAAATGATGGACGAGCTCAGATTGGTCGACTTTACCATTAACGACGATGTCCGGACGATCCTGCCGGTGGAGGCCATCTTCGATGCGATCCGCGCCGACCACGAAGAGCCCCGAGCGCAGCCGAGGCTGGCGGAATTGCAAGGGCACTATGCGACGTACATCGAATCCATCACTGATCCGAATTCAGATTATAACTGGAACCGAAGAGAATTCGAAAGGGCCGATAGCCGAGTTACCGGACCGCTCTCCCAGGCCGCCAGCGATAATGCGTATCGTGGTTACCGCCGGTATTCGGATGAAGTCAAGACCCAGGGAAGAATCTTCCAGCTCCTGGCGGTCGGGAACATGTCGGTCAGTGATGCTCTGGAGGTCATGGAAGATACCGAAAATAATGGCTTTAAGGCCATTCAGGATGAAGTCCGTTATGTTATCAGCAAACGTAATGATTTCCGCGCCACCGCGGTTAAGGCCAGCCGGCCCGCCAGATCAGCCTGGTTCTTCATCAAGAATTACATATTGATTCCTCTGGTGGTTGAGATCGTCGCCCTCGTGGTCCTTTATCTCACCCTTAATATAGTGGCGGTCCTTTATCCGTTGGTGGGCTGGTCGACCATGACCTTCAGCCAGTTCGTCTTTACGGTCAATCCGCTGACCAAGGCCCAGGCCATTCTGCCGTTCATTCTGTCGGCGATCCTGCTGATCGCCCGCCATGAGTTCGGTCACAACCTTCATGCCTGGATGGTGGGAGATCCCAAGAAACAAGGTGCGAATAGGCCGACCTTGATGTCCATCTTTATGATCTGGAAGCACACGAATTTGAAGAACGTTCTGGGAATGATCTTCATGGGCGGTCTGGGAGAGGGCGGTTCGACCACTATTTCTCCGGACGCGATGAGCAATAATGAGTACCGGTGGGTCGGTTTTGGCGGTCCGTTGTTTAACATCCTTGGCGCTTCGGCTGGCCTGCTCCTCTGGGTCTCCCTGGGCTTACTGGGCAGCGTGGTCACGATTCCGGCGGTGGTCCTGTTTGCCGTCAAGATCCTCATCCTCATCGACCTGTATTTCATCATCCCCAACCTCATTCTGGCCATCTCGGTGAATATTCCGATGCTGGGCACGCTGACTTCGGACGCCGCCCATATGATATTCGGCAAGCAGGCCCTGATGAACAGCGCTAAGACGAAGAATCACATTCCTTTCTGGTTCAAGGCCCTCAGCTGGGTCTTCTTGATCGGATTCTTCTACCTCCAGTATGTCTATCTTTATCCTTGGATGATCAAGAGTCTTCCGGCGCTCATGGGATTATCGGGTCTCGATATGCCCGCCCTGGGGGTCGCCGCGGCCGGCTTGCCGCTTAAACAGATCCTGGCCGCCGTTATCATGATCCTGGGGATCGCGGCCTTGATCCAGCTGGCGCAAAAAGAACCCGGTAAAGCCACCATGCTGTTGTCCCTGGCCGGGTTCCTCGGCTGGATATATCAGCAGATCAGCCAGACCCAGACATTGGTCGCCGCTTCGATCGTGACCGGCTTTATGAAATTACTGGCGGCCGGATCCGTCGCGTTGTTCACCATTGGGATTATCCTTGCCTTTGCCGTGGTCCTGGTCAATTGGCTCGTTAAGCATTCCTCGAAGATCAAGATCCAGGTCACTCGGTGGATGCTGTTCCTCGGGGTCGTGGCCGCCCTCTTGGGCGCCGCCGGGTTCGTCTATCGGGTTCATTCCGCCGGAGAGCCGGTCCAAGCTTCCCAAACGGTGGTGGTCACACCGCCGGCAGCGGCCGCCCAGGCTGCCGCCCAAACGGCCCAATTGCCGGCTCCCGCTGCGACGCAGGCCCCCAGGATCCGCAATGATCTCTTGATCGTCGCCGATGCGTCCCAACTTTCCCAAGATGAGAAAGACGTTCAGGCCCTGCGCATCCGGACCCTGGATGAGGTCATCTGGCCGGCGATGGAGAACGTGCAACGCCGCGCTCAAACCAATGATGCCGCGGCCATCGCGGTGGCCGGTATGGTGAATGTCAGCCAGGTGACCTTTGGGGACGCGCAAGTCGGTCGGGCCTTGAGGCTCAACGTCGGAAATCCGCCCAGGATCATCTTCTTCGATGATACCCTGGCGGCGGCCGGTGAAAAAGCGGGTGTCGACGCCACCAAGCGCGTCGATACCGTTTATGTGAACTTGACCGGTGATCGCAAGGTTTGGCTCAATCTGCCGGGCCGGGGTGAGTTCGTGGTCGATGCCGAGGGTGTGGCCCAGAAGCAGAATGCCCAAGTGTCCGCCCCTGCGCCAGGCGCAAGAAATCAAGCCCAGCCGCAAACTCAGACCTCCCGCACTTCTGCGAAAGAGGTCGCGCTGGCGATCCTTGCGGCGATCGCCATCATTCTGGCCTCGATCAGCGTTCAGCGGGTCAGGCGGGTGCAATTTATCAAGCGGGTCAGGGAGCTCCTGGCGGAAGCGAGGAAAGCGCTGGCTGCTCACAAGCTGCCGGAAGCGATGAGAGCCTTATCGGAATTGGAAAGTTGGGATGCCGCCAAAGTTATGACGCCGGAACAGAAAGCCGAGTTCAAGGCCCTTAAGGAAGAATGGAACCGGCTGATCAAGGAAGCTCAGGAGTCACATAGAGCTCAAACCAGCAAGCGCGCCGGAGCCAGAAGGCCGGCCGAGGATCTGGCCCGGATGAACCCGCAGCAGCTGGCCCAGCACGTCCTCGCCCGCTTTACGTCGGTCTTGCAGAGGATTGAGCGTGTGCGGGCCAAACGGGGCGACCGGATTGCCGACCGGCTTTCCCGCAGGGCGGTTGGGAAAGTCGAACGCGAGCTCAACGATGAGCTCATGCGGTCGATCATCGGGATCAATCTTCTGGTGGAAGCGGCCGTTGCGTTCCTGAAGATGGTCCAGAATGACCGCGCAAAGTTTGACCGGGCCGCCGTGGAGCTTGCCCAGCGGACCGTCTTCCTGGCCGTCTCTGAAAAGGCCGGGGAACAGCTAAGGAACGGTGAGCTCCGGGCGACGCAGCTGCAGGCCGGAGAGAACTTGCGGGATCTTGATCTGATCGAGCTGCCTGACGGATCGATCGGGCTGGTCTTCGGCCAGCATGACTTGGGCGCCGGCCGGGTGCATCCCGCGGTCCATGATTTAC
Organism: Candidatus Omnitrophota bacterium; assembly: GCA_023247755.1. Classification (GTDB taxonomy): domain Bacteria; phylum Omnitrophota; class Gorgyraeia; order Zapsychrales; family JAHFFX01; genus JAHFFX01. The sequence goes on along the minus strand of JAHFFX010000113.1, from coordinate 679 downwards.
GGGCAGGAGGCAGCCGGTCGGTCCATCCCGACGACGTCGCCTCGGGCCGGGTCCGTAAACTGGTGCCGGTCGGGGGAAAGAAACCTGAGCCAGAGCCCAAGCGGGACGGCCGGAAGAAATATCAACCGCCGTCAGCGGAGCGTCCGATCACGCAGGCTGATTTGGACGGAAAGACGGATCAAGCGCAAGCCGAGATTTTGGCGGATTATGTTATGGCAATATTTAGACCTGTTTACCGTAACGGAGGAGTAGTAAATTATAGCGTTCGTGAGTTGGAGGTAGCTGAGAGAAGAGTTAGAGATGAACTTTCAAATGTGGCCGTGTCTATCGAAGTTTTAGTATTTACTATTTTAAGGTTATGGGAAAGATACGTTAAGGCGGGCTATGCTAGGCCGGGTACACACTTAGATGAGGAAGGAACGGCCTTACATACTGCCAGGCGCACCGTTGCTCGCGTGTTAGACCAAAGGATTCGAAGAAGTCTTGACAACGACGAGTTGCAGCGGGTTCGAGTGAAGGAGACTGATACTTTGACCACCGGCGATTTAGTGGAAATGGATGGTAATAATCCATATCATCTTATTATTTCTCAGGATGTGTCTGGAAATAATTACGAAGTTTTGGAGTTAGTGATAAATCAACTGCAAGTCATTCGCGGAACCGATATTGTTTATCGATT
>JAHFFX010000112.1 GCA_023247755.1 Candidatus Omnitrophota bacterium | reverse complement strand
CGGATAAGAACAGAACGCTGCCCGCCATCCCGAGCACCAGCCAACGCCACGCCTGCCGGCCGGGCACCGGGGCGGGCGCCGCCGCGGCGGCGCCCGCCCCACGCGCCACGACCTTGAACGTCGCAAAGATCCACACGCTCAGCAAAATGAGGATCCCATAACCCACGCGCCACGCCAGTAACTGCTCCGGCAGGGCCCAATAGCGTTCGAAGAAAAATGGGTACGACCACAGCGCCAAGAAAGACCCGGCGTTGGAGCTCGCGTAAAGCCCGTAAGGGTTCTCCTTCTTCCCGCCGAAGGATGCCACCATCCACGCCTGCAGGACCATGCTGACCGTCGAGAGCAAGAAGAACGCCGGCCCGATCTTCGAGAACAACTGCCCGAAGATCGAGATCGTCACCGGCCAGCACCCCCCGGACTGCATCGGCGGCAGGTCCTTTCCGGGGAATCCCATGAGCGGCCAGCACAGGATCAAGAGGTACCCAAAACGGTAGCGCTCCATCCCGAGCCTAGAAACGGCGACATGGGCGAACGCGTACCCCGCGAGCAAGACCGCTTGATAGAACACGACACACGCCCCCCAGACGAAAAAACTGCCGCCGTAGATCGGCAGCAGTTTCTTGGCGAGGATCAGTTCTATCGAAAAAAGCAGGAACGAAGCGAGGAAAGAAGTGGCGTGGAGGATCGGAATATTGAGCATAAAATTAAGACTTAAGCATCAAATCATGGGTCACCAGACACCAGTCACAAGTCACCATACATTTGCTGTGACTGGTGTCTGGTGACTGGTGACTTAACAAGAATTCAAAAATTCCCCTGATACTGCACCCGCCGGTCCACCACCCGCTGGTAGACCTGGGCCACGCGGTCGCCCGCGAAATGCAGTTCATAAGACGCGTGCATTTTAGGATCGGTGTCCAATTCGTATTGCCAGACCTCTTCACCGGAAGGACCGTTGCTTCTGGAAAGCGGCTCTCCCCAGATGGCGAGCACCTGGCTCTTCTTCATTCCCGTTTGGGGCCCCTTGGGCAACGCGCCCTTCACGAAAATGTTGGGGTTATTCGTGGGGTGAAGCGGTGCGCCGGAGGAGAAACAGCCGCAGAGAGAAATTATCGCGAGGACCGCGCAAATGGGGGATGTGCGTTTCATCGCTGTTCATTGTAGCGACGGGAGGTGTAGCGGACAAGAGGAAATCTTGGGAAAGATAGAAAGGTCACCGGTCACCAGACACCGGTCACCATACATTTTATGGTGACCGGTGACGTGTGACTGGTGACTATCTAAAGATTTACTTGGCGCACTTCTTCTGCAGTTCCTCAACCTTCCCGGAAAGCTCCTGCAGGTTCGCTTCCTTTTCCTGGACGATGCGCTGGGTGAGGCTGAGGCGTTCTTCGAGGTCGATGATCCGATCCGAAAGGAGAGCGACCTGATCGTTCTGGTTCTCGATGATCACTTCCTGCTCGAGGAGCTTCTTGCGGGCCGATTCGAGTTCGAAGGCGGAAGCGTCCGGGGCGGCGCCGGCGGACGGCGCCGCTTTGAGGCGGGAAACTTCCTGTTGCGCGGCCGCGAGGTCCGCGGTCATGGATTCCAATTGCTTCTGCAACTCCCCTATCTTGTCGTTGGCCGTGGTCAACTCGCCGGTCCGCTCCTCGAGAGATTGTTTCTCCTGCGCGAACCTTTCCTGAAGCGCGGCGACCTCCGGCGCGAGAGCTTTCGCCTTCGCGCGGGAAACTTTCTTACTGGAACGGGCTTTCTTGGGAAGGCCGAGCTCATCCTGAAGGCGCTTGACCTCGACGTTCATCGCCGCGAGGCGCTCCGCGTCCTGCGCGACCGTCCGGTCCCGCTGCTGCATTTCGCGATTGAGTGACGCCAATTCCTCTTTGGCGCAAGCCAATTCCTGTCCCTGCCTGGCAAGATCCAGGTCCTTGAGGACGATCCTCTCCTGGCTCTCCCGGAGATCTTTTTGCAGCCCCTCCACTTGTCCCTGAAGGACTTGGGTTCCTTCGCGGTAGCTCAATTCCTGCCGGGTGGACGTGTCCTTGATCGCGCCCACTTCGTCGCGCAGCAGCGCCAGATCACTTTCCTGCTTCGCACGGGAATCCGCGAACTCCTTTTGGGTCTGCGTCAGCCGGATCTGGTAATTCTTCGCTTCGAATTCACGGCCCTTGAGGAGCTCCCACAGCGAATCGGCTTCGCTGGTCTTCCGTCCGAGCCGGTCCTCGAGAACGTTCCGTTCGCGGGCCAGATCTTCGGCCACGTTCTCCGCGTTCGAGCGGCGCTCCTCGGCCTGCGCCACGGCGTTGCGGAGCTCCTCGGCCTGCCTGGTCTGCCGCAAGGCCCGGTCGGCCGGCGTGCCGCGGACGGGATAAAGCCCGCCCGGAAAACCCATCTTCCCTAAATACTCCCGGGCGACCGCATTCTCCGGATCGACCAGCAGCGCCTTGCTGAATTCTTGGGCGGCCTGCGCGAAGTCGCCCCGTTCATAGAACTGCTGCCCAAAGTCGTTAAGGGCCGAAGCGATCGGGCTTTCTTCGGAAGCGGAGAATACGGGAGCGGCGGTGGCCAGGGTTGCGGCCAGGGCGATCGTCAGCGGATTAAGCTTGCGGTTTGGCATAAGTGCGCGGGATTCAGGGGTCACAAGACACCGGTCACACGTCACCATACCTCTTGCTGTGACTTGTGTCTGGTGACTGGTGACTCTACAAGACTAAAAAACAAACGGGCGCTGATGTATGAGACCAAGGAGAAAATGCCGGCCCGATTATCGCGAGATGAAGTAGGATGAAGAGTCGGGGTCACCGGACACCAGTCACCATACAGTGGAATTTGAGAGCTATGGTGACGGGTGACTGGTGACTCTGCAAGACTTACCCACCAACAGGCCGAAAGTATACCATCCACTTTCCCAAGAGGCAAGTTTGGGAAAGGGGCCGCCGAGCGCGCAAAATACTGTTAACAAGCGGGTTAAATCCCGCCTGGAAAGCTTCTATTCCCGGATTTGGCGAAGTATGGTATTATGTTTCAATAATTGATCGCCTTTAAAAGCCCATTTTCAAGAAATTCCAAATTAAAAAGGGTCACAAGTCACAGGTCACCAGTCACCACACATCCTTCTATTTTATGGTGACGTGTGACTGGTGACCTATCGCGACCAATGAAACCTACCTTCCCTACCCAAACACCCCGCGGTCCGTCCGCGACCGAATCTCCGACCGACGCCACTACCCCCATGCTCCGCCAATACTCGGAGATCAAGACCAAACACCCCGGCTGCATCCTTTTCTTCCGGCTGGGGGATTTCTATGAAATGTTCTTCGACGACGCGAAGACCGCCTCCAAGATCCTGGACCTGGTCCTCACGGGGCGTTCCAACGGCAAGACCGAACGCGTTCCGATGTGCGGGATCCCGTACCACTCCGCCGACGGTTATATTTCCCGGCTGATCAAGGCCGGGCAGAAGGTCGCCATCTGCGAGCAGGTCGAGGACCCCAAACTCGCCAAAGGGCTGGTCCGCCGCGACGTCATCCGCACCATCACTTCGGGAACGTTCCTCGATGAAACGACCAACGAGGCGCGCGCGACGCTGGCGCTTTACCCTAAAGATAAAGCGATCGGCATGGCCATTGCCGACACCGCGAGCGGCACGATCCAGGCCAACGAATACGCCGACCCCGCGAAGATCATCGAAGTGATCGCCAAGTTCCCCATCTGCGAATGTGTCTTTCCGGAAAGTCAGAACGAGCGCGTGACCGCGCTCTTGCGCCACCCCGTGGTCCGGGGCAAGAACGTCATCGCCTCGGCCCGTCCCGATTGGGCGTTCAACCACGACATCGGAGTGAAGGCGCTGCTCGAGCATTTCCAGGTCCACAATCTGAGCGCGTTCGGGCTCCAGGACCTCCCCGCCGCCCAGTCCGCGTGCGGGGCGCTGCTCGAATACTTAAAGGCGATGAACAATCAGCCGCTGAAGCACATCGACCGCTTGAGCCGCTTCGCCGATGAGGAGTTCGCCTACATTTCCCCGGCGGCGTGCTACGGGCTGGAATTGGAAGAACTGTTCCGCGCCATCGACGCGACCGAGACCCCGATGGGCAAGCGGAAACTGCGCTTCTGGCTTTATCATCCGCTGAAAGAGCCGGAGCCGGTCCTCCGGCGCCAGCAGGCCGTCACCTTATTAAGGAATTCCCAGCTCGTTTTTGAGGACCTTCGGAGACTGCTGTCGCACACGCCGGACATCGAGAAGAACATTTCCCGCTTGAGCTGCGGTTACACGTCGGCCAAGGACCTGCTCGCCATTCGCAATACCCTGCTCAAAATACCCCAGCTCGCGCTGATCCTCAAACCCCTGCGGGAGCAGAACCGATTGTTCGCGGTCAACGACCTTCCCCAACTGCGGGAACTCCTCGAGCGCGCCATCAACCCCGACGTTCCCCTCTCCCACGCCGAGGGCAAGACCATTCGCGCCGGGTACCATAAGGAACTGGATGAGCTGCGCGGCATTCAGGAGAACGGGCGGCAGTGGCTCGCGGCGTTCCAGGCCAGGGAGATCAAGCGCACCGGCATCCATTCGCTCAAGGTGGGTTTCAACAACGTGTTCGGGTATTATATCGAGATCACCAAGGCCAATATCGCGTCCGCGCCCAACGATTACATCCGCAAGCAGACGCTGGTCAACGGCGAGCGCTACATCACGCCGGAGCTGAAAGAATACGAGGAGAAGATCCTCACCGCGGAGGAGCGGATACTCAAGATCGAGAACGCGCTCCTTAAGGAAATTCAGGCGGAAGTGCTCAAGCACTCGATGGAGCTGCACGAGTTCGCCGAGGCGCTGGCGAACCTCGACGGGCTCGCGGCGCTCGCCCAATTGGCGCGCTCGCCCGGCTACGTCGCCCCGACCCTTGACGACGGCACCCGGATCGATATCCGGGAAGGCCGCCATCCGGTGGTGGAGAAGGCTACCCTTGGATCCTTCGTGCCGAACGACACGCTGCTCGATCGCGAAGAGAATCACCTGATCATCCTGACCGGCCCTAACATGGCCGGAAAGTCCACTTACATTAGGCAGACCGCGATCCTGGTGATCCTGGCCCAGATGGGCAGCTACCTCCCGGCCGAGCGCGCCCACGTGGGCGTGGTGGACAAGATCTTCACCCGCATCGGAGCGCATGACGACATTTCCAAAGGCCAAAGCACGTTCATGGTGGAGATGAACGAGACCGCCGACATCCTCAACAATATGACGCCCCGCTCGCTGTTGATCCTCGATGAGATCGGGCGCGGTACGAGCACCTTTGATGGGCTGAGCCTGGCGTGGGCGCTCGCTGAGCATCTCCATGCGAGCAAGCCGCGGACTTTATTCGCGACGCACTTTCACGAGCTCACCGCGCTCGCCGACGAACACTCCGGCATCAAGAACTACAACGTGGCGGTCAAGGAATGGAAGGACGAGATCGTCTTCCTGCACAAGATCGTGCCGGGCAGCACGGATGATTCGTATGGAATTTATGTGGCGAAGCTGGCGGGAATTCCAAGAGAGGTGATCAACCGCTCGAAGCAGATCCTGACGCAGCTGGAATTGCAGACCAATCTGAAGGAGAAGCTGACCTCGGGCGGCGACGGGAAACAGCTCTCCCTCTTCAGCCCCGTCGCCGCCCCCGATCCCCGCCTTGAGCAGATCAAGGAAACGATCGAGGCGATGAATTTGAATGAACTGACGCCGTTGGCGGCGCTGAACGAGCTGAACAAGTTGAAAAAGATATTGGAAGATGAATAGTCACCGGTGACTGGTGACCTTACAAGAACTACAAAAATGGCCCTCTGGTTCTCCATACTTTTTAAGACGGCCCTGAAAGCCGCGATCCCCATCGGCCTCGCGATCGCCGCGTACCGCCTGATATGCCGGCACTACGGCTGGCAGATGAGCGGGCAGATCATTTATTATCTGGTCTCGGTCCCCCTCCTGTTCGCCCTCTTGAGTTCGCTCGGCGAACTTCTGAGCGCGAAGGGGTTTGGGGGAAATTGAGGAAGATGCGGGGCGACCGGCAGGAGTTCCGGGGACACAATACTGATCGGTCTTAGGTCTTAGCTGTTAGGTCGTCCGAATTTCACGACCTAACAGCTGAATGGTGTCCGCGCGGACCCAATTGTCGCCGCGTGGCGACAATTGGGGAAGAGAAGGAAAAGGGGACCGCCCCTTCCCGCGCTCAATAAAAACCAACATTGACCAGCCTGGAGGATGCCCGCATGGAACTGACCCTGGCGAACCTGAACGTGCAAAAAGAAAAAACCTATTACGCGATTGCGGTCGTGATCTCGCTCATCGCCTGGATCATTGTGGCGATCACGATCGTCGGCATGTTCTACGTTTTGGTCTTCGCGTTCTTCATCTGGCTGGGCAATGGCCTCCTGATCGCGAACCTAAAATCGAACGCTGTGCGGATCGACCAGGATCAACTGCCGCTGCTGCACAAGACCTATCAAAACGTCTGCCAGAAACTTGGCGTGACCCAACCTCCGGAATTGTATCTGCTCGAATCCGCCGGCGCGCTCAACGCCTTCGCCACCCGGCACGCCGGCCGGGACTTTGTCGTGCTTTACTCCGAAATAGTCGACGCCTATGGCCAGGAGAGCGATGAGATCCACTTCATCCTCGGCCACGAGCTGGGCCATATCAAATCGCGGCACCTGGCCAAGCGCTTGTTCATCGGCCCGGCGCTGTTCCTGCCGCTCTTGGGTCCCGCCTATCATCGCGCCTGCGAAACTTCCTGCGACACTTACGGCGCGTCTGTCACCAATGACGTCGACGGCGCCATTCGCGCCATGATGATCCTCTCCGGCGGCCGCGATGTGGGCAAGGAACTGAACTCTTCCAGCTTCGCTTCCCAGTACCGGAAACACCGGGGCTTTTTCATCTCCTGGCTGGAACTCATCTCGGGATATCCCACCCTGTCGCGGAGGGTCGCTTATCTGCAATCCATCAAATCCGGCCAACCCTTCGAGGCCGCGGGACGCAATCCGCTCTCTTATCTGTTCGCCCTTTTCTCCATCGGCGGCAATTTCTCAGGAGGGGCCGGAATTTTTGTTTTTGTGGCCGTGATCTGGCTTTTGGCCGCCATCGCCATCCCGAACCTGTTGCGGGCCAAACTGTCCGCCAATGAAGCATTGGCCCAGGCAACCCTGCGGTCGGTCGCCACCGCAGCCGCAACGTATGCCCAGGCAAACGGCGGCCTGTATCCGTTTACCGCCAATGATCTGACCAACGCCCGGCCTCCCTACCTCAAAAAGAACTATTGTGATCAAACCATCTCGGGATATGTTTATGAATGCAAATTCCAGGGAAGCGGTTTTACCTTGACCGCGCAACCGCTGACCCCCGGGACCAGCGGAACCCGCAGTTTCACGGCAACGCCGGAAGGTGTTTTTGAATTCCAAAAAGATAGAGAAGAGGGCAAAAGGGGACAGCCCATAAAATAGGGACAGGTTAAATATGCGCGATCAACTCTATTACATAATTTCGGGCACGATCTTCGCAGGCGCCGCCCTGATACATCTTGGGCGCCTCACCAATCACTGGACGGTCACCGTGGGCACCTGGACGGCGCCGTTGTGGCTTTCGGTGGTGGGGATGACCATTGCGGGAACATTAAGCGTCTGGGCCTTCCGGCTGGCCAGCCGCAAGAACAGTAACTCCTGACACCGATGAAGACCCTGCTGCTTTCCTTCCTGCTCTTTTGCGCCGGTTTCCTCTGCCCCCCCGCGGCTCAGGCCTGCCGGGAGGACACGCGGATCTGTCCGGACGGGACAGTGGTGGGGCGGACCGGGCCTGACTGCGAATTCGCCTGTCCGGAAAGGGGCGGTTCCCCTCTTCCCGCCGCCGAACCGAAGGAATGCACGGCCGAAGCGCGGCTTTGCCCGGACGGGACGGCGGTGGGACGCTCGGGCCCCAACTGCGAATTCACGCCTTGTCCCGGCGCGCCGGACAATGACGGCGGATCGGAGGACAACGAAAGCGGCATCAGGGGCACCGCGACCCTCGGGCCCAACTGTCCGGTCATGCGCGATGATGCCGAGTGGCAGGAACACTGCAAGGACAGGCCTTTTCAGGGAACACTGATCATCCGGGAAGGCTCGACGCTGCGCGAGGCCACCCGGGTGCAGACCGATCCCGATGGCGGCTTTAAGGTCCGCTTGCGGCCGGGCCATTACACCATCGTCACCGGAGGCGACACCAGCTACCCCCGCTGCGATACGGAAGTCGATGTCGAACCGGGAAAATTTAAAAAGGTCGGGGTGCAGTGCGATACAGGCATGCGATAGATTGGGAATAAAGCAGCGCGGTAACCGTATTGACGGCAGGAGAGCTTATCGAATTCACCCCATG
>JAHFFX010000221.1 GCA_023247755.1 Candidatus Omnitrophota bacterium | reverse complement strand
GCTCATTGTCTCCCTCAATTCTTGAATTTCTGTACAGAGTATTCTGCTGAGAATTATTCCTTAAAATAGATCTTCGTCGTGAGATCCTCTGATAACGGCGCGGAATCTTTGTTCTTGGGGACCTTGAGTTCCCGGCTGATCTGCATCATGGGGGACTCTTCAATGACTTCCCGCATGATTTTTTCTTCGATCACATTGGCCTCGGAAACGTAACCGCTCAACAGGGCGCTGTCGCAGATCTGATTGACCAGACGGGGCACTCCCTTGGAGAACTGAAAGATCATGTTGAGCGCTTCCTCCGTGAAGAATTGACGGTCGCTGCCGCTGGCGACCTTCAGTCGGTACAGGATGTATTCCTTCGTCTCCTCGATGGTCAGAGGCGAAAGATGATAATAAACGGCGATGCGCTGCCGCAGTTGTTCCAGACGCGTCAGGGCCAGTTTCTTCTTGAGCTCCGGCTGTCCCAGAAAAATGATCTGAATGAGCTTCTCATTCTCCGTTTCCAGGTTCGAGAGCAATCGCACCTCTTCCAGACAGGAAGGTGTCAGGTTCTGCGCTTCATCAATGATCAGGACCACATTGTTGTTGTCCTTCAGCTGCTGGATAAGGTAATCGTTCAATTGTCCCAAAAGTTTGGCCTTCGATCCGGTGGTGAATTCCACTTCCAGGTCCTCGAGGATGCAGGTGATGAGGTCCCGGCCGCTCATGAGGGTGTTGGTGATGAGCGCGATCTGCGTGCGGGAATCCAGTTGATTGACCAACGTGCGGCAGACGGTCGTTTTGCCGGAGCCGATCTCCCCGGTGATGACCACGAACCCTTTGCGTTCGGAGATGGCATAGACCATCGTGTTGAGCGCTTCGGTATGTTTTGTGCTGGCGAAAAAGAACCGGGAATTCGGGGTGATGTTGAACGGCGGCTCATGGAATCCATAATATCTCTGGTACATAGGTGGTTTCCTTTCCGGGTGAATCCGGGTTTAAATTTTTCGAGACGTCAATCTGATCATCAATGAATTATCCCCGATACGACCACCGTCAGCAGGACCGTGATGACCCCGGCAATAACGGTCAGGCTCGCGAACCAACCCTGCCGTTCCCGTTCCTGCTGCAGGCTCTCCACGGTATTGATCTTGGAAATGGCGCCGAGCAGGGGCACGCCAAGATATTCTTTGGCCTCTTCCACGTCCAGAAAGGATTTGTCGAGCAATTCCGCCGAGAAGACCAGCCCGGCCCCCGCCATAGCGCCGAGGAACAGCCCCATAAAAGCCACGACCATACGGTTGGGCTTGACGGGTTTGAGCGGCACGCGCGGCGGATCGAGGATGGTGTATTTGGTCCCTTCTTTGGAGGTCTGAAGGCGCTGGGTGATCTTGGCGGTCTCCAAGCGCTGCAACAGCATATTGTAAATGGCCGTGTTGACGTCCACGTCCCGGGCCATGACGTTGTCCATCTTATCGAGCAACATGACCTTAACGACATCGTCCCCGCTGTCCTTTTTGTTGGCGGTCGCAACTTGATGCATCGATACCGACGTGGATTCTATATTATCGAGCGCCTTCTTGATCTCGCTGATTAAGGGATTGGTGCTGGTCTTTTCCAGGAGACTATCTTCTGAGTATTCGAGGTTCTCCTTTGCGAATTCCTTGCGCTTCTGTTCGATCTGATCCCTGAGCTCTTTGACGCGAGGATGGAATTCCGTTGAATCAACCAGCAGCGCGTCCAATTGATCCTTGAGGCTGGCGATCTCCGCCGATTTGATCTTCCCTTTATATACCTTCAGCTGGGCCTCGATGAAATTTATGGCATCGGCGGTTTCGGCGTTCTGCAGATCAAGGTTCCGCTCGATGAAGATTTCCGTGATCGTCTTGACCACGGCCTGGGTCATCTGCGGGTCATCGCCTTCGTAGGCCAGGTCGATGATGTTCTGCCCGCGCAAACGGATCTCGATCTTTCTCTGGATGAGCGCGATGAGGTTTTCCATTTCTGCCTGGGACTTCACGTCCTTATCCAAGTTCAGGCGCTTGAGCATTTTGGTCAAGCTGCTCCAACCCAGCATGGATTCCTTGATGGCGTTCATGCGCTGGTTGATGTTCGTGGAAACGGTCAGGTGCTCGAACAGCGGGTTGTCGGTCTTGCCTTCCTCCACCAGTATGATGGTCGAGGAACGGTATTTCTTAGGCAGAATCAGGCCCGTACAAATCCCCAGGATAAGCCCCACATACAAGGGAACGATGAACAATTCCTTGCGCCGGAATAATATCTTCAAATAATTTAGGGGCGATGCGCTCTCTGTTTTCAGATCATCCATGTTCTAATTCCTTCCTGATTTTGATTGATATTTTTCGCCACGATACACGATATTAGAATGCCGGATAAACGGTACGACCGGTGCTCACGGATTCGGTGACCGGTTGGGTCACGGGTTGGATGGTCCGCATCACTTTGGCCATGACGGTTGCCGGGATGTAGAGCGTGTCCCCCGGTTTCATCACCAAATTCTCGCGAAGATCACCCTCATAAAGCAAACTCTCTATGTTCACATATTGGGTGCCGGCCTTCCCATTGTTGGCCGGTGTGACCAATCGGCATTTCTTTAAGGAAGCGCTTAAGAGCGGCAATTGCGCCTCAAGCAGGGCTTCTCGGACCGTGATCGTGTCGCCCCGCATGAAGATCTTTCCGGGACGCCCGACCTCCCCGACCACAAAAACAACCTTGCTGTTGTAACCAACAATTTTTACCGATATATCAGGATTAATGATGTATTTGGAAAGATGCTCGGACAGCTTCTCTTTGACCTGCTCCTTGGTCATTCCCTCCA
>JAHFFX010000019.1 GCA_023247755.1 Candidatus Omnitrophota bacterium | reverse complement strand
GCAACATGTAGAGCTTTTCGTCTTCAATGGTGAATTCCAGGTCCTGCATCTCCTTATAATAGGATTCGAGGATGGCCCGCACCGCGCACAACTGGTCGTAGGCCTTGGGCATCTGACGCTCGAGCGTGGAAAGTTTGAGCGGTGTACGGATACCGGCCACCACGTCCTCTCCCTGGGCGTTGATGAGATAATCGCCATAAAAGGTGTTCTCCCCGGTATTGGGGTCGCGGGTGAAACAAACCCCGGTACCGCTGTTATCTCCCTTATTGCCGAAGACCATCTGCACCACGTTGACCGCGGTGCCTTTAAGATCGGTAATTTTCTCGACCCGACGGTAGGTCTGGGCCTTTTCCGCCTCCCAGCTGTTGAAGACCGCCATGATCGCGCCCCACAACTGCTCCCACGGGTCCTGGGGGAAATCGTCGCCCTTGTTCATCTTGTAGAAGGCCTTGAACTGACGGCAGAGCTCCTTCAGTTTCTCGGCGGGAATTTCGGGATCGGTCTTGACCCCGACCTGATGCTTCATTTCATGCAAAAGATCTTCCATCGGCTGCTTGGAGAGCCCCATCGCGGTGCTCGAGAACATCTGGATGAAACGCCGGTAAGCGTCATAAGCAAATCGCGGATTGCCGGTCTTCTTGGCGAGGCCTTCGACGCTCTTGTCGTTGAGCCCGAGATTGAGGATCGTTTCGAGCATGCCGGGCATCGAGCGCGCCGCACCCGAACGCACGGAAACGAGCAGCGGATCGTTGGGGTCTCCCAGCTTCTTGCCGGTGACCTTTTCCAGTTTCACCACCGCATCGCGGACCTCTTTTTCGAGGCCCTTGGGAAGCTTGCGGCCCAGCCGGTAGTATTCTTCGCAGGTCTGAATGGTGATCGTGAAGCCCGCCGGAACCGGGATCCCGATGCTGGTCATTTCCATGAGACCGATGCCTTTGCCGCCCAGAACGCTTTTAGTGAGTTGATCGCCTTTGGCTTCCGCCTTGCCGGCGCCGTAGGAATACACGAACTTCTTAGCCATTTTACTGCTCCCCTTCTTTTACTTTTACAGTTGTTGTTTAGGAATTGTTCTTCAAAAATTGGTCCGCGAGATAATTCTTCAAGCCCGCCACCGGAACACGCTCCTGCTTCATCGTGTCCCGGTCGCGGACGGTAACTTGCTTGTCTTCCAGGGATTGAACGTCGACGGTGATACAGAAGAAGGTCCCGACCTCATCCTGGCGGCGGTATAATTTTCCGATCGCAGCGGTGTCATCATACACCGTGACATATTCTTTGGAAAGTTCATTCTTGATTTTCTTGGCGAGCGTGACCAGTTCGGCGTTCTTTTTGAGGAGCGGGAACACCGCGATCTTCGTGGGGGCCAGCTCCTTGCTGAAGCGCAGGACCACCCGGGTCTCCCCTTCGATCTGCTCCTCGTGGTAAGCGTCCACCAGGAACGCCAGGGTCGCCCGGTCCACCCCGCCGGACGGTTCGATGATATAGGGGAAGAATTTCTCGTTGGTCAGGTTGTCCTGGTAACGCAGGTCCTTGCCGGAGAACTGGGAATGCTGCTTGAGATCGAAGTCGGTGCGGTTGGCGATGCCTTCCAGCTCCGACCATCCGAAGGGGAAATTGTATTCGATGTCGGTGCAGCCTTTGGCGTAATGGGCGAGCTCGGTGATGTCGTGCGCCCGCAGCCGAAGGTTGCTCTTCGTCATTCCCAGGTCCACGTACCATTGGAAACGGTCGGCGATCCATTTCTCGTGGGCGGCGTCGGCGTCCTGTGGCCGGCAGAAATACTCGATCTCCATCTGTTCGAACTCGCGCGTGCGGAAGGTGAAGTTCCCCGGCGTGATCTCGTTGCGGAAGGATTTCCCGATCTGGGCGATGCCGAAGGGCAGACGCTTGCGGGAGGTGTCCAGGACGTTCATGAAGTTGACGAAGATCCCCTGGGCGGTCTCCGGACGGAGGTAGCAGACCGCGCTTTCGTCCTCGAGCGCCCCCAGGAAGGTCTTGAGCATCAGGTTGAAGGCCCTTCCTTCGGTGAATTCCTTGCCGCCGCAGTTGGGGCACTGGTTGCCGATCTTGTCGGCGCGGAAGCGCTTCTTGCATTTCTTGCAATCGACGAGGATATCGGTGAAGTTCTCGGTATGTCCGGAGGCCCGCCAGACCTCGGGATGCATGAGGATGCTGGTGTCCAGCCCCATCACGTCGTCCCGCCCGTGGATGACGCTCTTCCACCAGGCGTTCTTGACGTTGCGTTTGAGCTCCACCCCCAGGGGGCCGTAGTCCCAAGCGCTCCCCAGCCCGCCGTAGATCTCGGAGGACTGGAAGATGAACCCTCTGCGTTTGCACAGAGAAACGACCTTTTCCATCAGATCACTGGTGCTTGCCTTATTCATAAGTCGTTTATTTTATAGGAAAGGACTTCGGTTTGCAAGGGTTTCGTCCGCGGGGCGATGGCCGGCGATCGGGAACCGGACCTATAAGGACATTCCCGACAACCCCATCTGGTTGAGCTGCTGCTGCAGCTGCTGGAAGACCTGGGCGGAGGCCTTGATGAGGATGGCGGTAAGAACGACCACCGCCACGGTCCAGCCGATCTTGGCGTTGCGGCTGAGGCGCGGGTTGCACCACACCAGGGGAAGCATGAACGGCCCCAGAATGAGCAGGCTTACCACCAAGGATCCCTTGCGGAAGAACCAAGGGGTGTTCTTTTGCCGGGGGTCCTGGGCGGGGTCGAGGAACTCGCCGCAGTGCTTGCATTTGACGGCTTCGTCCTGGATCTCTTCGGCACAGTAGGGACATTTTTTCAAGGAGAACTCCTTTGGTGCCCCAGTATCCCGGTCCCCCAGCGACCCAGTCAAAACATTCCCTGGGTTCCTGGGTTACTGGGTAGCTGGGTCACCCTTCATAATAATATTTTTCTCAACCTCTCCCACTCCTCCCGCCGCATCGAATAGCTGTATTTCCTCGACGGGAAACGGCCGGCGGTAACGTCCGCGCGGTAACGGGCGATCGCCCGCAGGATGAGCGGACCCAAATGGGCGTAGGCCTTCACGAACTTCGGATGGAACCGGTCGGAGAGGCCCAAAAGGTCGTAAAGGACCAGCACCTGACCGTCGCAGGAACGCCCCGCGCCGATGCCGATGGTCGGGATCTTCAATCGCTGCGTGATGAGCCGGGCGATCGCATCGGGAATGCATTCGAGCACGATGCTGAAGCAGCCGGCCTCCTGCAAGGCCGCCGCGTTACGGATGATCGCGGCGGCGGATTCGGCGTCCCGCCCCTGCACTTTGAACCCCCCAAGTTTGTCCGCGGTCTGCGGCGTGAGCCCCACGTGGCCCATGACGGGAATGCCGGCCTTGCGGATCTGCCGGACGACCTCGAGGCAGCGCGGGAACCATTCGAGCTTGACGGCGCCACAGCCGGCCGCCTGCGCGAAACGCTTCGCGTTTCGCGCCGCCGCTACCGGACGTTTCTGATAGGAGGAATACGGCATATCGCCGACGAGCAGCGCCTTCTTCACGGCGCGGCGGACGGCCTTGGCGTGATGCAGCATTTCGTCCATGCCCACATCACGCGTCGATTCGAGCCCCAGAACGACATTGGCCAGGGAATCCCCAACGAGAATGATGTCGACGCCCGCCGCGTCGGCGAGCTTCGCCGTCGGGTAATCGTAGGCGGTAAGCATCGTTATCTTTTGTCCGTGCTTTTTGCGCTTTAAAATGGTTGAGATAGTGGTTTGCATGATTCAGTCGTTGCAGGAAAAATTCCAAATGCCAATTCACAAATCCCAAACAAATTCCAAAATCCAATCACCAAGCACCAAACGTTTGGAATTTCTACTTTGGATCATTGGAACTTGGGGTTTGGTTATTTTTTTCCCATTCTTCCAGGAGATGATCCCACGGCGAGGGCTTTTCGTCCCCTTGCACCCCGCCGTAGGAAAACGAATCCTGCCAGTGGGTCATCCCGCCGATGTCGACCTGGTTGTAACTGGGAATGCTCTTCAACGATTTGTCGTAGGTGACCTCGAAGGTCACGTCCACCGTGTCCTTGCCGAGCTTCTCCAAGTACTCGCCGAGGTCCTTGGAATAGATCCCGATGTGATGGTTGGGAAAATCGGCGAACTTCAACAGGACGTGATTCG
The DNA here is from genome assembly GCA_023247755.1 of Candidatus Omnitrophota bacterium. Lineage (GTDB taxonomy): Bacteria > Omnitrophota > Gorgyraeia > Zapsychrales > JAHFFX01 > JAHFFX01. The sequence continues at coordinate 18,095 of JAHFFX010000019.1, read as the reverse complement.
TTCCCGGCCATTGCGGGGCGGCATCGCCGTAGCTCCAGCGCATCGGGAACGTCGCCGTCTTCTTTTCGAACACCTTGGACTGGATGAAACGCATGCGACCCAGGAGGTCCTGCACCTGGGGGTCGTTCATCGTCTTGCCTTCCTTCTGTTCGATCGCGACCAGAAGATACAGCACTTCGCCGACCCGGGAATGGACCGCGCCGAACTCCTTCTCGGCGGCCTTCAGGGATTCCTGGGCCTTCTTCTCGGCCTGCGTCAGCTTCTTATCCTGCATGAGCTGCCCGGCCTCGTCGTAGAGCTGTTTCCATCGGCCCTCATCGGCGAAGATTTGGCTCGGAAGAATCAAAGTAAGAACGAGTACGGTCGCGAATTCTTTCATGAATACACCGTGAAATTCCAAATCCCAAGCCCCAAATTCCAAAAATTTCCAAACACCAAAATCAGAAATCCCAAACGTTTGGTGCTTGGTCATTGAAAATTGGGATTTGTTTGGAATTGGGAGTTTGGGATTTGGCCATTGAGTTCATCTTCAATTACTTCTAACCGATGCTATCTTCAAAGTCGTATGCTCATTATCACTCCACGGCCAGAGCATCGCGAGGATGACGGCGCTGCCCGATTCCTTCTTAAAAAGCGTCTGGTTGTCGAAGATCCCCCCGAACTTCTTCGTGAGGTTCTGGAAGTCCCGGGAGGGTTTCATCCCCGCAGGCTTTACCGCCGGGCCCAGTTCCGACGACAGCACTTCAGCCAGGTCCGAGGACTGCCAATTGAACACGACGAACTCCTGGTAATCGTCTTCCTGTCGTCGCTGCTCAAAAATTTCCAGCCGGTTGAGCTTTTGGCGGAGGGATTGGATGGTCATTTCGTAGCTCCTTAAAAGTCACAAGTGACCCGTCACATGTGACCAGGGTATTTTCCCGTAACTGGTGACTTGTGACCTGGTCGCTGGTCACGTTTGAAAGAACCGCACCACATTCTGCGCGGCCCGGCGCCCCGCCGCGAAGGCGCGCGTGGCCGACGGCTCGCCTGCTTTCGCGGGTTCCACGGCGAAGACCCCGGCCACCGATGTCATGCCGGTAAGTTCGTTGGTGCGAATGGTCCCATCGGAGGCAACGTGCAACTTCGGCAGAATGCGCCCGAGCCACGCGTGCGATCCGCCCACGCTGGAAACGAGCGCGGTGTCGGCGGGGACTTCGAACTCCGAACCCGCCACCGGCAGCAATTTCCATTGTCCGGTCGATGCCGGGTCCGCGAAATCCATCCGAAAGCAGCGCACGGCCCGCACGAACCCGCGCGCGTCCCCCAGCAGTTCGGTCACGCGGGCCAGCGGCTCGACGGCAACGCCCTCTTCCCTGGCCTGCTGCACTTCCGCGGCCCGGACCGGGATCTCATCCTCGGTGTGTTCGAAAATAACGGTCGCGCTCGCCCCCAGCCGCACCGCCACCCGGCCGCAATCGAGCGCGTCCGCGCCGGAACCGATGATGACGAGCTTCTTTCCGAAAGGCAAAGGCTCCTTGCCGAGACTCCGGGTGGTCTGCAAAAAATTGATCCGCTGCAGGAATTCGGCGGCAAAGAAAACCCCGCCCAGGTTCACACCCGGCAGGGACGCGATCTTCACGCTCCCCGCGCCCACGGCGAGGAGCACCGCATTGAACCCTTCCGCCTGCAGGCTTTCGAACGTCATAGACGTTCCCAGCCCAACGGAGGTCTTTACTTCCACGCCAAGCTTTTTCAAAATGTCCCATTCTTTGGTTAGGGTCTTGCGGGGAAGACGGAATTCCGGGATATACGCTGCAAGGGCGCCCCCCGCGAACGGTCCCGACTCGAACACCGTCACCGAGAACCCCTGGCCCGCGAGCTCCGCCGCGGCGGCCATCCCGGCGGGACCGCTGCCCACGACGGCGACCTTCTTGCCGGTCGGTGCGACCGAAGCGGCCGCCTTCTCGCGCCCGGTGTCGGCGACAAAACGCTCGAGCGCGCGGATGCCGATCGTGACACCTTCCTCTTCCAGGACGCAGGCCTTCTCGCACGGCGCCGGACAGATCCGCCCGCAGATCGAAGCGAACACGTTCTTCTGCCGGATGAGGGAAAGCGCTTTGTCGGTCTCGTTCTCGCGGATGGCGCGGATGAAACCGGGAATGTCGATGCCCAGCGGACACGCCGGCACGCACACGGGATTGGCGCACTGCAGGCACCGGCGGGCTTCCTCTACGGCGTCTTTTTTCCCGGCCCCGAGAACCACTTCGTCAAAATTCCGGGTTCTTTTTTCCGGGGGCTGGATCGGGATGGGGATCTGTCCCATGATTCGTCCTTGTCTTCCGTTGGGTAATTCTCCGGCCGGTAGGTCGCCAGCCGGAGCTTGTAATCCGAAAAATCCACCTGGTGCGCGTCGAAGACCGGGCCTTCCTGGCAGGAAAGCAGGACCCGCCCGCCCACGGTGACCCGGCAGGAGCCGCACTGGCCCGTCCCGTCGAGCATCACGGGCGAAAGGAACGCCCAAGCGGGAATGTTCTTTTCCTTGGTGAGCCGCACGGCCGCTTCCATCATCTCGGGCGCGCCGGCGACGAACGCCGCGTGCACCTTTTCGGTCTTGAGGACCTCTTTGAGCAGGTCGGTCGCCTGGCCGCGTTTGATATAGGAACCGTCTTCGGTGGCGACAAAAATTTTATGGCACAGCATCCGCATCTGCGGCTCGAGCAAGAGCGTGCGCTTCGTGCGGGACCCCATGACGCCGAGGACCTTGTTGCCTTCTTTTTTAAGCGAACGGGCGAGCAGGAGCATCGCCGCCGAACCCAATCCGGTCGTCACGCACACCACCGTGCCGAACTTCTTGACGGGGAACGCCACCCCCATGGGCCCCAGCAAGGTCTCGACCTCATCGTTGATCTGCAATTCGCCAAGGCGGCGGGCGGCGTCGGAGTTCTCCTGATAGATGAGGGCGATGGAACCTCTTTTCGCGTCGGTGTCGGCGATAGCGAGCGACAGGCGCTCCACGCGCTCATCGGGCGCGATCATCACGAACTGGCCGGCCTGCGCGCGGTTCGCGATCTCGGGCGCGTAGATGTCGAGGCGCTTGATGTCGGGGGTTATTAGCTGTTTGTTGAGGATCTTGTACATAATTGGTGATTCGTAGTACGTGGTTCGTGATTCGTCGACGAGTCACGTATCACTTGTCACGAGCCACAAGTCCGGTCAGTGTTTTTTAAGCGAACCCAGTAATCCCCTTAAAGAAAGCGTGTTCACCACGTCGCCCGCGGTCAACCACCCCCGCCGCGCCAAGCTCACCCCGAAGCGCATCACCTCAAGATGGTCGACGTGGTGCGAATCGGTGTTGATGGTGAACTTCACGCCCATCGAGCGCGCGAAATAGATGTTCGCCGAATCGAGGTCGAGGCGAATGGGGAACGAATTGATCTCGAGGAGCGTGCCGGTGTCGACCGCGGCCTTACAGACCTCCTTGAGGTCCAGATCGTAACCCTCCCGCTTGCCGATGTGCCGGCCGGTGGGGTGCCCAATCGCGTGCACGTGCTTGTTGCGGCAGGCATTGATGATCCGCCGGGTGATCTTCTCCCGGCTTTGCTCGAACCCGCTGTGGACGGACGCCACCACGAAATCGAACTCGCTTAAGATTTTATCATTGTAATCAAGATTGCCTTCGGTGTCTATTTCCAATTCTGTGCCGAAGAGAACCCGGAACCCTTTGAGCTTTGCGTTGAGTGTCTCGATCTCTTTCTTCTTTTTGATCAGGTCCTGGGGCGAAACACCACCCGCGACCTTGAGCTTCGCCGAATGGTCGCTGATCGCCAGATATTCGTAACCGCGCTTCTGGGCCGCGGCCGCCATCTCGGCAATGGTGTTGTGGCCGTCGGAGTATTGGGAATGAACGTGCAGGTCGCCTTTGATGTCGGAAAGCTCAATGAGCTTGGGGATATTGGGGGCGCCCTTGGCCGGGAAGAGTTCGGCCTCACCGATGTCCTCGCGCAGCTCCGGCGGTATATAGGGAAGGCCGAGGGCTTTGAAGCAAGCTGTTTCGGTCTTGCTCGCCAAAAGTGTTTCGCGGCTGCCGGACACCTTGAACACGCCGTATTCGCTCACCTTCATTTTTTTACGGATGGCGATCTGGCGGATCTTGACGTTGAAGTTCTTGGAGCCCGTGAAATAAAGGAGTGCTGCGCCCCACTGGGACGGCTCGACCACCCGCAGGTCCACCTGAACGCCTTCGTGGGTGAGGATGGAGGATTTGGTCTCGCCGTGGGCGTTGACCGATTTGACCGCCGGGAGTTTCAGGAAATGCTCCATCACCTTCTGCGGTTTGGGGGAAACGATGAGGATGTCGATGTCGCGGATGGTCTCGCGCTGGCGGCGAAGACTCCCCGCGGTGGAGATATCCTTGACTTCCGGAAGCTTCGAAAGGTCCTCGATGATGAGCTCGGCGGTCGCGGTGGCCACTCCCAGGTTCATCCGTTCATGGCCTTCCTGTACGAGCTTTAGCCCCTTGATGATGTTCTGGATGGCCTTTTCCTTAAGCCCCGGCAACCCGTCAAGCTTGCCCTTGGCGAGGGCGTCCGCCAGATCCTCACGCGAGCGGACGCCCAGCTTATCAAAAAACATCTTCGCTTTTTTGGGGCCAACCGACGGAATTTCAACGAGCTCCAGAAGCGACTCCGGAACTTCCTTCGTCAATTCCTGGTAGGCCCTGACCTTGCCGGTGGCGAGGAACTCCTTGATCTTGGCGTCAATTTCCGCCCCGATCCCGGGAATTTCCCTCAGACGATTTTCCTTGGCGACATGCTCGATATCTTCGCCCAACGCCTCGATCGCTTCGGCGGCTTTATAGTAGGCGCGGACTTTGAAGAAGATATCTCCTTTTATCTCAAGGAGAGTGCCGAAACGATTCAACAAATCTACGACTTCTTTATTCTTCATAAGTAGGATTAATTAAGTATTGGGGAATAATTTTATCGATGCCCACTCCCCTTATCCATTTCTGCCGTTGTTTTTGCCTTTAGCAATTCAGCAAAAGTTGTTCGGAATTTTACTTGTATACCAGGAACGTTATGAATAACAGGGTTGGCTAATTTGACCATCGAGTTTGGCTTCAAGTTATATTGTTTATGCATTTTCTTCCAGTCGTGCCCCTTTCTTTCACTACTATGCTCTCTGAGTCTCTTCTGAAGCTTTCTAGGGAGCCCCTCCAGCATTGTCTTTCTTGCAACAAATTCAGTAGTCTCCACCCTTGCGACATGTGTAATTAAACTTTTGTGCGCGAATGGCTTTTTTAAATGTGTTCTTAAAAAAGCGATGTATTGTGCATCTGTTGTTCCGCTGCTCTGCACAGCTATATTCTTTATTTCCGTCATCTCCCAAAATATTGGGTTAGTAAATATTACTAAGACCTCTTCAACATCCTTAACTTTTCTTTCTTTCATTGACCTTTTGTTATGCATAGAATCCCCCAAATACTCCTGAAACAATCTTGTTAATTTCGTCCGAGGGCCAATTCCCGCTAGATTGATAAGATCCTCCCAAGATAAAACTTTTAAGAATTTCTCAGTACAATTCAGCAATCCGGCAAGCCTCTTAATCTCAACATTAGGGATAGGATAACGCAGAATAACAACGAGTCGCTGGCCATCTTGGTAATACTCCTTATTCTCCTTTATAATTTGCACATATTTCTTAAGTTGCTCTGCTAAGATTTCTGCCTGGGCAGATGCTATCTTGGATTCACAAAGTATAAACCAACGGTCTTGTGCTATTAACTGCAAATCAATTCGACTTTTTTGCCGGGGATATTCCACCTGTGTCTCGATATCAACTTGTCGAAGTATCTCTCGATTTATACTTACTCCGATCTTTCTTAAAAAGGCAGACCGGAGTTTCGGATAATGTGCCAAAAGAAAACCAAACGCTGCTGATAATTGATCTTCAGCATTATTGAATTTCTTTATCAGTTCAAAGATATTGTTAACCCGCATTTTTCAGTCTTCCATGAGAGAATCGCTGGACCGTTTCTCAATTCCCCCAACCGCTTCACCGCAAGGGCTTCCGGCTGAATTTTTGGCTCGAGCCGAAAATTGAGGTTTTAGGTCTTGGGTGTTAGGTCGTTTGAGGTTGCCAATTGTGACCTCAAACGCGGGGGCGGCCGCGCACTATTTGAATTTTGGGCGGCCGCCCAAAATCTTTTGACGACCTAAGACCTACGACCCAGGGCCTCACACTAAAACCTATTTCCACGCCTCGCACCGCCCCTCGCGGCAGGCCGGGATGCTGGATGAGCAGGCCTCGTCCTTTTTGGCGCCCACGGGGTAGATCTTCTTGAAAAGCTCAACGGCCTCTTTGACCTTGCCGCCGTCCTTCTTCGAAATGTATAACGGACAGGGGAAGAATTCGTAATCCGCCGCGTACGCCTCGCAGTCCATGGAGATCGCGCAATGGTTGTTCTCTGCAACGAGCGTGGCCACCCGCGAACGGATGAACCCGGGACCGGCCACGAACCAGCCCATCAGCGCCGCCGCGACCAAACCCGCCAATAGATATCTTCCCATGGACCTCCCCCGTTCTGACTAAGTGTTCACCAGGAGATACTTGAGCCAGGTATCGAGCCCCGCGAACAGGACCGCGAGCGCATACCACCCGAGGATGATCATATTGACCGCCCGGGGACGGTAGTTCTGCTTGCCGGCCGTGAAGACCAAATAGGCGATGACGTTGGCGATGGCCGGCAGGCAGGCCAGGTACGCCGCTTTCAGAAAGATGTCGACCAGGATCTCCACTCTACTCCTTTTGAATTTTGCCGCGCCGCCGGAAAACAGTTCCGGGGGACATCCGAGTGACCGCAAGCTGGATGTTGACAAATCGGCCGCCCAACGTTAACATTTTCCTGTTCCCGCCTTGTCTTACCTGCCCCGGATCTCCCATTCGTCCACAGCAACCTGCCGAAAATTTCAACCAATGGGAGGACTCCAGGAAAGGAAATCCGTCAACTGATCTAATCGTCTCCAAAATCTACTTTGTCCGAGGGCAAAAAGTGATGCTCGACACAGACTTAGCCGTGCTCTACCAAGTCCCCACCAAAAGACTCAATGAACAAGTAAGAAGAAATCCTGAACGTTTTCCAGCGGACTTTATGTTTCAACTGACACCGCAGGAGATTCAAAACTTGAGGTCGCAATTTGCGACCTCAAGTTACGGGGGCCGTCGGTACCTGCCCTACGCCTTTACCGAGAACGGGGTCGCCATGCTCTCGAGCGTCCTCAAGAGCCGCACGGCCGTTTCGGTGAATATTTTGTAGTAACCCCACGCTGCTCCTATTCGTCGCAGCTTTGGGGTAAATTCGCACCGACAATTTACGTTCACTTACGCTCCGTAAATTGTGTGCTCATTTATGCGGACCTTCACCCGCCTGCGGGAGATACTTCTTTCCCACAAGGACCTCGCGCTGAAACTCGAGACGCTGGCCCGCACCGTTGGCCGCCACGAGCGGAACTTCCAGATCGTTTTCCAAGCGATCAAAGAACTGGTCGCGCAGCCGCCCGCCAAGCCCAAACCGCAGATCGGATTCCATCGGTAGCGCACTCTCAAATGGGATACCCGAAGGGCGCCAAAATGAGCGCCCTCGGATATTGGACGGCCGTCAAAAATGTCAAGTCGCCGATTCCGGCGACCGAGGGTGCCCCAAGATCATTCCTCAACGATCTTCGCGACAGCGAGCAGATCGCCGACCTCCCAAAGATCGGCCCCCACCTCCTGCGCAAGATCGTTGAGGGCCGCCCGGATCTGGGTATCCTGATAGGAAACGGAAGTCGTCCCGGCGAGGTCATCGGAGTTGAGAACGAAGTTCAGATGTCCCTTCTTGCAATAGAACTTAAGGATGTCCTTGATGCTGATATCCTGCGCCTGCACCGCGATCCTTTCCTCAAGCCCGGCGATGCTGACGCTTCCCCGCTCGGCCTTCGCTTCGACCCGTTTGCGGGCAGCTTCGTAACGGGCGCGGTTCTTGACGGCGCGGTAAAGGGTCAGGTTCTCGCCTTTGACCTCAAAATAGAACCGGTGCGTCAGCACCAGCGCATCGAGGATATCCTCGATGCGCACGGAATCGGCCATGATGCAGACCTTGCCGTCGATCGAATCGCCATCGACGGTAAATCCACCCTTGACCGACAGGAACTGCACGAAATCGTTCAAGGCCATGTCCCGCACATCGACCGTGACCCGAATCTCCAATCCGGCCCCCGGCGCCGGCGCGCTAACGCCGGCGCATAACCCCGACAGGACCATGACAAGAACCACCGCGCTTAACTGTGATCTGCATCGCATGGCTTTTCCTCTTTCTGAATGGCCGTTGCCCGCACCCGGGAATTCCGGGGAACCTGACTTGCCCCCCATGGCCGGCGCCCCGAAATCCCAGGAAACCTAAGGTTGTCGGCAAAGGAGCAAAAGAATTCGATTGCGGTTCTCGGAACAATCTTGTTATCATGGGGCATGACCCCAAAAAAGATCTTCTTTCTGTTCCTGCTCTTCGCTTTGAGCTTCTGGCTGAGACTTTCGCTTTTAAGCAAGGGGGCGTATCATCTGGATTGCCTGGAACTCGGGTTGCGATCCGAAAAGGCGCTGAACACCCTGCAGCTGCAATTTCTCACCGGCGCCGGCTACCCCGTGCCCATCATCCTCGGCGCGCTCACCCAAGGTCTCGCCCGCTGTTTCTCCATCCGCGACCCGATCCTGGCGATCAATGTCCTGGGAGCGCTGTTCGGGGCGCTGTGCATTCCGGCCAATTATCTTGCCGTCCGAAAACTCGGCGACGGCACGATCGCCGCCTTCAGTTCCGTTCTGCTTTCCCTCTCCCCGCTGTTCCTCGGAGTGACCGTGTTCGGGACCACTCATCCCATCGCTCTGTTCTTCTTCCTGTGCGGGCTTTATTTCTTGCTGCGTTATCTGGAAACTGGCTCGCTCAAGGACCTATTGACGGCCGCCGTCCTCCTGGGCCTGCTGGGCGGCTCCCGGGAACAGGAGATGATCTTGACGGCGCCCGCCGTTGCCCTCCTGCATTTTCTGGGGACGGACAAAGGAGGCCTTCCCGATGCGCGCCAGAGGATCCGGGCTTTCCTGCCGGCCGTTCTGGCGGCGTCGCTGACGGCCGGGATATTTCATCTGCCTTATTTTCTGGGGAGCGACCGGCCCGCTTACTTCGGCCAATTCTCCGGCGTGCTGCAAAGCGGCCTGTTGCAAAATTATCCGGGCCTGCTTTCGCCGCTCTTGCGGCGCAGTGTCATGTACCTGCAGGACACCTTCACCTTTTTCGGCGTCATGGCGGCGGTCAGCGGGATGGCGCTGCTCCTTAAGGACCGGAAACTGCGAACCGCCGCCTTCCTTCTTTCCTGGTTCCTGTTCCCTTTTCTATTCTACGGGAACATGCGGACGAGTCTTCCCCGGTTTTTCGTGATCCTTCTGCCGGCCGTCTACATCGCCCAAGCGATTGCGTTGGCCCGGTTGACCCGGGCCGGACGCCTGATGGCGTTCCTGGGCCTGGTCCTCCTGGGGACCAATACCGTCTTGACGTTCCGCTACATCCATCCTTTGCTGCGGTTCCGGCATCAGCATGAACTGCTGATCGACTACGTCCGCTGGATCTCCACCGTGACCGAGGACAACGCCCGGATCATCGGGATCGACATCAATCCGTTCATCCGATACTACGCCGGCCGACAACCCCTCGAGCGCCCGGCCGACCTTCACAAGGCGGATCCAGAGGCCCTGTCGCGTTTCAGCAAAGAACTGGATCAGTTGCTTGCCCAAAAGGTCCCCGTGTATATAACGGCGCCGGGAATGCTCAACTACAACCAGGGACACAAGTTTTCCGATATGATCAACGACCGCTACCGGCTGGAATATATCGGCGGACGAACGGTCGAAGAGTGGTACACGGCCCCGCTTTATCCCGAATTCAATTTCTACTGGCTCAAAAGGGTCCTTCCCAGATCCGGTCCCGGCCCCTGATCCCCTACTTCCACGGCCCGCACCGCCCCTCGCGGCAGACCGCCACGCCCGACGGGCAGTCCGCGGTCCTTTTACCGGCGGCGGGATAAAGTTTCTTGAAAAGGTCAACGGCCGCCTGCACCTTGGCCCCTTCTTTCCTGGAGATGTACAGCGGGCAGGGAAAGAATTCGTAATCCGCATCATATGCCGCACAGTCCGTGGTGATCGCGCAATGGTTGCTCTCATCGACGAGCGCGGCCACCCGGGAACGGATGATCCCCGGGCCCGCGACGAACCAGCCCATCACCACCGCCGCCGCGAGTCCCGCCAACAGATATCTGCCCATGACCCCTCCCTCAAGATGCGCGGACCTTTCACCAAACCCAGGACCCTATCTCAACTCCGGTCGGCCGCCGGAGATATTTTTCGGCCGTCCCTCGCCTCGGCGGCTCAGAACATTGGGCGCGACCGGGGCGCGCCCCGGTCGCGCCGAGGGGCACCGCCGGGCCGACGCCGCGAGCGCCTCGCCCGGCCTTCACTGAGTTTGCAGGAACAGAAATTGGAGCCAGGTATCGATCCCCGCGAAGAGCACCGCGAGCGCATACCACCCGAGGATGATCAGGTTGACCGCCCGGGGATGGTAGTTCTTTTTGCCGGCCGTAAGGATCATATAGGCGATGACGTTGGCGATGGCCGGCAAGCAGGCCAGATACGCCGCCTTCAGGAAGACGTCGACCAGGATTTCCATTCCACTCCTTGCGAATTGCGGACCGGTTTTGCGGACGCTTATGGAATTGCCGAAGCTTTAAGATCCCCTCTCGTTTCAATTCGTTGCGAAACGATCCCTCTCCGGCCTCGGCTTTCCTCTGAACCGGAGCGCCCGAGTTGCCCCGGGCCGCCCCCGCGGGGGCGGCCCGCATTCAGCGAGCCCCGTTCAAAGCCACGTCACGTTCCCCTTCTCATCGATCGACACGTTCTGCCGCAGGCGGATACTGTTCTTCAAAAACCCGCCCAGGAAACCGCCGGGCTTCTTTCCCGTCTTCTGGAACTTGGTGATCTCATCGATCTTCTTCTGATAGGTCTTGCGGATGGATTCCGGGGCGAGGGAATAATTGGCGATGCGGCAGCAGAGTTCGAGCGATTCGGTCCAGCGGCCATGGCAGTCCAGCAGATTCACCTGCTCGATCCACAGATAGATCTGCATGCCCTCGGGTGCGATCCTTCTCGCCTCCTCGATGGCCTCCAGCGCGGCGGGAATGTTGCCCATCTGCTCTTCGATGAGACTGAGATTATTAAGCGCCATCGCCCGCAGCATGGGGGTCAGCTCCATGGCCAGCAGCTGCCGCAAAAGTTCCTTCACTTCCGGGAATTTCTTCTGTCGCTCCAGATCCGCGATCCTCCCGTAGATATCCTTGATCTCCGCCTTCAGCATTTCGTCCATGCCAGTTCCCCCCTTGTACCCCGTTCATTGAGAAACCATTGCCGCTTTCAATGCCGAAAACAGCAGTGAATCATCGCCCACAATGTCAAGCGAGCAGCTGATGATTTCAGCATTCCCCCCGGACAGCCCTCTGCGACCGCAAAACGCCACCTCAAATCGACGAAAGATCCTCCAAGGCTCCCGACCAGAAAAAAGGCCCCACCACAGATACGGGAAAAGCGGGATCCCGGGGGACAATCCGCAAAATGCCAGGCGAAATGCTACGCAATTCTTCTGCCTGAAAAGGAATAACAAAGACCTGATAAGCATACCCGTAATTCTGCACACCCGCCACCCCCCGCAACGGAGTTTGTAATTCAAAATCCGCCCGGCCTTTCAGAAAAAAGATGATTTCGGGGGCCGATCCGGGATTGACCAACGATACCTCCCAAGGTTTCACAATAGTCGTAGACTGCATGGCCGGGCGGCCGAGCTGATCCCTAAACTTATTGAGATCAAGACCTTTCCTGAGAAGGACGTCATAAAAGTAATTGGCGCTGGAAACTTCTTCCGGCGCCGGAAGGTCCAACTGAGGTCGAACGTTGGTATAAGAAACCATGGCCCGGCCGGATTCCAAAGACGACAAATAGATCGGGACAATCAAGTGGGCCGCCAGCTCCGTGCGGTGCTCCTGCAAAGTCGCTCTCAGCTCCGGGGCATCGCCGCTGGGAAAAGAAAGATAAACGGGACCATTGGAGGCTTTGCTTTTTAAGACCCGCTTTATGAATTGGACGCTCCGGCAGGTAAAGAAATGCTCGGACGTCATCCGGTTAAAGGACAGGATATCCTGGGGTCCTTTCTGCAAATGCACGGCGCTGGAAAAACTCATGACGGCCGCCAGTAATCCCAGAACAACGAGCCCTCGCCCCTGACTTAAAGCCCCCTCCCCGATGATACCCGCGAGCAAACTCACCAATAAGGCCTCACTGTAAGGATAATAGAAGCTGAAGAACAACATGCTCGGGAAAACCGTTCCCGACGGCATCAGAATTTCATGAATCAGGTTGTGCGGCCACAGAAGCACTTTCAGGAAAATGACCAGGCCGACCGCCCAAGCCAAACGGATGGCCGTCGGCGAAAGACGGACCTTGCGCAATCCAATGATCAGCATGGCCCCAAAGGCAACGAACGCCGCGGCCCCCAAGGGATCGAAATCCCAATACCCGAAATTCCGCGGTAAGAAATATTGCAGAAAGGAAACGATTAAATCCCGATACGTCCCGATTCTCAGAAGATAATCGCCACTGGTGCTCACGAACGGCAACTGGTTATAGGCGCCCAACGTCGGCGGATAAAATGGCCTGGAAAGCCTCCAATAGAGCGCCAGACATAAGGCGCAAGCAACCGCAAAAACGCCCAGCCAAAGCGCAAAACGGCGGTTGATAAGGCCTCGCGCCCCATCGCGGATTGCGACATAGATAAAAATCAGTGGAAATAAGAATACTGCATATTCATCCGTGAATACCGCCAAAAAAAACAGAGAAAATGTCGCTATCCATCGACCGGAGCCCGCTTCGACAAACCGTTGTTTGCCGCCGGCAACCGCGATCCAGGCCAACAAAAAAGATGTCATCACCAAGAGCTTTGCGTTGCGGAACGGGAACAGCAACGTGGCCAGGGCAATGCCGGAGTTCAGGAACAGTAAGACGCCGAAAAGAACGGCCCGGAAATTTTTGGTCAGAAGATAAATTAACCGGCCCAGGAGAACCGCATTGATGAGATGCAGGGCAATCAAAGAATAATTACGAAAGAAAGGCATCTCCCGCAGCTGCCAGAACTTGAAGGAAAGCATTTCAAAAAAGTAGGAAATAAAACGTGGACGGAAGGCGCCATCCAGCTGGTACGGATCCAGCAACTTGAGAAAATCGATCTTTTCAATTCCTGAATGCAGGCGGTAGTCGGAAATCCCGTCCATGGACCAGAAAAATCCATGGCAGAGGATTTCCGGTTGCTGCCACTCAATCGGCCGGGTGTTGGCCCACAAAAAAATGGCCGCATGAATTCCGATCAGCAACAAAGAACAATGTTTCAGGGAGAGGTTTAAGGTCATTGTAAATACCCACGGGCATTCCCGTGGAACGAAAAACAGTTATTAAATCCCGATCACCTGCGGGCGAGAATGACCGATAGGACGTTTACCGTCTGTGCCGGCCCACTCGCAGACGTTCGATCCCCCAGAGCGTGACCTTCCCCACCAGCCAGATCGCCAGGACCACCAGCACGATGGAGATCAGCCATCTCAGGAAAAATCCCAGGACCACGATCGTTGGAAAAAGCAAGACGCCGACGACGCTCAGCAAGGACAAAATGAAGAGCACCAGCAACCCGACAAAGAACTCTTTCATGACGATCTCCTGATATCCTTTAAGGTCTTGGGTCATAGGTCTTAGATCGTCTCAATTTTAGCGACCTAAGACCTAAAACTAAGACCTTCTGGCTACTTCTCAAGTTGCACGCAATCGAAATAGATCACGCCCGCGCCGGCGGTCCGCGGCTCCCACTGAAAACTTTTTACGGGGAAGTCGAGCGTGCGGTTGCCGTCGGCAGTCTGCGGCTGCCAGTCGTCGCGCACTTTGAAGTGATCGAAGGGGACCGTGATCTGCTGCCAGCCCGGCCGCATGACGGTGACCGCGAAGCGCCAGATCTCCCCGCCCGCATCTTTCAGATCAAAAGCGATCGGTCCCGGCAGATGTCCCGGCTCGAGCGCATCCAGGCGCGTGTCCTTGACCTGAAAGCTGATCGCCTTGTAATCTTTCCACGCAATCGCGTCCGGCGCCGGCCCTTCCCATAATGCGCCGGCCACATCCAGGCCATGGCCGCGCGCGCAGTACATGTACGCGCCTTCCTCAAGATCATAGGTAAGCTTCAAAGCTTGATTTCCGCAGGCCTTCTCATCGGTGGCGGCCAGGACCTCCGCGGTGGAACCCTCTTTCGCGCCGAAATCGACGGTGCCTTTCTCTATTTTGCCCTCGAAGCTGTCGAGGAGCAGCGGCCCCTCCTCGGCGGACAGTGGACGGCCGCCCAAGACCAGGGATAACGCCAGGATACCAATGGCCGAGATTCTGATTCCTTGCGACATCTTCAATTTCTCCTTTCCTCGTTTAAAATAATCCCACGCCTGACAAATTCCCAACGCCCACAGCAGACTGTTGGCGAAGAACCACAGCCAGCCACAAACGCCATCCAGGAACCAGGGGATCGGATGGAAAAGGTCGACCACCCACAGGAGCGGGAACCCCAGGACGGGCAGAATATAATGCCCGCAAAAATCACTCTGCGCGGCCAGCCCCGCGTCGTATCCCGGTTCCCCGGGGAACGTAAAATCCAAACTCATAAAGAACACGAACAGAAAGACCAGAAAATGGACCACGGCGACGATAAAGATGCGCCGCCCCTTTTTCATTTCCCGCGTTTGCCGGAACCATGGAACGTATCTGACGAACTTTCCGGTTTATCCCGGCGATTTCTTTTCAGCTCCTGTTCTCTTTTCTGAAGCAATTTTCGCTCGCAGGAGGCCTTCAGGCGGGGATCGTGGATACGCCGGTCGCAGATCGAATCGTCGTCGTTGAGCACGGCCATTCCCAGGTAACAACGCTCCCGCTCCTTCTGGCTATCGATCCGGTCGCAGACGACGATGTTGTTCTTTTGCCGGGCCAAGCCTTTGACGCAGCGGTCCTGGGCCGGCACATCCCTGATCTCGGAGCAGACCGCCGGATCGTTCTGGGCTTTGGCGAAATCGGTCCAGCAGCGGGCTTTCGTGTCGGGATCACTGATGCGGCGGCAGAAGCCGGCGGTCAAAGGGTTTTCCGATGGGGCGGCGGCCGGCGGCGCGTCGAGCGCAGCGGCCGCCGCCCACCCCAGCTGCGGAACAAAACACAGCCCGCCCGCCAAGATCCCGGTGACGATGCACAACTTCCTTGCGATACTTTTTTCGGTCATCGGTTCACCTTCCGATCGAACGCGCGCGGTCAGATCCGGGGGCCGACATTGGCGTTGATCGCCCGGGAGCGCTGTCCGCCCCGATATTCTATCCGCCACTCCCACAACTTGACGCCTTTGTCTTCGATGGGAACCGGAGTGAATCCCACTTCCTTAAGAAAGGCGTTCTGGGGAGTTTCCTGCGGCGCGGTGCGGATCACCCGCAGCGAGAACTTGTCATGGAATTCGGTGATCTCGACCAGCTTGCGCACCATGTCGATGGCGGATCCCGATTTTTGAGGGAATGGGGAATAGAAGAACTCGACCTTTCCGTCCCGGGGTTCGGCCTTAAAGCCGCAGGTCCCCGCGACCTCGCCTTTATCGGCGGCCAGGTAGCTCACCCACGGACGCTTGTAACCGTCCTGCCGGTAATGTTCCTTAATCGCGGCCAGCGCGTCCGCAATCTGCTGGTTATTCCAGGCCGCCGGAATCTTGGCCGTCCCGGCTTCCGAGATCTCATAAAGCATCAACATAAAACTGCCCCTTTCTGTTTCTTAATGCGTCCCGGAACATCGGACGCCGGCACATGGAATTCCCAGGAATCAAGACAATGTCCCGTATTTCACTAAGTTCTTCCCCTGTTCCTTGGCGGCATACATCAGTTGATCGGCCTTGCGGATGATCGGCGCCGCCGAATTGGGGATATCCTGAACGTTGACCACGCCGATGCTAAATGAGATGCCGCTCCCCCCCTGTTGCGCCAAGGCCTTGAGCTGTTCCAGCATCCTTTCCACGGGCACCCTGACCTGCTCCGCCGAGGTCTCCGAGAACAGGATGACGAATTCATCCCCGCCGATCCGGGCGACCACGTCCGTGGAACGGACATGCTTGTGCAGCGTGCGGGCGACCTGCGCGAGGATCCGGTCCCCTTCCTGATGCGACAAGGTGTCGTTGACCTTCTTGAAATCATCGATGTCGAGATACGCCAGCGCCAGCGGCCGCTTGAACCTCCGGGCCCGGCCGAGCTCCATGTCGATGAGCTCATAAAAATAGCGGCTGTTGTGGACCCCCGTAAGATAATCGGTGCGCGCCAGGTCCTTCTCACTTTGCCATAGGCTTTTGATCTTGACGAAAGAAAAACCGATGACCAGGAAGATCAGCAGGCGCATGCTGGCGTTCCAGGAGGGAATGAGCGGATTGCTGTAAGAATGTCCGGAGATCAGGTCCGCCCAAAGCCACACGATCGTGCTGGTCAGCGCAATGAAACACATCGATTCCTGGCCGACGAACCAGGCCGTCAGGGCGATCGGCACCAGATAAAAAATCGCGAACGACAGCTCATAACCCGTGGCCCAGTCGATATTGCCCAGCGCGAGCACGAGCAACAAGCACAACAGGAAGATCCGGAACCGCGACAACTTCCCGAAGTCCTCCAGCATTTCGATAATGAATTTTTTAAGCATCGTCCTTCCGTGTCGGCCGAAGTCCGGGCGCCGGGGTTCTCCTAAAAAATGTTCCCCTTCAGTTCCGAAAGCTTCGGGTGCAAAAGCGCCGGGTCCGCTTTCGTGAGAAAAAGGTCGATGATCTTGCGCAGCTGAACGTTGAGGCGCGTGAAATCCCAGACCTTCTCGACCCATTCCACCTTCAGGCGGTCGTAACTCAAGTGCATGACCTCACGGTTGCGTTTCTTGTTGAAACGGATGAAATACTTGTCATACGGCGGAAGGGCCTGCCGCCAGTCCTCGAGGTCACGGATGTAATGGGTCGCCTTCGCCTCCTGCGGGTTCATCGGCAATTTATAAAAAAAATCGAGGATCACGCTCGTATGCAGCACGAACGATTCCAGCAGCGCATTGTAAATGACGCCATCGGCGCGGCCTTCCTTGATAAGGCGGGAAACGCCGTAAAGCATTTCGATCTCGTAGCGCAGGTGCTCGCCAGCGAACTGGATAAGGTCCTGCGAGCTCAGAGACGAAGGTCTTTGATCCATCATTTCACCAGCATATACGCCACCACATACGAGACGAAGATCGCCGCCCCGCCGATGACGCCCGCCGCGACCGTCGTTGCGAGGCGCTCGCGCCGCACCCGCAGCGCGCACCGCGCGATCGCCATCGCGATCAGCAATTCCCCAAAGATTATATAATAAGGCGTGTGTAAAATCATCCGGCAGTTGTGATATTCCCACCAGCGCGTTCGGAGCGCCATTTCCTCATAGAACGGGATGTTGACCGCGCCCAGCAGGCCGGTCAGCAGCACCCCGGGGAATTGGAATCGTTCCCACAACCGGATCCCGAGGTAGCCGAACTGGACGGCCACGATCTCCCAGGCGAAGGGCATCCACAAAGGCGAACGCCACAGCATGGGCCCCCCGCCGATGGAATAATCGAGCGTCTTCGTCGCGTCCACGAGCCAGGCGTCCGCCGGAAGTTCCATAAAGCCCAGGACGATCCCGAAAAGCAGCAAGTGTTCCATCAGGCGGTCGCGGGCGCGCAACGCGAAAACGATCAGGATGAAGTTATCAAAGAGATTGAGCGCCATTCCCGTACGCCAGTCGGACCAGGGGCAGAAAGAGAACGCGACGACCGCGACGATATTAATGACCAGCGTCGCCAGGATGACTTTAAGACGGGCCGATTCGATATTCGCTGCCGGCGCGGTCATGGTTGCGGTGGCAGGAAGCTGATCCCCAGCTGCGCGAACATCCCCGCCACTTTCT
>JAHFFX010000111.1 GCA_023247755.1 Candidatus Omnitrophota bacterium | reverse complement strand
TTCCCGTTCCAAATCGCAGCATTTCCGGATCGCCAACGAATTGATCGTGGAATTCGCGCGCCTCATTGGTCTCGATCCGTGGTTTTTTTCGTGCCTGATGCGCAGCATCGATAACGCCAATGTCAACGAAGAGGCCGACCGCCACAAGATCATGGACCTGGCGAGCGATCTCTTTGCGGATATCCGGACCAAGTATAAGGAACATCACCTTGATGAGAAGCCGTTCATTTTCATCAAGGGGGACGCCGGAACGTATGGCATCAGCGTCGTGCCGATCGAAGATCCCCAGGACATCCTGGAGCTCAACCGCCGGGCGCGGAACAGCCTCTCCAAAGGCAAGAGCGCCCAGCCCATCGACCGCTACCTTCTTCAGGAAGGCGTTCCCACGATCACCAGCATCGATAATCAGGTCAGCGAGATCTGCATCTACCAGGTCACTAACAACATGGTGGGCGGTTTTTACCGGACCAATTCCCAGAAAAGCGGCCGGGAGAACCTCAACTCGCCCGGCATGGAATTCAAGACCATGTGCCCCCATCTGCCTAAATATGGTTACGGAGACCTTAATCAGGAGATGAATGTCTTTGATGTTTACCGGCTCCTGGCGCGGATCGCGGCGGTGGCCGCGCAGCGCGAGATCCTGCAACTGGAGAAAAAGCTTCCATGAATTTCGTTTTCTTGATGGACCCCCTGTCCACGGTGGTCATGGAAAAGGACACATCCTTCGCCCTCATGCTGGGGGCCCAGGAGCGGAATCATTCGGTCTTTTTTGTCACCGATGGGGACATCAGCCTTCAGGACGGCAAGGTTTATTTTCATGCGCATTCCATTATGGCGCAGCGGGTCGCCGATACCCCCTTTCTCAAAAAGCGGGTCCTGGAGCTTTCCGGCGAAGAAGTGGACGCGGTCTTTGTCCGCAGCGACCCTCCTTTTGACGCGCCGTATCTCTTGAACACCTGGCTTCTGGACCAGCTGCCCGCGAAGGTCGCGCTCATCAACAGCCCCCATGGTTTGCGGACGGTCAACGAGAAACTTTGGCTGAACCGTTTTACCAAGATCGTTCCGCGCACTCTGATCAGCCGCAGAAAACAGGACCTGCTGAGCTTTCTGGTAGCCGAGAAGAAGATCGTGGCCAAGCCCACGAACGGCTATGGCGGCGCGTCGATTTTTCTCATTGAACATGGAGATAAGAACACCAATGTCATCCTGGAGACCTTGAGCCAGAATTGGACACAGGAGATCATCGTTCAGCGGTATATCCCACAAGCCCAGAACGGCGACAAACGGATCCTGTTGCTCGATGGGGAAGTCCTGGGTGCCGTCTTGCGGGTCCACGCGCCGGATGATCACCGCAATAATTTCTTTGCCGGAGGAAAATCCCAGCCCTGCGACGTTACCCGCCGCGACCGGGAGATCGTGGATACGCTCAAGCCGCATCTGAAAGAGCTGGGGCTTTATTTCGTCGGGATCGATATCATCGGCGACTACCTCACGGAGGTCAACGTCACCTCCCCTACCTGCCTTCAGGAGATGAACCGCTTGTACGATCAGAAGCTGGAATCGAAGGTCATTGAATTTGCCGAGAAAATGGTTGAACACCGGCGGGGTCAAGTTAAAATATCCGCTTAAAAGGTGTGGCGATGCCGCGGCTGGAACTCTACCATTACGAAGGCTGTTCTTACTGCACACGGGTCCGGGATTACATGAAGAAGAACGGCATCGCGATCCCGCTTAAGGATATTCACGCCAACCCGGCCTATCGGGAAGAACTGATCGGGATCGGCGGAAAGGCCCAGGTCCCCTGCCTCGTGATCGACGGCAAGGCCCTTTATGAATCCCTGGACATCATCGAGTGGCTGAAAAGGAATTGGAAAGCGTCATGACGGTCGAAGAGGTCAAAGGTATGATCGAAAAGGCGGTGCCCGGATCGACGGTCCACGTCCTGGACCCGATGAATGATGGGCAGCATTTGCAGGCCTTCGTGATCAGTCCGGCTTTTGAGGGGCAACCGCTCTTTAAGCAGCAGCAAGTGGTCATGAAGGCCCTCAAGGACGCTTTTGAAACGGTCCACGCCCTGGGGTTAAAGACCTTCACTCCCCAAAAGTGGGATGAGGTCAAGGGGCAATACGGTTTCTGAAGATGGAAGAACTTATTTATTGGATCGTCAGCTTGCTCAGCGACATCGCTTCCACTTGGGCCATCTTACATCAGGACCGGACGAGGCAATTTCACCACTTTTTTACTGCGTTACTTTTTCTGGCCCCGATCGCTCTGGCAGTTGTATTCGCTCTGATCTTTATCAAAACAAGGCCCTGACGAAACTTAAAAACAGGAGTTGTTATGGAAATCAAAGAGATGATCCAAAAGGACATCAAGGACAACAAGGTCATGGTCTATATGAAAGGCACGCCGGAGGTGCCGCAATGCGGGTTTTCTGCGCAGACCGTGAATGTTCTCAAGAGCTATAATGTCGCTTTCGGGGCGCGCAATGTCCTGGAGGACCCGGCGCTGCGCCAGGGCATCAAGGAATTCACCGAATGGCCCACCATCCCCCAGGTCTTCATCAACGGGGAGTTCGTGGGCGGCTGCGATATCATCACCGAAATGCACAAGACCGGCGAGCTCAAGAAGCTGCTGGCCGCATGATTTATCTTTAGTTCCCTTCGAACCAAAAGGAATGTTCTGGGGCCGCAAAATCCCCTCGGTAAGCGCCGGGATTTTGCGGCCCCATTTTATTTGCTCGGTAAATCCGCTGAATGAAATTCTGTTGTTGAAAAACGGAGATTTATGAGAGGCGTAAGAGACCCGATAGCCAGCCCAGTACCGGTTGCGGCCAGACACCCAGGATAAATATGGCGATGGTAAGGACCACGAGTGCCAGCGAAAGGCTTGTGGTAGTGGGCATGGTTGTGCTCTTGGCGGGTTCATGAAGGAACATGTACTTGACGATCCGCACGTAATAGTAGAGGGCGATGACGCTGTTAAGGGAAATGGCGACGGCCAGGGTGACGAGATCGCTTTCGACGGCGGCGGATAAGAGCAGGAACTTTGCTATGAACCCGGCCAAAGGCGGTATTCCGGCGAGCGACAAGAGCGCCACCGTGAGGATCACGGCGGTGAAGGGCGCCTGCCGATAGAGACCGGCGTAATCCTCGACCGTTTCGCTATGGAGGGCGTTGCCGATCGCAATCACGGCCCCGAAGGCCGCAAGGTTCATCAAGGTATAGATGAAGAGGTAATACATCACGGCCTGCGCTCCAGCGACCGTCCCTACCGCTACCCCGGCCAACAGATAACCGGCATGCGCGATCGAAGAGAATGCCAGGATCCTTTTGATGTTGCTTTGCCGCAGGGCCAGGACATTGCCGACGGTCATGGTGAGGATAGCCAGAAATCCGGCGAGCGTCCCCCAATGGGTGAAAGCGGAATGAAACCCGAAAGTGAAGACCCTTAACAAGAGCGCGAACCCGACCGCCTTGGGCCCCACCGAAAAGAGCGCGGTGACGGGTGTGGGCGCCCCCTGGTAAACATCCGGCGCCCACATATGGAACGGCACCACCGCGCTTTTGAAACCGATGCCGACCAGGATCAGCAACGCCGCAACGAGGACCGCGGCCGGATCGACGTAGGAAGCCGTGGTCAACCCTCTGAAGATCACCCCCAGATCGAGCGTGCCGAACAAACCATAGATGAGCGATATCCCGTAGAGCATCACCCCCGTGGAGAACGCCCCGAAGAGGAAATACTTGACCCCGGCCTCCGAAGAGAACGGGTTCTTCTTATGATACCCGGCCAGGATGTAGGAAATCAGGGAAACGGCTTCCACGGCCAGATAGATCATGAGCAGGTTGCTTGAGGAGACCGCCAGCATCATGGAAACGGTCAGCGCTAAGATGAAGAAATAGAATTCCCCTCCATTTTCCTCTTCCCGCTCGGAATATCCCATAGACAGCAGAATGGTGAAAGCGGACGCGACGATCAGGATGCTTCTGAAGAACACGGAAAAAGGATCATTGATGAGCATCCCGTAGAAGGAGAACTGTCCGCACCGGAAGCTTAATGGCAGGAAGACCGCGCTGGCCGCCACCCCCATGAAGCTCAGCAGGCCAATGGAGTGTTTGAGCCGGGAAGAAACCGATCCGAAGAGCGCCAGCATTGCGAACAGCGTGAGCACCATTTCGGGAGAGATGAAATTGAGGCTTGGGTTGAGGTTCATGAGGTCACTCCCAGCAGGCTCAAGAGCATTCCCAGCGTCGGTTTCTGAAGATCCAACACCAGCGCCGGCCAGAACCCGACGACTACGAAAATGATGACGAGCGGTGCCAGGGTCAAGGTTTCCAGGGGGCTGACGTCCTTATAGTAACGGCAATCGGGGTTCAGGGGGCCCAATAACACGCGTTGGATCATGAAAAGAAAATAACCGGCCGTGACGATAAGGCCGAAGAGAGAAAGCGCGGTGATGACCGGGAAGCCTTGATAGGCCCCCATCAGCGACAGGAACTCGCCGACGAATCCGCTGAGTCCCGGCAAGCCCAGCGAGGCCAAAGAGCATATCGTCAGAAAGAACGCGTAGAGCGGTGTCTGCGCCGATAGACCGCCGAACTTGTCCATTTCCCTGGTGTGGGCGCGTTTGTAGAGCACGCCGACCAGCAAGAACATCGCCCCGGTGATGATGCCGTGATTGAACATCTCGAGCAACGCTCCATTGAAGCCGATGGAATTCATGGAGGCGAACCCGAGCATCACGAAACCCATGTGGCTGACCGAAGAATAGGCGATCATTTTCTTGAAATCACTTTGGGCCATGGCGACACCGGCGCCATAGACAATGTTGATGACGCCGAGGACCGCGAAGGCGGTGGCGAAGGAAGCGGAGCCCTGGGGGAAGATCGGCAAACAGATGCGGAAAATCCCGTACCCCCCCATCTTCAGAAGCACACCGGCGAGCAGCACGCTGATCGGGGTCGGGGCCTCAACGTGAGCGTCGGGTAGCCAAGTGTGGAACGGAAATACCGGAATTTTGATCGCAAAAGCCAGATAAAAAGCGAGAAAGAGCCACATCTGCAGTTGCGGGTCAAAGGCTCCGTTCGAAGCGGCCGCCGCGAGTTCCAGCATGTTGAAGGTGTGCGGTTTGGTCGTGAAATAAGCGATCAGGATTCCGACCAGCATGACGACCGATCCGGCCAAAGTATAGAGAAAGAATTTAATGGCCGCGTATTCCTTGCGGGGGCCCCCCCATATTCCGATCAGGAAATACATCGGGATCAGGACCACCTCCCAGAACACGTAAAAAAGCACCAGGTCAAGGGCGAGGAAGGTTCCCAGCATGCCCGCCATGAGCAGGAGATACAGCACATAATATTCCTTCAGCCGGTCCCGGATCTCATTGGAAGCAAGGCAGGCCAGAAATCCCAGCAAGGCCGTCAGGAAGACCAGGCCGATGCTGATGCCATCCACGCCCAGGAAATACCAGACGTTCAGCTGCGGGATCCAGAGCGATCTCTCCGCGAATTGCATGCCGGGCGCGGTGCGGTCGAACCCGAAGATCAGCGCCGCCGAAACGGCCAGGACCGTTCCGGTCGTGATGAGCGCACAGGGACGGCTGAGGTCCTCCCGCTCCCGCGGCAGAAAAAGGATCGCGAGCGCCCCCAGCAACGGAAGAAAGATAAGACTGCTTAGTACCGGAAACATAATTTCCCCAAAGTTAGGATGAGAATGATGAGCCCGACGATCTGGACCAGCAGATAGTTCTGCACGAGCCCGGTCTGCATGGGACGAAGGAATTCCGACAGAGCGGCGACAAACCGAGCGACACCGTTGACCAGGTCATCGACCACGCCAAGGTCGATCTTGTAGGAGATCCGGCAAAGCCCCAGGAACGGCTGGACGAGGAACGCATCGTAGATCTCATCGATATAGTATTTGTTGAGGAGCAGCTGATGGAGCCCGTTGAGCCGGGAAAGCATTCCCGCGGGCAGGACATTGACGTTGAGGATATAGATCAAATAGGCCAGCCCGATCCCCGCGAGGCTGATGACGGTCGAGAGGATCATCATCCCCCCGTTAGCTTGGGAAGCGGCGCTCGATTCCCCGCCGCCTACGAAGCCCTGGAATGCGTGATGGGCCAAGGGGGAGCCGACAAATCCGACCAGCGCGGCGAAGACCGCGAGGATCATCAGGGGCACGGTCATGGTCGCGGGTGATTCATGCGGGTGGAGGTTCGATCGCGGTTTGCCGAAGAGCACCACAAAGATCAGGCGCGACATGTAGAACGCGGTAAGAAAGCTGGTGAGGACCGCCACTCCGAAAAGAACGGTGTGCCCGTTCTGATAAGCGGCGGAAAGGATCTCGTCCTTGGACCAGAATCCGGCGAGCGGCGGCACGCCCGCGATCGCGAGGGTCCCGATGAGGAAGGTCGTTGCCGTGACCCGCATCTTGGAAAAGAGCCCGCCCATCTTCCAGATGTCCTGTGTGTGGACGGCGTGAATGACGCTTCCCGCGCAAAGGAACAGGAGCGCTTTGAAGAACGCATGGGTCATGAGGTGAAAGGTCCCCGCGGCGTACCCCCCCACTCCCAATCCCAGCATCATGAGTCCCAACTGGCTAACCGTCGAATAGGCCAGGACCCGTTTGATGTCATTGTTGACCGTGGCGATGGACGCAGCGAGCAGCGCCGAGATCCCGCCGATCACCGCGACGGTCTGCAGGGCAAAGGGATCGACAAGGAACAACGGATAGGTGCGGGCGACCAGATAAACGCCGGCGGCGACCATGGTGGCCGCGTGGATGAGGGCCGAGACCGGGGTGGGGCCTTCCATGGCGTCCGGAAGCCAGACGTGCAGCGGGAACTGCGCGGATTTCCCGGCGGCTCCGATAAAGACGAGGACCGCCACGATCGCCAGGACCGTTCCGTGCCCTTCTGAGATCTGCTGAAGGTCATGGAAGGAAAGCGTTTTAGTGGTGAAGAAAAGGAGCAAGATCCCCAGGAAGAGCCCGGTGTCGCCAATGCGGGTGGTCACGAAGGCCTTCAGGCCCGCCCTCGCGGCGGCCGGCTTCTCGAACCAGAAAGAGATGAGCAGATACGAGCATAACCCCACCCCTTCCCAGAAAATGTAGAGCATGACGAAATTATCCGCGATCACCAGTCCCAGCATCGACGCCATGAAGAGGGAGATATAGGCGAAATAACGGGAAAAACGCGGATCCCCCTGCATGTAGCCGATGGAATAGATCTGGATGAGCGTGCCGATGAAAGTGACGACGAGGAGCATCATGATGCTCAGACCGTCCACCATGACGCCGAAGTTCAAAGGTGTGTCACCGAGACTCAGCCAGGTCCCCAGGGAATAGCTCCCTCCTCCGGAGCGGAACCCCTGATAAACGAAGAGCGCCAACACGAAGGAGATTGCCGAAGCCGCAACGGAGACCGGCCCGCAGGCGTTCTTGAGCTTCCCGCCGAAAGCTATGTTGATGAGGAAGGCCAGAAAGGGAAATAATGGGATGAGGTGCGCTACGTTTACCATTTCATCAGGTCGTATTTGTCAACGAAGATCGATTTGCCGTTGCGGTAGATGGCGATGATGAGCACCAGGCCCACCACGCTGCCGGCGGCGGCGATCGCGATCACGAAAAGCGAGAACACCTGCCCCAGCGCGTCGGTCCCGTTGGAATAACGGTTGAAGGCCACCAGATTGATGTTGGCGGCGTTGAGGATCAGTTCCACCGACATAAGGATGCCGATCGCGTTGCGGCGGGTCAGTACGCCGAAGACCCCGACGCAAAAAAGGAAAGCGCTCAAGGCGACGATATAGCTCAATGGGATCATTTTTTGTCCCTCCCGATTGCGATGGCCCCCACCATGGCGGCAAGGAGCAAAAGGGAAATAAATTCGAAAGGCAGCACATAAACGCTGACCAGGGATTGGCCCAGCTGCTTGAGCGAAATGGGCTCGCTGTGGGGAAACGGTCCATGGCAGGAATGCTGCAGCATGTTCATCAGCAGGGCAAAAAGGATCAGGCAGCAGAGGCCCGCAAAGATCGTCTGCCGGTTGGTCTGCACGATGGATTTGTCACCGATGTGCGCGGTGAGCTTGATGGCAAAAACGAAGAGCGTGATGATGCCGCCGACGTAGACCAGGACCTGGATGACCCCCAGGAAAGGAGCATCGAGGTAAAAATAAAGCCCGGCCACGCTTAAGAGCGTCATCGCCAGCCATACCGAGCTATGGAAGATGTCGTGGGAAGTGACAACGAGGACCGCGAAAAAACAAATGGCCGCGGCAATGACAAAGAAAACGAGTTCCGCCATGGCTATTTTTTTACCTTTTCTCTGATCCGGTCCTTCATCATTTTGTCCATGTCGTAATTGGGGTCAACGTGCTTGTATTTGTTCGGGTCCATGAGGTCGATAGCGAGAATATCCTCATGGTTGTAAGTGGACACCTCATACATCTTGTTCAGGTAAA
>JAHFFX010000110.1 GCA_023247755.1 Candidatus Omnitrophota bacterium | reverse complement strand
CTTCCAGGGCCTTCTTCATTTTGGTCTCGGTCTGGTTCAGGATATCCTTGATCATGGCCTCATCTCCCCACTTCGACGATCGTTCCGATATGTTCCCCCAGGATGACCCTCTTGATATTGCCGGCCTTGGTGAGATCGAACACCACGATGGGAACGTTATTGTCCATGCACATGCTGATGGCCGTGGCGTCCATCACCCGGAGGTTCTTCTTGAGCACATCGATAAATTTCACTCTGCTGAATTTTTTGGCTTTGCGGTCGCGCTTGGGGTCCGCCGTATAGACCCCGTCGACCTTGGTGGCCTTGAGGATCACGTCGGCGCCGATCTCCATCGCCCGCAGCGCCGCCGCGGTATCGGTGGTGAAGTAGGGGTTCCCCGTGCCCGAAACGAAGATGACGACGCGCCCTTTTTCCAGGTGACGCAGCGCCCGGCGGCGGATATAGGGTTCGGCCACCTGGTGCATTTCGATGGCGGTCATCACCCGGGTGGGAACGCTGATCTTCTCAAGGGCGTTTTGGAGCGCCAGCCCGTTGAGGACGGTGGCGAGCATGCCCATGTAGTCGGCGACCGCCCGGTCCAGCCCGAACCGCTTGGATTCCACCTGGCCACGAAAGATGTTGCCCCCGCCCACGACCAGGGCCACCTGGACCCCCATATCGCGGACCTCCTTGACCTGGGCCGCAAGCGATGCACAGATCTCGGCGTCGATGCCGTGGCCCTGCCTCCCCTGCATGGCCTCGCCGCTGAGCTTGAGCAATACCTTCTTATAAACGGGCTTCTTATTCACTTTCCCCGACCTTGAAACGTATGAACCGTCCGATCCGGATGTTCTCGCCGATCTTCGCGATCAATTGATTCAAATAATCCTGAATGGTCAACTTGGGATCCTTAACATAAGGTTGCTCCAGGAGACAGATCTCCTTCAGGAACTGGGCCTGGTCCGCAGCGGCGCTGAGTTTCTCCGCCGGGACATCATCCTTCTTGACGTACTGCGGGGACATCGCGGCGATATGCATGGCAACGTCCTTGGAGAACTGGCAGAAATCCTCGTTGCGGGCCACGAAATCCGTCTCGCAATTGACCTCGACGAGGACCCCGATCTTGCTGCCCAGATGCACGTAGGCCTCCACCCGGCCTTCCTTGGCCGCGCGACCCGCTTTCTTTGCGGCGATCTCCAAACCTCTTTTGAGAAGGATCTCCTTGGCCTTAGTGAAGTCCCCCTTGGATTCTTCCAAAGCCTTCTTGCATTCAATGACGCCGCAGGAGGTCTGCTCGCGCAACTCCCTGATGCTGTCCGTGGTTGTTTTCATGTCTTGGCCTTTCCTTCCGAATGAATTCGTAAAATTTGAGATGATGCGGTTATTCTTTGTCCCGAATGGGCTTGACCTTGGGAGCGCGGCGACGGCTTTCGTCGGTCACCACGACCGGCGCGATCGTTTCCTCGTACACCTCGAGGTCTTCCACAACTACGGGCGCCAGGGGATCGATCACCAACGGCACGGCGGCCGGAACGACCGGAGCCGTCACCGGCGGCAACGGTTCCTCCTTGGCCTTGGGCTCGACCGAGGCGCTCGTCATGTATTGACGGCGGCCTTCCAGGATGCTTTCGGTGATCATGGTGGTGATGAGGCGGATGGATTTGAGGGCGTCATCGTTGCCGGGGATCGGGAAATCGATGAAATCGGGATCGCAGTTGGTGTCGATCAGCCCCACGATGGGGATCTTGAGGCGAACCGACTCTTTGACACAGATATCTTCTTTTTTCGCGTCAATGATGAAAACGGCGGCGGGCAGGCCGCCCATGGAACGGATGCCGCCCAGGTCCTTCAGCAGCTTATCTTTTTCCTTGGTGAGCCGGGCGACCTCCTTCTTGGTGAACTTCTCGAAGGTCCCGTTCTCCGCCATGCGCTCGATGGCCTTGAGCCGCTCCACCGACTTCTTGACGGTCTGGAAGTTGGTCAGGAGCCCTCCCAGCCAGCGGTTGCTGACAAAGAACATATTGGTCTGCTGGGCCGCTTCCTTGACGACCTCCTGGGCCTGCTTCTTGGTCCCCACAAAGAGGATGTTGCCGCCTTTCGCGGCCACCGAATATACGAAATCGCGCGCTTTGTTCAAAAGCTCGACGGTCTTTTCGAGGTCGATGATGTAGATGCCGCTGCGTTCGCCGAAGATGAACTTGCGCATCTTGGGGTTCCAGCGCTTGGTCTGGTGTCCGAAGTGAACACCCGCTTCCAGCATTTTCTTGATGATCTCTTCTGCCATGTTACCTCACTGCCTCCCTGGTTAGCCTCCCGATGATCGCGGTCTGGTATGTCCCGCGAAACAAGCCTTCCGAGCCTTTCCGGAGCCGTATTTCATTGGGATTGTTTGAGTTTCCGTTGGAATGAAGACCTACAGCGGGGGCGGGTCTGCGACCCGCCCTTACGACGAAAGGCCGAACAACCAACGCGGTTCATTTGACTGCCTTTCAAAAATGGATTGTAGTATAACTAATAAGACTTTTATTTGCAAGTTTTTTATGAGTCCGCCACTTATGGAACAAAAGTGACATAAGTGGCGGGACGAATAAAACCCAGCACTAATTTCCTGGATTCAAACGATGAAATTAGTGCTGGGTGAGGGCTCACCCAACGAAGAACAAAATCGCCCTCACATCTGGAACTGCGTCTCGTAAAGCCGTTTATAGAGATTGCAGACCTTGAGCAAGTCCTCATGCTGCCCCTGCCCCACGATCTGGCCGTGGTCCAGCACCACGATCTTGTCGGCCTTCTTGATGGTGGAAAGCCGGTGCGCGATGCAGATGACGGTCCGACCTTTCATGAGCTCGTCCAACGCCTCCTGCACGAACTTCTCGGATTCGGAATCGAGCTGGGACGTGGCCTCATCGAGGATGAGGATCGGCGGGTTCTTGAGGATCGCGCGCGCGATGGCGACGCGCTGCTTCTCCCCGCCGGACAGCCTAAAGCCCCGGTCCCCGACCACGGTCGCGTAACCGTTGGGCATCTTTTCGATGAACGCGTGGGCGAACGCCTTGAACGCCGCCGCCTTGATCTCCTCGTTGGTCGCGTCCAGGCGGCCGTAAGCGATGTTGGCGCGCACCGAGTCGTTGAAAAGGATGGTCTCCTGCGCCACGATGCCGATCTGGTTGCGCAGGGACTGCAAGGTGATCTCCCGCACGTCGATCCCGTCGACCTTCACGGTCCCCCGCTGCGGATCATAGAATCGGGGGATAAGGCTCACGACCGTTGATTTGCCGGTCCCCGTGGGCCCGACGATCGCCACGATCTCGCCGACGTTGATATCGAGGGTGATGTTGCGCAGCACCTCCCCGGATTCCTGGTCGTAGCTGAACGAAACATGGTCGAGGGCAATGCCTTCCTTCAGGACGGGCAGCTGTTGGGCCTGCGGTTTCTCAATCACCGTCGGCTGGGCGTCCAGCACTTCGTAGATGCGGTCGTTGGCCGCCAGCGCCTGCTGGGTGATCACGTGAACATTGGTCAATTTCTTCAAGGGGCTGATGATGGACATGATGGAACCGAAGAACAGGACAAAAACGCCGAAGGAAACCTCCCCCTGGATGACCTGCCGCCCCAGCCACCAGATGATGGCGACCCCGAAGATCCCGCCCAGGATCTCGGTCATCGGCGTGATGATGAGCGTGCGCCGGATCGCCTTCATTTTGAGCTTATAAAAATCGTGGTTCTGGCCGTGGAAGCGTTTGATCTCGTAGTTCTCCATGCAAAAGGCCTTGACCACCCGCACGCCGGAGATCGTCTCTAGCAGATGCGCGTTGATGTCGGCCATCTTTTCCTGGGAGTTCTTCGAGAGCTTGCGCAATTTGCGGCCGATCTGCTGCATGGGGAGCGCCACCAGTGGGAATATGAGGAACACCATGAGCGCCACCTTGAAATAGATGAAGAACGCGATGCCGATGAACATGAGGATGGTGAACGTCTGCCGGATAAGGTCGGTCACCCCGTAGGAAACGGCGTTCTCGATCACCTGCACGTCGTTGGTGATGCGGGCGATGAGCTCCCCCACCCTTTTCTTGCTGAAATAATCCAAGGAGAGGGTCTGGATCCGTTCGTAGAGACGGAACCGGATGTCCCGCATGACCCGCTGGGAGACGTCGTTCATCAGATACCCGTACCAGAACCCGAAGAACCCCTTGAGCAGCAGCATGATCATGACCACGACCGGCATGCCCCACAAGAGCGTCATCGGGTCGGTGGCGTTGATCTTGTCGATGATGTGGCGGGCAAAATCCGGGACGTTGCCGGGGATGATGATCTTGTTCTTGGTGAGGATCTTGTCGGTCAGGGGGACGATCAAGGACAGCTGCACCCCGTCGAAGATGGTCGAGATGAGCATGAAGACCGTGGCCAGCCCCAGGATGCCGGAATGGCCCTTGAGGAAGCGTAATAATCTTAAATATTCTTTCATATTTGGGGGGCATGTTAGCACAGCGGTTGACTTTTGTCGAGGCGTTTGTTATAGTCGTCGGGTATATAATCTTACAACATGGGTTCCCCAGCGGCCCAGCCATCCAGCTACCCAGCTTTATGCCTTTCCTGGGACGCTGGGTCGCTGGCGCACTGGGAACCCTTAAGGCTTTTCTAAAAATATGAAAAAACTCAACATCGGCCTCATCGGGATCGGCCACGTAGGTTCCCGGCACCTGAAGGTCTACAAGGAACAGCTGGCCGACAAGGTCCATGTGGCGGGCATCTGCGACCTGCAGGAGGACCGCACCGCCAAGTTCGCCGAACATTACCACGTTCCCTATATCGCCGACCACAAGAAGCTCTTCGGGGTGGCCGACGCCGTCGATATTTGCGTCCCCACCAGCGACCACTTCGCCCTCGCGAAATACTTCCTCGAGCGCAAGACCCACGTCTTCATCGAGAAACCGATGACGCCCACCGTTTCCGAGGCGCAAAAGCTCATCGACCTCGCGCAGAAGAACAATCTCAAACTGCAGGTCGGGCACGTCGAGCGGTTCAATGCGGCCTTCACCGCGGTGGCGGCGATCGCCGGGGAGCCGCTGTTCATCGAATGCCATCGCCTCAACCAGTTCCCCAACCGCTCGCTCGACATCGGGGTGGTGATGGACCTCATGATCCACGACATCGACATCGTCCTGGGGCTCGTCAAATCGCCCATCAAAAAGGCCGAAGCGGTCGGGGTGAAGGTCCTGACGCCAATGGAGGACATCGCCAACGCCCGGCTCACTTTTGAGAACGGCTGTGTCTGCAACCTCACCGCGAGCCGCGTCTCCGATGAGGTCATGCGCAAGATCCGGATCTTCCTGCCCGACACCTACATTTCCCTGGATTACGTCAAACAGGAAGCGTTCGTTTATAAGAAGAACGGCAGCGCGATCACCAAGTCCTCCCTGCCCATCGAAAAAGAGGAACCGCTCAAGCAGGAACTGGAATCGTTCGTCGATTGCGTGCTCACCGACCGCCGTCCGCTCGTGGCCGGCGAAGAAGGCCGCGAGGCGCTCAAGGTCGCGCTCGACATCGGCCAAAAGATATGGAAAAATCCCCTCATCACCTCATGATCGCGGCCGGAGAGGCCTCCGGCGACCAGCATGCCGCGCACCTCGTGGCCGAGCTTAAGAAGCTCGACGGCGGGCTCAGCTTCTCGGGGCTCGGCGGCCCGCGGATGAGCCGCGCCGGGGTGGAACTTTACGAGGACCTTACCCAATGGGCGGTGGTCGGGTTCATCGAGGTCCTCAAACACTACCTGAAATTCAAGAAGGCCTTCGACCAGTTCCTCCGCGAGGCCGAGCGCCGCAAACCCGCGGCCGTCATTCTCGTCGATTATCCGGGATTCAACCTGCGGCTGGCCAAGGAGCTCAAAAAGCGGGGTCTAAAGGTCATTTATTACATCAGCCCGCAGGTCTGGGCCTGGAAGGAAAGCCGGGTGAAGCTCATTAAGAAGGTCGTCGACAAGATGATCGTCATCTTTCCGTTCGAAAAGGATTTCTACGCGAAGCACGGCATGGACGTCGCCTACGTGGGACACCCCATCCTGGATTCCATGCAGGTTAACCGGCCGGCGCCGCAATTCCTCAGGGACCTGGGATTTTCCACGGGGAACATGACCATCGGCATCCTCCCCGGCAGCCGTACGGGCGAGATCGAACGGCATTTCCCCATCATGCTGCAGGCGGCCAACCTTCTTTATAACCAGTATAATAAAGTGCAGTTCATCGTTTTCAAGGCCCCGACGGTGGACATGCTGCAGATGGAAAAATTTTTTCGTCCGTTCGTGGAACTCCCCATCAAGATCCTGCACAATGACGTCAACAACGGGCTCAACGCCTGCAACCTGTGCATGGTCGCTTCCGGCACGGCGACCTTTGAGACGGCGCTCTTCGAAAAACCCATGGTGGTCGTCTACCGCACCTCCCCTTTCACTTATTTCTTCGCGAAGCTCCTTATGAAGGTCCGTTTCATCGGGATGGTGAACGTGCTGGCGGGCCGCAAGATCGTCCCGGAATGCGTGCAGGGCAACGCGACCCCCAAGAAGATCGTCAAGGCCCTCATCGACATTTTCAGCGATGAGCTCAAGATCGCGGAGATCAAAAGCGAATTGCGCCGGATCAAGGAGAAGATGGGCGAGCCGGGGGCGAGTAAAAGAGCGGCGGAGGAAATTTTGAAGGTCTTGCAGAGCTCGTAGCTCCTGAGCGGCTAAGCTCCTAAGCGACATTGAATGTCACCAGCAGTTGAGGAGCTCAGGAGCACAGCAGCGATATTACACTAAGGGCCGGCCGAGTGGAACACTCGGCCGGCCCTTTGCTTAATTTTATCGTCTTCCTGTTAAAATCCTATGATTTTTTGAACGGATTCTGGACTTTTATTTCAGAAAACCGCACAAAATCCGAGTCATTAGCTGTCACGATTTCCTGAACGCCATTCATTAACATCGTAGCAACGATCTTTAAGTCAAAAACATTTTGAGCAATAATCTTATATTTTCTTGCCAACTGATCTAAAATTCCTAAAGCCTGTTCATTAAATTGAATCTTTAGTATTTTATCGCTGGTAAGATATTTTTTGATTTCATCAAGAGCTACTTCTGGAGGGAGAGGGTTTTGAACCCGTTTATTGGAAGTAACAACCGCGTAGAATTCAAGCAAATTTTGCAAACTGATACAGGCTTGCAATTGTCCTGAAATAGCGCTTTCTCGAATTAGAAAAGCTATGGAGTGATATGTGGAATCTCTATCAGCAGCGTAGACAAGAATGTTGGTATCCAAAAGAACCATAATTATCTATCTTCATATAAGTCTTTTCTTCCTAAATTACCAATAATTTTTCCCAAAGAAAAGATACCAAACATTTTCTTACTAGCAGACTCCGGTTTTTGCAACATGAAAGTCCCCCCTGGGAATGTGAAATCAACAACATGCTTAGGCGTTAAAACATTCAACAATAGAATCTCCTTATCGTGTGTCAAGATTGTATCTTTTATCTCTAATTCTATCTCTAACATTATTTTTCCCTGTTTTTATACTTGGGTTAAGTCAACAGCTTTAAAAGTCTTATTGGCAAAGGGAGTATCGCCTGCGTAAACTTCAAATTCGTACTTACCGGGATGTTGAAACCTCAAATTCTCCAAATTAAATACCAACTCGTAAGAGTCTAATTTATTAGGTACATCAAGTTCGGGGGTATTAGCTTTTCCAATGACTAAATTATCTTTGAGGTCAATCAATTCTAACCTAAAAACATATTTCCCCTGAGCACTGGTAAATTTTAAATAAACACTCAAGCGATGATGCTCAAAAGGATATTGAGCAGCATTAATGTCCTCAAAAATTCCTATGAGACTTTTTTTGCCAGTCCCCACTTCCGTTATTATGCTATCGCATAATAACATAGCTTCTTTTGTAGGTTTTATAGGATTCATGATTTATTAACTGTAACCAAATATAACATAATTATCTACCCAACATCAACCCTACGCCACCGTCACGTTCTTATCGAGATACACATCCTGAATGGCGTTGAGGATCGCGACCCCATCCGCAAACGGTTTCTGGAACGCCTTGCGGCCGGAGATCAATCCCATGCCGCCGGCGCGCTTGTTGATGACCGCGGTCTTGACCGCGTCCGGAATATCGTGCTCGCCGGACGCGCCCCCTGAATTGATGAGGCCGATCTTCCCCATATAACAGTTGGCCACCTGGTAGCGGCACAGGTCGATCGGATGGTCCGAGGACAATTTCTCGTAAACGAGTTTGGAGGTCTTGCCGAACTTGACGGCATTGTAGCCGCCGTTGTTCTCGGGAAGTTTCTGTTTGATGATGTCGGCCTGGATCGTCACGCCGAGATGGTTCGCCTGGCCGGTGAGGTCAGCGGCCGTGTGATAATCGACGCCGTCCTTCTTGAACGCCGGATTTCTCGTGTAGCACCAGAGGATCGTAAAGAGCCCCAGCCGGTGCGCCTCCGCGAA
>JAHFFX010000018.1:584-22442 GCA_023247755.1 Candidatus Omnitrophota bacterium | reverse complement strand
ACATCATGGAAGGAAAACATTGTTTTAAGCCGCGCTATCTGTGCCATCAGGGGGGGATCGAATTGCCCGTCTGGGAATACACCGCCAACCAGGGGCGCTGCGTCACCGGCGGATTCGTTTATCGCGGGACGCGCCTTCCGGAGCTGAAGGGGAACTATATTTATGGCGATTTCGTTTCCGGCCGCGTCTGGCGGCTTCAGTACAACGGAAACGGTTCTCCCGCCAACGAACTGATCCTGCGTAACGACCAGCTCTATCCGTCCTCGTTCGGGATCGACGAACATCAGGAGATCTATATCTGTTCCTTCGACGGCAACATTTACCGGTTCAAGAGGATGGAATGAAGGCGTCGGTTCGGGTTCGGACGATCGGTCTTTTCCTGGTTTTGGGGGCTGGGATCTCCCCGGCCTGGGCGGTCGGCGCGCCCGCCGTCTACAAGATCGATCCGTCCCGTTCCAACCTCCATGGTTCCATCCATTACACGGTCCTCGGAAAGTATGAGGCGCAATTCCAGGAATTCGGCGGTACGATCTCCTTTGATCCGAAGGACCTGCCCAACAGTTCGGTGCAGCTAAGCATCAAGGTCGCCAGCCTCAAGTCCCGGTTCGCCCGGCTGGATCGCGCCGTCATTTCCAAGAGATTGCTCGACGCCCGGCAGTACCCCTGGATCACGTTCACCGGAAGGTCCATCACCCGGGTCGGAGATCATTTCCAGATCACCGGGGAAGTATCATTGCATGGAATAAAGCGGGAGCTGACGTTCCCTTTCCAGTTGCAAGGTCCCTGGAAAGACCAGAAAGGCAATGCGTTGCTGACCGCCCAGGGAACCTGGATCATCCGCCGGAAGGATTTTCAGGTGATCTGGAACAAGCTCCTGGACCAGGGGGGGGTTATTGTCGGGGACCATGTGACGGTGGACTGGAAGGTAACGGCCGTCCGCCGCGCCGATCCCGGCAGCGACCGCTGAAAAGTTTGCAAAATTCTTCCCACGCCGCTTCTTCATTGATATATAATGAGAATCGTCTTGGAGAATATTCCTTAAAGATCGCACTTGCGATTGTTTTCCCAGAGAAGATGACCATGACGAATCGCGTCCTAAAGTTGGGAACGTCCAAGAATGGGCCGGGTGCCGCCGGAGGTTGTGCACCCTCCAGCAAACGGTCTGCGGACATCTTCTTGCGATACCTTAAGGAGATCCAGGAGTTCTTTCCGCTGATGGAGCAGTTCTCGCATTCCTCAGCTAAACGACCGCATAAACTGTGAGTTTTGGTTTGGATTCTCCCGCCAGCGCCGAGTCTGATCCACCGTGTGATCTTTCGACAAGATCGAAGAACCTCGCTGCTTCCCCGGTCCGTCCCGCGATCTGGAAATGCTGGGTGGTGGTGGGATTTTTGCTGTTGAGCGGTTGGGGTCTTCGGGATTCATTGGCCGATGAGGATTCCGAGGCGTTGGCCGAGATATATTTGCAGAAGGCCCAGGAAGCCACGCAACCGGAGAACCGCTCCTTCTGGATGGCCCGCTATATCGGTGAGGTCGCTTGCCAGACCAATTTAACGCATTCCCTGGAAAATGTGAAACCGCTTTTGGATGCGGATCCCGCCGCCGGTTCCAGTATCCCCCTGAGTCAAAGCTATGATCCAAGCTTTCTGAATTGGTTTGTGGACCGTTCCCGTTGCCAATGGAACGTACCGGACGGCTGGGTCGTTGAGTGGGACAACAGCATTCAATTGAACGGCGTTGGCGCCAATGACCACGGTTACGAGGCCACTTACTTCGTTTCGATATATGCTTCCCCCCGCATGCAGGGCTGGAGCATCGGTGGAGAACCGAAGGCCCTGGTCGTTTCCAGCGTCGATCCCGTGCCCAGCATCCATTCGGGCAGGATCGATGCCACCGCCGCCATGTATTTTGACAACGTTCCGCTCGAGATGGAGGGCCGCGCGCTGCAGATCTTGTGGAAACCCAAGTTTGAAGATCTGGACGGGGATTCCATCCCCGAATTCTTCTTTCGTTATAACAGCGTCGGTCCGGATGGCTTCCAGCAAGAGCTGGCGATCTACAAATTTGTCAATTATAGACCGACCTTATTAAAGAAATTCGTCGGCCATGATGGCGGGATCGCCCGCAAGATCGAGGGGAATAAAATCCAGGTTGCGGAAGGAAATCCGAACACCCAGACCATGCAGCTGGATACTTGGGAATTCCAGGGAAATGATTTCTCCAGGGTCAAGACGGAAGTCATTCCTAACGTCTACCTTTCGGAGGAATGGAAAAAGTACAATTTGGATGGCGAAGATCCGTTTCCGCAATGAGGCCGCGGGAGGATCGCTCGATGAGCGGAACTCCCGATGAAGCTGCCGCCCCGGCCACCGATTCCGGGGTTTTTTTCTAACCGATAGAGGATTAAGATATTGGGACTCGCGAGGAAAATCCCTTGCGAGGGGCTATCCCCCTGTATATAATACCCTTCATCCTTTCGAAGTTCGACCGCTCTGCGAAGCGCTTTTTAATTTAGTGAAAGGGAATCGCCATGGGATTATTACCCCTGACAGAAAAGAATTTCGACGAAGAGGTCATGAGTTCCCCCATTCCGGTCCTTGTGGATTTCTGGGCGGAATGGTGCGGGCCGTGCAAGATGATCAGCCCCGTCATCGATGAGATCGCGCAGGAACTTACCGGCAAGCTCAAGGTGGCCAAGGTCAATGTGGATGAAGCCCAAGAGCTGGCCGTGAAATTCGGGATCATGTCCATCCCCACGCTCCTGATCTTTAAGAAGGGGAAAGTGGTCAGCCAGATCGTGGGCGCCATGCCCAAGGAAGAACTGTTGTCCAAAATCCAACCGAATCTGTGAGTTCTCGGTGAAACGTTGCGGCCCTCGGCGACCGGCCATTGCGATGGACCGGGTGGCCGAAGACCTGCAATCGGGGACCGAAAGCTGAGAGAACATGTTGATCCATTTTTGCAAATCCAAGATCGCCTACGGACGAATCACCGAGGCCCAGCTGTATTATGAAGGCAGCATCACCATCGACGAAACCCTCCTTAAGGCCGTCGGGATCGTTGCCGGAGAAAAGGTGGAAGTCCTCAACGTCAATAACGGGGTCCGTCTTGAAACCTATGCGATGGCCGGCAAAGCTGGTTCGGGTCAGATCTGCCTTAACGGCCCGGCGGCCCGCCTGGGTTTTGCCGGCGACCAGGTCATCATCCTGAGCTATGGATTGCTCAACGCCCGCGAGGCCCCAAAAAGCAAGACCAAGGTCATCTACCTGGATGACCAGAACCGGATCCGGCGCCGATAGTATTTCTGCCTTCCCGTGAACCAAACTTCAATGAATCCGATCCTTAAAATCCGCATTTACGGGGATTCCTGTCTGCGCAAAAGATCGACGCCGGTGGGGACGGTCGGGCCCGGCGAACGGCTGTTCATTTCCTCCATGATCGAAACGATGCACCAAAGCAAGGGCATCGGCCTCGCCGCTCCCCAGGTGGGCCTCAATCATCAGATCATCGTTGTTGATGTCGGCGATGGCCCGCTCGTCCTGGTCAATCCGAAGATCCTCAAGAAGCGCGGTTCGGCCATGCTGGAAGAGGGGTGCTTGAGCATTCCCGGGGTCGTGGTGGATGTCCGCCGCCCCGCGGACATCGAAGTGGAATATCGAGATGAGCATAATCGCACGGTGCGCAAATTCTGCTCGGAACTGCTGGCCCGGGTGATCCAGCACGAGATCGACCATCTGCACGGGAAGCTGATCGTCGATTACGTCGGCTGGGGGCATAAGCTGAGAGTGCAGAAGCAATTGCGCGAGTTCCTCAAGTACGGCAAGGTGCTGCATCCGCAAAAACCCGATCGTCCGGTGCCGGAATCATGAACTCTGCCAGTCCCCCCACATTTGAAAAGCAGCCGCTGTCTTTGCCGGCATGGTTCCGCCAGCGCATCCCCGACATGGAGCAGGTCCGCAAACTAAAGGGAATGTTTCGGGAAGGGAACCTGCACACCGTTTGCGAAAGCGCCCATTGCCCCAATATGGGCGAATGCTGGTCCAAAGGTGTCGCGACCTTCATGATCCTGGGGGATCTGTGCACCCGCGCCTGCCGCTTCTGCGCGGTGGCCGCGGGGAACCCGCTTTCCGTCGATGAGAACGAACCACGGCAGGTCGCTGCGGCCATTTTGAAGATGCGATTGCGCTACGTGGTCGTGACGTCGGTCGCCCGCGACGACCTGCCCGATGAGGGGGCCGGTCATTTCGTTCGGACCATTGCCGCGATCCGCGAGATCTCCCCGGCGACCAAGATTGAGGTCCTGATCCCGGATTTTTCCGCCCGGGCCGAATGCCTTAAGGCGGTCGTGGCGGCAGGTCCCGAGGTCATCAGTCACAATATCGAAACCGTCCGACGGTTTTCGCCCATTGTCCGTCCACAAGCGGATTATGAGCGTTCTTTAAACGTTCTGCGGACATTGAAAGATCTTTCCGGTGAGCTGCTCGTCAAATCCAGCCTTATGGTCGGGTTGGGGGAGTCCCTCGCGGAAATCGAGGCGACGATGAAGGACCTGATCGCCAACGGCTGCGACATGCTGACCATCGGCCAATACCTTTCGCCCAGCCGGGAAAAACGGCATCTGCCGGTGGCGCGGTATGCGACACCCGGAGAGTTCGACGAATATAAA
This sequence comes from Candidatus Omnitrophota bacterium, assembly GCA_023247755.1. Classification (GTDB taxonomy): domain Bacteria; phylum Omnitrophota; class Gorgyraeia; order Zapsychrales; family JAHFFX01; genus JAHFFX01. The sequence continues at coordinate 17,776 of JAHFFX010000018.1, read as the reverse complement.
CGATTAGGGCTTGGTTTGGGATTCAAGCATGTCATGAGCGGCCCGCTCGTGAGAAGCTCCTATATCGCCGAGGAAGGTTATCGGGAGTGCCTGGAAGCCTTGAATCCCCGCGGAGCTTAATGACAAATGAACAAATTTCAAATGACAAATTAATTCCCAATGACAAAATCCAAATGATTTGGGAAATGGGCATTTGGGTTTTATTTGGATTTTGTCATTTGACATTAGACATTATTTAAAGATATAAAACCGATGAAAGAATTCGCCAAGAATGCCGGTTCGTTCCTATTGCGGTTCGGTTTAAGCGCCGGGTTGTTGGTGTTCCTGTTTCGCAAGATCGACCTGGCGAAGATGGGCGAACTTTGCAAGACCGCCGATTACGGTTACTTGGCGCTGGCGGGTCTTGTCTTTTTTGTCATTCACGCCGTGATCTTCCTGCGCTGGATTATCTTCATCCGCGCCCTGGATTTACAATTGCCGTTCAAAGAGACCGTCAGTTTTTTCTTCATCGGCCTCTTCTTTAACCTGTTCCTTCCCAGCTCGACGGGGGGGGATCTGGTGAAGGCCTTCGGACTTTGCCAGTACACCAAAGAGAAGGGGAAGGTCGTGGCTTCGATCGTGCTGGACCGTTTGAGCGGCTTTGCCGCCATCGTGCTCGTGGCGATGGTCGCCTATATCCTTGGTTTCCAGCTCATCCGGGACTGGTCGCTGTTGATCTCCATCTTCATCCTGGCGGGAGTGGTGGCCCTGATCCTCGCGGTCCTGCTCAATGAACGCATCTATTCCTTCGGCTGCAATTTTTTCAACGGATTCCCGAAATTCAAAGAAGCCCTCATGCATCTTCACTACCAGGTGGCGATGCTCAAAAAGAAGAAGTACGCTTTTTATCAGGCGGTGGGGCTCTCGGTGGTGACCCAGACCCTGCTTTCGCTGACTTTTTATTTTGCGGCGCTGGGGTTGCACGCACAGACCAGGTTCGTTTATTTCCTGATCTTTGTTCCCTTGCTCTGTGTCATTTCGAGCCTTCCTTCCATCGGGGGGCTGGGCGTGCGGGACGCGGGGGCCGCGTATCTCTTCGGCAAGGTCGGCATGGGAACGGCCACCGCGGTGAGCGTTTCCCTTTTCAATTTCTTTCTCATGATCGCGGTTGGCCTCATCGGGGGGATCATTTTCCTGGTGTATCTTATGTCGGGGAACTTTAAGCTCGATCTTGCGGCGATCCGCGCCGAATTCCAGAGTTAAGGCCATGGCGCTGGCCTATCTTCTGGACGGATATAATATCGTAAAGCGTGTCCCGGAATTGGCGGGAAAGTCCCTGGAGGCGGGCCGGGAGACACTGGTCCAGTGGATCGAGCTTTACCGTCCGCAGGGGAGCGCCCAGAACAGCGTCACGATTATTTTCGACGGGCGGCCGGGGATGTCGGGTTTTCCGCGTTCATCGAACGTGAAGGTCCTTTTTACCGAGGAGGAATCCGCGGACGAAAAGATCAAGCGGATGGTCAACCGGGCCGCCAATCCCAAGGCGGTCGTGGTCGTGACCAACGACAAAGATATCCGTTTGCACGTCCGCCCGCTCGGGGCGAAGATCCTGACGGTGGAGGAATTCTTGGCTCAGTTCAAGCGGCCGCCGGCGGCCGCTGCCCGTCCCCGCGGGATGGGAAAGAAGGAAGATGAAAAATACATTTCCGAGACCGCGCAATTCAAGATCACTTCGGAATTCGAAGCTCTGTGGCTCAGGAAAGGGAGTGGGGATCGCAAACGGTCTCCCGGGGCCTGAGGGGGGAGAGCAGGCCGGAAAAGTTTTTGTTGTGCCATTATCGGGATAGGATAAAATAATCGGGTATCGCATGAAGGCGCTACGGCAGATATTTCAAGAGATCCGGGATTTCGTTTATGGGGCCGGCAATGCCGTTTTCTTTCTGGGGGAAGTCCTCAAGTTCATTTTAAGAGGCCGGATCCGCTGGAGCGACGTCTTCGGGCAGATGTATGAACAGGGAGTTCAATCCCTGTTCATCATCGCGCTCACCTCGTTCGCCTCCGGCGCCGTCCTGGCCCTGCAGGGGGCGGTCATGCTCAACCGGTTCGGGGCCAAGGAGTATGTGGCGCAGCTCGTGGCGTTGTCGCTGGTGCGGGAATTGAGCCCCGTGTTCAGTTCTTTCATTTTTTCGGGGAAAGCGGGCGCGCGGATGACCGCGGAGCTGGGCACCATGAACGTCAATGACCAGATTGTGGCCACCCGGACCATGGGGGTCGATCCGATCCAGTTCTTGATCGTGCCGAGGATGCTGGCTTGTTTTTTGGTCCTGCCCATTCTGATCGTCTTTTCGGAACTGGTTGGGATGTGGGGAGGGTTTTGCGTCGGTGTCTACGATGCGGGGATCCCGGCGGCCTTTTATTATAATCAAACGCTGGACGCCATCGGCTATGTCGACTTCTTCAGCGGTTTTATCAAGACGGTCTTTTTCGGATTGATCATCGGCTGGATCTGCTGCTATCAAGGGTACGTCACCCGCGGCGGCTCCCTGGGAGTCGGAAAGTACACGACCAAGGCGGTGGCGTTCTCTTACATCCTGGTGGTGATCTCGAACACGGTCTTGACCAAGATCATCCTGACTTTCTGGAAGTAAAAAACGACCGAAGGAGGAAAATCTTTGGAACTCAGGAACTTGAAAATGCTGGTGCCGGTCATGGTGCTGGGGATGGTTGCTCTGGGGGGATGTCAAACCGCGCCGGTCAGCACTAATGATACGGCCCGTTCCAGCGTCGAACCGACTTGGATCCGGGAAGGGCAGCCGATCGAATTCGAGGGCGAACGCTGGTATCCTCTGGATTCGGTCGATAATCTTCTGGATTCGGAAGTTTACATCGTGGGTCGTTACCAGGAGGTCGAATTCTTCGTTGACCGGATCGATGTGCGGCCCTACAACCGCCTTTACACCAAGTTCGGACGTAATAAGTACCGTGCGTTCGAGAAAAGAAGCAGCGATGATCCGGGTAAATGAGCTATATAAACGGTTCGATGACCAGGCGGTCCTCAGCGGCATCGAGCTGGAGGTAAGGGACGGCGAGATCGTGGTGATCCTGGGGGCCAGCGGTTCCGGCAAGAGCGTTCTGCTGCGGCATCTTATCGGCCTCATGAAGCCCGACCGTGGCCGCATCGAGATCAACGGGACGAACATCGTCGAGTTGCGCGAGGACGATCTTCTGGAGGTTCGCAAGAACATCGGGTTTCTTTTTCAGGAAGGCGCTTTGTATGATTTCATGAGCGTCTATGATAACGTGGCCTTTCCGCTGCGGGAGCACACCGACCTTGATGAGGCGTCCATCGGAAAAAAGGTGAGGGAGACGCTCGCGCTGGTAGGATTGCAGGAAGCCGACGATAAAATGCCGGCCCAGTTGTCCGGCGGCATGAAAAAACGGGCGGCCCTGGCGCGGGCGATCGTTCTCAATTCCAAGATCCTCTTTTGCGATGAGCCCACTTCGGGATTGGACCCGCTGCGCAGCCGGGATATTTCGGACCTCATCGCGAGCATTGCGCGCACCATGCACTGCACGACGGTGATCGCGTCCCACGACATTCATAACTCTCTGCGGATCGCGGACCGCCTCGGGGTCATCAAAGAGGGAAAGCTTGCCATGGTCGGCCGGGCGCAGGACATCAGAAACTCGACCGATCCTTTCATCAAGGAATTCTTCTCAGAATGAGCGGCCGGATTCGGCCAGAGAGCGCAGGACTATGGACAGAAAAGATGTGTTGAGAAAGATCTGGGCCGGTTCGTTCTTCCTGACCGGCCTCCTCATGATCGTCGTGGTGGTGCTGGTGATCGGGATCGAGAAGGGGCTGACCGAGCCGCGGTTCGGCATGCGGGTGCTGTTCCGGGAGGTGGGGGGCCTTTCCATCGGGGCTCCGGTCAACCTGTCCGGAGTGAGTGTGGGGACCGTGGGGTCCATCGATTTCCTTCAGCAGGAGATCGACGGCCGCGGGGTGGTGGTGACGCTCAATATCTTCAAGAAGTTCGAGCCGCAGATGAAGCGGGCCTCGCGCTTCGCCATCAAGACCGCCGGCATCCTGGGGGAGAAATCCGTCGAGATCAGCCGGGACTTTGACAATATCCCCATCGACATCGCGCAACCCGTCATCGGCGAGGACCCGCTGGATGTCCAGGACCTGGCCAAGATCTTCGGCGACACCGCCATCGCGCTTCAGGAAACCACGAAGCTGATCCATTCCATCGTTACTGAGCTCCAGGACATTTCGGTTACGACCAAGCGGCTCCTTAACCGGATCGAGCAGCGGATCATCGACGGCAATCTGTTCAAGGTCTTTTAGGTCCGCTGCGCAGCGGCGAACAACCAGGGATTAAATCATGCTGTTAGGAAAGATTCTGAATCTGCTCATCTCCCCTTGGGTCGCGGTCCCGATCTTCTATGTCTCGTGGGTCATGCTGCTGTTGATCGCGAAGGCCGTCGTTTTCCGCATCCTCCGCCGGTTCACGAAGAAGACCGAGAACCGGATCGACGATGTTTTCATTAAAGCCCTTCGTTTTCCTACCACCCTGCTCATTTTTAGCAGCGGCGCCGCCATTGTCGAACGCATGATCCCCTGGTCCAATGGGTCGCCGGGATATTTTCTCATGGGTTTTAAGGCGATGACCATCGTGGCGGTGGTCCTGTTCGTCGAAAAATTCCTGCTGGGGTTGATACGGCTTTACGCCGATAAGGTGGACATTCTGCAGTCGTCGGGAACGTTCGTCCGGGGCGTGGTTCGCCTGCTGGTCTACGGACTTGGGTTGCTGGCGCTCATGGACAGTTTCGGGATCTCCATCACCCCGGCGCTCGCGTCCCTGGGGATCGGGTCGCTGGCGGTGGCGCTTTCGCTGCAGCCGACGATGGAGAACTTCTTCGCCGGGGTCCAGGTCATTCTGGACAAGCCGGTGCAGATCGGCCAGTTCGTCCGTCTGGAAACCGGGGAGGAAGGGCACGTCTATCAGATCGGCTGGCGCTCGACCTGGATCCGCTTGGCGCCAAACAACGTCGTGATCGTTCCCAACAAGATCCTGACCACCACCCGGATCACCAATTTTCATTATCCCAAACCGGAAATGGTGATCACCGTGGGCGTTGGGGTCCATTATAATTCCGATCTGGAACAGGTGGAGCGCATCACCCTCGAGGTCGCCAGGGACGTTATGCGCACGGTGGCGGGGGGGCTTGCGGATGCCGAGCCGGCGATCCGTTATCACGCGTTCGCCGCCTCCAGCATCGATTTCAACGTTGTTCTGTGGGTCAAGGAGATCGGGTATGCCGCGGCCATCAGACATGAATTCATCAAGCGGCTGCACAAACGTTACCAGCAGGAGAAGATCGTGATCCCGTATCCGATCCAGGCCGTCAATATGTCGCAGGAAGCGGTGTTCGAACGCCATTCGAATGCGCCCGATGAAACCTTGGCTCGTCCGCAACTGCGGGTTAAGGACATTTAGACCATGTTCATCTTCGGCAATTTTATCATCGCATTGACGCGGATCCTGGACATCATCCTGATGATGATGTATTGGCTCATCCTGGTCCGGGCGCTCATCAGTTGGGTGAACCCCGACCCGTTCAATCCGATCGTCCAGTTCCTCTACCAGGTGACCGAACCGATCCTGGCCCCGGTCCGGCGGCTCCTTCCGATGATGGCCTTTGACCTCTCGCCGCTCATTGTGTTCTTTGCGATCATGTTCCTGCAGAAATTTTTGATTGAATCTTTACTGGAAATCGGTTATCGTATGCGGTGAATTCGGCGGCCCCGCTGCTTTCTTGCGAAAGCAAGCAGCGGGGCCGCTTGGAATTTTCGGGGGGCCGGTCCTGAATGCTCGACAAGATGAAACAACTCATGGAAATGAAGCGCCAGGCGGAAGTTCTGAAGAACGAGCTCGAAAGCGCCCGCCTCGAGCACAATGAAGTGCGCAGCATTAAACTCGTCGTCAATGGCGCCCAGGGGTTGCAATCCATTATGCTCGACGGCGAGTGGGGCAATGTTCCCAATAAGGTGCGATTGGAGAGCGAACTTCTGCAGGCGGTGAACGGCGCCATGCGCAAATCCCAGGAATTCGCGGCGCAGAGAATGCGCCAGCTGACGGGGATGAATTTGCCGGGAATGTGATGTTTTATAAAAACCAAGGGTCACCAGTCACAAGACACAAGTCACCATACATCGGGATATTTTATGGTGACCGGTGACGTGTGACGGGTGACTAATCGTAGTTTTAGGAGGGAATCATGCCCTACGACAAGTCGCTCGATAAGGAACTTTTCAAGGAGTTGAAAGAGTTCGATGATACCCGCATTTCGGTGGGCGTCTACTCTTACAACGGCAATGAGAAAAAACTGCAGATCACGCGGGAGAACAAGGACCAGAACGGCGACTGGCGTTTCGACAAGCTCGGCCGCATGACCAAGCCCGAGGCCAAAGAGATCGTGCCGGTCCTCGTGAAGGCCATCGAGCAGATGTAAAGTGAATCCACAACTTAGCGAGCGTTAGCGAAGCTAAGTTGTGAGGAGGGACTTTACCCAGCACTTATTTTATTGAATTGTGATTTAAGAAAATAAGTGCTGGGTTCAATCCCGTCTCTGACTTGCGTCGCTGACGCTTCCGTAAGTCAGGACGTCATTGAAGGAGGATCCAAAATGGGTGAAGTGTATCTGACCCGGCAGGGATTTGAGAAATTAAGAAGCGACCTGGAGCGCCTGAAGACCACGGAGCGCCGCCGCATCGCCAAGGCCATCGAAGAGGCGCGCCAGCAGGGCGACATTTCAGAGAACGCCGAATACGACGCGGCCAAGGACGCCCAGGCGCACTGCGAGACGCGCATCGCGGATTTGGAAATGAAGCTATCGCAAGTCCGCATCATCGAGAACGAGAACATTCCCGCCGACAAGGTCTTCATCGGCGCCATCGTCACTCTCAAGGACCTGGAGACCGACGAAGAGATCAAATACATGCTCGTTTCCCCCGAAGAGTCCAATTACGAGGAGAACAAGATCTCGATCGTATCGCCCATCGGCAAGGGACTCATGGGGCATGAAGCGGGCAAGACCCTCACCATTACCGTCCCCGCCGGCACCCTCAAGTACAAGATACTCAAGATCGAGCGTCCCTGAATTTCAGGTTCTCAAGGTTAAACAGGTTATAAGGTTGCAAAGGTTGGAGGTTGTGCGGGTTTTCTGCGTTGAATAACCGGTTATAACCTGCAACCTTTATAACTTTCTTAACCTGTACAACCTTTTAAACCTTAGGATGACTTCCCCCGGGGCTCAAAGCTCAGCCATACCCAAAGTGCCGCCGTCGGCAACAGCGCGAACAGCACCCGGTGCAGCGTCACCTGCAGCCACCAGACGATCTCGAAATAGGTGTTCGTCAGATAATAGCCAAAAAGGATGGCAAGGTACGCAAGGAAGAACACCGGGAAGATGAGCAGGCCCTTCTGGAATGCCCGACGGGCATTGAGGGCCAGGCCCCACAGCAGAAGCATCATCCCCCAGTTCCACTTTGAGCTTACCAGTTCTGCGAAGAAGAACATGAGAGAGATCTTGAGCCGATACCAGCTGGTCGGGTCGGTCGCGGAATTGAAGCCGTTGATGAAGGTGATGTTGGGCGGCGTGTAAACAAGATGGAAGATCGCCATCGGGACCCCTCCCAGGACCAATCCTCCCAGGAACCATTTCAGAAGATTTATCTTATCCGGGAAGGAAACCCGGTGGTGGTGTGTGTGCCATAACCCCAGCAAGGCAAGGAGTACGGCGGCCGCCAGGCCTTCCGTTTTGGTGAAGCTGAGGAACCCTCCGCATAGGCCCGCCAGGGCCATCAGCGCCGTCGAGTTCTTTCGCACCCCGTTCAAAAGACAGCAAAATCCCCCCAAAAGAAAATAGGCAAGGACGATATCGGAGTACTGGCTGGTCGATAAAAGCAGGAACAGCGGCACGGTCCAGATGAGGAGGACCGCCGCCAGCCCCGTGATCCGTTGGGTGAGCGTCCGGATGGAGGCATAGAGGAGTCCCGCCGTGGCGATGGTGAACACAAACGCCGTGATCATGGGGATGCCGGAAGCGACCTTGCCGGTGAACGACCATCCCCAGGCGTTCATCATGGGCAAGAGCAGGGGATAATGGGGGCTCGATCTCCACAGGGCGGGATCGAACAGGTTCTTCCAGTGTTCCTGCCCCAGAAAGATGAATTTCGCTTTCAGATTCCACGATGACCAGGCGTCCCATCCTCCCAGCGGATAAAGCGCGGCCTGTATCCAGGCGGGCCAGGCGATCAACGAAAGGACCGGTGCAAGCCACAGGTCTTTGCGTTCCAGTCGTTCGATCGCGCAGGCCGGCCGGCGCGCCGTTCTCCAGCTCCAGCCCCAGGCCGTGAGGAGCCCGACGGCCAGAGGGACGCTTAGCCCCACAACCAAGGCAGGAACAAAGCGGTCCTTGACCACCAGAGCAAGAAAGCTCAGATGCGCGAACAGGCCCAGTCCGATTCCGGGGCTCAGAAAAAGATGTAAGAGCGGGTCAACCGACCTTTCGCGGCGATCCAGCAGGCCGATGAAGCAAAAACCGGTGAGCCCGCAAAGTAGGTAAACGGCGATGATCATGGGATCTTCCGGGCGAGGATGACGCCGAACTGGTTCTTGCGCAACGCAATGGCGCCGACCTCCTTGATCTTGCGGTCGGCGATCGCTTCCGAGGTGCAGTCGAAGAGGATGTAATCCTGGTTGGCGTAATTGAGGTCGAGGATCACCGGCGCGAGGATGTATTGGGCCTGGGTGAATTGGGCTTCGTCCTTCTTGAGGTCCCGGTCGGTGTAGTACCCGACGGATTCGACGCGGGCGAAAACGTCCTCGAGCCCCGCGAATTTCAATCCTTGGAAATAGAAGGGAATGACCTTCTTGAGCGTTTCGGCGCGCACCAGGGAGAGCGAGAGGTTCACCGCGTTGATGAGGATAAGGGCTCCCGCCGGCAGCCAGAACAGGAGCGGAAGGTATTTGCGCAGATCAGCAGAGAGGGACATGGGGATCCGGTGAGTTGTTCTCGATTTGCGCCTATTGTACTATATCCGGACCATGCCGGGACATGGAATTTCAACATTTTGCGCGATCCGGGAAGTTCGAACGTGATCGGGAAGGCCAAAGCAAATCACAACTTTAGGCTTTCCTGCGGATTGTTACGGAGTATAATGTGATGAGTCGGAAATGCCGGAATTAGATTTTCGGGCATTTCCGACTCATCACCCATCAAAGGAGCGAACGTTGGTCAAGGTCGGCGTCATCGGTTGCGGTCATTGGGGTCCGAACCATATCCGTATCTTTTCATCCCTGCCGAATTCCCGCGCGGTCATGTGCGCGGACGTAAGCGAAGAACGCCTCTCCGCCGTCAAGGCCCTGTATCCTTCCATCACCACGACCAAGAACTACAAGGACATCCTCAAGAGCCAGGAAGTGGACGCGGTCTGCATCGCCGTCCCCACCAGCGCCCATTTTGATCTTACCAAGGAGGCCCTGGAAGCCGGTAAGCACGTGCTGTGCGAAAAGCCGCTGTCCTTGACCCCTTCCGAATGCGAACACCTCAAGGAAACCGCCGAGCGCTGCAAAAAGGTCCTGATGGTCGGGCATGTGTTCATTTTCAATCCCGGCATCAATGAACTCAAGAAATACATCGCGGGCGGTGAATTGGGTCAGATCCATTACGCCCATTCCGAAAGGACCAACCTGGGACCATTCCGTTATGACGTCAACGCCCTATGGGACCTGGCGCCCCACGACATCTCCATCTTCAATTATCTTTTCGGCAGCCGTCCCAAGAGCGTATCCTCCCGGGGGCAGAAGTGCCTCGGGACCTCGCTCGAGGACCTTGCGTTCGCCACGCTCGAATATCCGAACGACATCCTGGTCAATATCCACGTCAGCTGGCTCGATCCCAAGAAGGTGCGGCAGATCACCATCGTCGGTGATAAAAAGATGGTTACCTGGGACGACCTGGACAATCTGGGGCCGGTGCGGCTCTACGACAAGCATGTGGAAAAAACGTCGCTCTATTATGAGACCTATGGTGAATTTCAGCTGCTTTCCCGCGAAGGGAGCATTACGCTCCCCAAGGTGAGCTTCGCGGAGCCCCTCAAACTGCAGAGTCAGTATTTCATCGACTGCATCGAAAAGGGAAAACATCCGGAGATCGCCGATGCCCAGAAGGGCTGTGACGTGGTGCGGACCCTCGTGGCCATTCAGGAATCCATCAACCAGCGGGGCATTCCCGTCGAGGTGATCTAACGTGGCGCAGAAAAAGGGAAAATTCTTTCAGCACCCGAAGGCCATCGTGGACGGGCAGGCCCGCATCGGTGACGGCACCCGCATCTGGGCCTTCACCAACATCCAGGCGGGTGCGGTGATCGGCAAACATTGCAATGTCTGTGACGGCTGTTTCGTGGAAAAAGGCGCGCTCATCGGCAACCATGTGACCCTCAAGAACGGGGTCGCGGTCTTCGCCGGGGTCACCCTGGAGGACGACGTCTTTGTGGGCGCCAACGCCGCTTTCATCAACGACCGTTATCCGCGCAGCCATAGAAAGGACCCTTGGGTGCTCGAACCCACGGTGGTGAAAAAGGGTGCCACGATCGGTTCCAACGCCACCATTCTCTGCGGCGTGACCATCGGCCAGTACGCCGTGGTCGGGGCGGGGAGCGTCGTCACCAAGGAAGTCCCGCCCTTCGCGCTCGTGGTCGGGCATCCGGCGGAATTCAAAGGTTATGTCTGCAACTGCGGCAAAAAGCTGGACGCCACGTTCCGCTGCGTTTGCGGGTTGCGTTATACGCTCGATTCCAAGGGGCTGAAGCCCGATGCCTAAGATCCAGATATCCCCCGTTGCGTTCAACGAGAACATCAAGCTTAAGAGCGTCATCGAACGTTTCCTCAAGAGCGGGATGCGCGCGCGCGCGGACCTGGTGATCATCGATGACGGTTCGACCGACGACACGACGGCGGTCATCGCCAGTTATCGGGAGTTCGGCGTGCGCACCGTCAAGCACCCGCAGCGCCGGGGAGTGGGGGCGGCGATTCGCACGGCCATCCGTCACGCCCAGCAGAACAATTGCGAGGTCCTGGTCATCATGGCCGGCAACGACAAGGACTCCCCCGATGAGATCACGCTATTAGTGGAGCCGATCCTCAACGATGGCTTCGATCTTGTGCAGGGGTCCCGTTATCTGGGGCACGACCGCACCGGCGGGGACATGCCGTTCTACCGGAGATTGGCCACCCGGCTTCATCCGTGGCTCATGACGGCGATCACCGGTAAGCTGATCACCGACAGCACCAACGGTTTTCGCGCGATGCGATTGGCCTTGTTCCAGGACGCGCGGATCAACCTCGATCAGGAATGGCTCAACGCCTATGAGCTGGAGCCCTACATCCTATTTAAAGCGTTCACGCTGGGGTATAAGGTCCGGGAGGTCCCGGTCACCAAGATCTATCCGCCCCGCAAATTAGGTTACACCAAAATGAAGCCGATCGTGGGCTGGTGGAGCATTCTCAAACCGTTGTTCTATTTGGGGCTGGGGATTCGGAAGTAAAACCGTGTTCCGCCGTCTGTGACCCGGGTCGTTTCGACGAGTCACGAGGCACGGGGCACGCATCACGGGAGGGGGAAATGAGTCGAGCGATTGTTTTCTCTGGAGTTCTATTCATGATGGCGACCGCGCTTGGCTTGGCCGGCTGCCAAACGACCGGGGACCTGAAAGAGGACCTCAAGGCGGTGGTGACCGATCCCCTGTCGGAAAACCATCAAAAGCGGCTGGACGAACTGGAAAGTTCTTATCTGCGGGGTAAGACCACCTACACGGAATATCAACGTATGAAAAAGGAAGAGCTGGAGAATTATTCCAAGGAAGTGCAGAAGCGGGATCAGCTCATCCATGAGCAATAGTGCTTCGTTTTTGTCCCGCATTTTCTTCAGCTGATCCACACTATGAGAATCTACGGCAAGAATCCAGTTCTGGAACGGCTCAAGTCCAATCCCAAGAGCATCAAGAAGATCTTCGTTGAGGAAGGCAACCCCGAGGCGGATTATATCCGCAGCAAGTCCCGCAAATGGGGGATCCCTTTCCATTCCATCCCCCGCGAGAAGATGGTGCACATGGTGCGCAACCTCAATGCGCAGGGTGTCCTGATGGAGGTCGAGGAGTTCGCTTATGTCTCCTTCCCGGAATTGCTGGACCAGGCCTGCGCCGAGGGGCAAAGTCTCCTTTTTTTGGACAGTCTGGTGGACCCGCAGAACCTGGGCGGCATCATCCGTTCGGCGGCCTGTCTGGGGGACTTTGCGATCGTTCTATCGACGCATGATTCCGCCGGGGTGACGGAGACCGTCCTGCGGGTCGCTTCCGGCGGAGAGAATCATGTGACCGTGGCCCGCGTGTCGAACCTGGGCAACGCCATCTCCGACGCCAAAAAGGCCGGCTATTGGATCGCTGGCGCGGTGGTGGACAAGGGGCAGAACCTTTATGAGACGGAATTCTCTTTTCCGCTGGGGTTGGTGGTGGGTTCCGAGCAGAAGGGGATCCGGGACATCCTTCGCAAACAACTGGATGCGGTCGTTTCCATCCCCATGGCGCAGGAGAGGCTTTCCATGAACGTCGCCCATGCGGTGACGGCTTTTTGTTATGAGATCACAAAACAAAAGAAACAAAAAAGTTAAAGGGCGTTCCGGCGGCCCCACACCCAGGAACAAAGATGATTCCGGGTGTGGGGCCGCCCTCGACTTCTTCGCCGAGGCGGGGCTGCTTAAAAAGATCAAGCGCAGCGGCTGGTGGGTCGCCGGCATCAAGGACCCGGAAAGCGTGGCCGAACATTCCTTTCGCACCGCCGTGATGGCGTATTACATGGCGCACGCGGAGGGAGTGGACCCTTACAAATCCGTCGTCATGGCGCTCTTCAATGACATTCATGAATCGCGGATCAACGATCTCCATAAGATGGGGCATTACTACATCGATTTCAAGGACGCCGAGAAGAAGGTTTTCGCCGACCAGATCCGGAACCTGGATGTTGCGGTAAAAGCCGAGCTCCGTCGCTTTCGCGACGAATACGACCGGCAATTGTCACCGGAGAGCACGCTGGCGCGGGACGCGGACATCCTGGAATGCCTGATCCAGGCGAAAGAATATCACCAGGCCGGGTATCTGGTCGCGGAGAGATTCCTGCAGCGCGCCCCGCAATATCTCAAGACCAGGACCGCCCGTGCCCTTTGGACAAAGCTCAAAACCTGGGATGCGAATCACTGGTGGCAGAGTGTCGTGAAGTTCGAGCGATAGCCGACGGGCTTGCGGCCCAATAACCAAGGGGGGAGTCCAATGGATCTGTTCGTCAAGAAACCCATGGCTCAGGTCATGACCGAAGGGGACGGCGAGGAACATCAGCTGAAACGCACGCTGGGCGCGGGAAGTCTGGTGGCGTTGGGGATCGGCGCGATCATCGGCGCCGGACTTTTCTCTCTGACCGGGATCGCCGCCGGAGAACATGCCGGGCCGGCGGTCGTGATCTCTTTTATCATCGCGGCCGTCGGGTGCGCCTTCGCGGGAATGTGCTACAGCGAACTGGCGACCATGATCCCGATCGCGGGCAGCGCTTATACCTATGCCTATGCCACGTTGGGAGAATTGATGGCGTGGATCATCGGCTGGGACCTGGTCCTGGAATACGCGGTGGGAGCGGCGGCGGTTTCGGTCAGCTGGTCCCGTTACGTGGTCTCCTTCCTGGCCGATCTCGGGATCCATCTGCCCGCCCGCTTCACCTTATGCCCCTTTGATACGGCGACCCTCGCCGACGGCACGCATGTCTCGGGCCTCATCAATCTGCCCGCCATTTTTGTCATTTCCATCATTTCCCTGCTTTTGATGCGGGGCATCCGGGAATCCGCCCGGGTCAACGAGGTAATCGTCATCATCAAGGTCGCCGTCGTGCTGGTCTTCATCAGCGTCGGCGTGTTCTTCATCAAATGGGCCAATTATACGCCGTTCATCCCTCCCAACACGGGGACCTTCGGGGAATTCGGCCTCAGCGGCATCATGCGCGCGGCCGGGGTCATCTTCTTTGCTTATATCGGATTTGACACGGTTTCCACCGCCGCCCAGGAAGCTAAGAACCCGCAGAGGGATATCCCGATCGGCATCATCGGGTCCTTGGCGGTCTGCACGGTGCTCTACGTGGTGTTCGCTTTCGTCATGACCGGCATGCTCAATTATCAATTGATGAGGGGGGATGCCGCGCCGGTCGCCACCGCGATCAACCTCACGCCGTTCCCCTGGCTGCAGAAGCTCATCAAGCTGGGGATCATTTCGGGCTTTACCTCGGTCATCCTGGTCCTGCTGCTGGGGCAGTCGAGGGTTTTTTATTCGATGTCGAGGGACGGGCTGCTTCCCAAACTTTTTTCGGACATCCACCCGCGCTGGCACACGCCCTGGCGTTCCAATCTGCTTTTTATGGTTTTTGTCAGTTTGTTCTCCGGGTTCGTTCCCATCTCCAAGCTGGGTCATATGACGAGCATCGGAACGCTTTTCGCCTTCATCATCGTTTGCGCCGGAGTCATGGTCCTGCGTCGTCTGCAGCCGAACACCCCCCGTCCGTACAGAACGCCCGGCGTGCCCGCTGTTCCGGTCCTGGGGATCGTTGTGTGTTTCGCCATGATGTTCTCTTTGGGTGTGGAGACCTGGCTGAGGCTGGTGGTTTGGTTGGGGCTGGGGCTCATCGTCTATTTCTCTTATAGCCGTTTCCACAGCAAAATTGCGCATAGCCGATAGAGAAAGGTCAGATGCTGTTCTTAAGGTGGTGCCGACCGTTAATTTTTCTGCTGGCCTGGCTGGTGGGCCTCAGCGGTTGTGCGAGTTTGGGGACCTACAATCCGGCCACCGGCCAGCGGGAGTTCATCTTTATCCCTACGGACCAGGAAGTAGCGATGGGGCAGGACATCCACACCGAGCTCAAACAGCAGTACCAGATCGTGGAGAGCGGGCCGCAGGTGGAGCGCCTGCGCCGCATCGGCCGCAAGCTCTCGCAGGTCTCCGACCGGCAGGATTACGAATACCATTTCTATCTGATCAACAAGGACGAAATGAACGCCTTCACCGTGCCCGGCGGCAGCGTTTATTTCTTTTCCGGCCTGCTGGATAAACTGACGTCGGACGATCAGGTGGCCTCGGTCCTGGCCCACGAGATCGGTCATTGCGCGGCTCGGCACACCATCAAGAAGTTCCAGGCCGCCGTCGGATATCAGGTCATCGGGGACATCGTCCTCAGCGCGATCTCTTCGGAGGAGCAGGTCCGCCGGATCGCCACGCTGAGCTCCAATGCCGCCATGAGTCTGATCTTTTCGGCCTACGGGCGCAAAGATGAGCTGCAGGCCGACCAACTGGGGCTCAAGTACATGGACTTGGCAGGCTACGACCTCGATGCTATGATACAGACGTTCGAGGTCCTGGAGGCCAATTCGAAGGGGCCGGATGTTCCGCTGATCCTGCGTTCGCATCCGTACATCAAGGACCGCATCGTGGCCGCCCGGCAGGAGATCGAGCGGATTCGGAAGGAAGACAAAACGTAGGACGCCCAACGTCCCGTGTTAAAGGACTGACCATGGAACGCATCGGGATCGCCGCCAGTAAGATCGCCAAAGGGAACCTTTTTTTGTATAACCTTTTCGTGGTCCTCTTGTCGTTCCTGTTCTCGCTCCTTATTTTTATCCTGGCGGGAGCCTCCCTGGTGCTCTCCCTGGTGGTGATCGGATACATCGTCAGCGGCCTTTTGCCCCAAAACTTTGAAAAAGAGTGGACGATGGTAATGCGCGTTTGTATGATATCCCTGACGGTGATGATCAGCCTGTTCAATCTGATGGCCATCCTCAAGAATGTCAAGATTTCCAAACCCCGTTAATCCGTTGCTGTCCGCGACACCTTAGAACGCTTTACTCATGAAACACGCCCCGGTCAATTTCGAGGATCTCCTGAGCAACCTCAAGGTCGGCATCTGCCGCTGCCTGCCGGGCGTCAACGGCCGGCTCACCTATGCCAATCCCGCCCTGGTCAGAATCATGGCTCTCAAAGAGTCGGATATGCTCAAAAAGAAACTGTCCGATTTCTTCGTCAACAAGAACCATCTTCAATCCATGCTCTCCCGGGTGCTGAAGGAGGGCTATGTCGCGAGCCAGGAAATGCGCCTCAAGCGCCGCGACAAGAAGACCCGCTGGGCCGCTGTTTCCATGATGCTGGTGAAGGATCCGGCACAAAAGGCCGCCTGCGTGGATGTCCTGGTGGAGGACATCACCGCCCGCAAGAACGTCGAGGGGGGGTTGGTGGATTCCCGGGAACTGTTCCGGGTCGTTTTCGACAATACCGCCGCCGCGATCACCGTCACCGACAAGCACGAGCGGATCATCGCCTGGAACCCCTTCGCGGAAAAGCTGCTATTGATGAGCAAGGAGGAATTGTTCAACAAGTCCGTCCAGGAATTGTATCCTTCGAAGGAGTGGCGGCGATTGCGTTCCTTCCGTATCCGGGAAAAAGGGCTGCTCTCCGACATCGAAACACAGGTCCTTCGCAAGGATGGAACGTTGCTTGACGTGGACCTTTCCGTGTCGGTGCTCAAGGACCAGAACGGCGATGTGACCGGTTCCATCGGTATCATCCGGGACATCACCCGCCAAAAACAGGCGGAACGCAAGATCCGCGAGTCCGAAAGCAAGTTCCGCATCATTCTCGATAATTCCGCGGCCGCGATCACGCTCACGGACGGGGAGGAACGGATCGTCAGCTGGAACAAGTTCACCGAGCACCTTTTCGGCATGAAGAAGGAAGATCTGATCCTGCGTCCGGTGAGCTCCCTGTACCCTCCGGAAGAATGGAAGAAGATCCGCGCGGAGAACATCCGCAAGACCGGCTCCAAGCATCATCTCGAGACCCGGATCGTTCGCAAGGACGGCAAGGTCCTGGACGTGGACCTGTCGATCAACGTTCTCAAGGATTCCGAGAAGAAGATCATCGGATCGGTGGGGATCCTGCAGGACATCACGGAACAGAAACGTTTCCAGCAGATGCTCGTTTCCGCCAAGATGGCCGCCGAGGAGGCCTCCAGCGCTAAAAGTCTTTTCCTCGCCAACATGTCCCATGAGGTGAGGACTCCCAT
>JAHFFX010000018.1:0-574 GCA_023247755.1 Candidatus Omnitrophota bacterium | reverse complement strand
GAGAACCTGCACGTGGCCAAGGACGCCGCCGATAATCTCCTGGGCCTCATCAACGATATCCTTGATCTTTCCCGCGTGGAAGCCGGGAAGATGACCCTGGAATCGATCGAGTTCGACCTGCACAACGTTCTGCGCAGCGTCAACAAGGGGCTTACCGTTTTTGCCAACAAAAAAAGTTTGAACCTGGTGAACAACATCTCTTCGGACGTGCCGCAGTTCCTCATCGGGGACCCGGTCCGCTTGCGCCAGGTGCTGGTCAATCTCATCAACAATGCCATCAAGTTCACGCACAAGGGGGTCGTCACCACCACCGTCCACCTGTCTTCCCGGATGGAATACGAATGCGAACTGTATTTCGCGGTCACTGATACCGGCATCGGCATTCCCCGCGACAAGCATAATTTGATCTTCGAGGCGTTCACCCAGGCGGACATTTCGACCTCCCGGCATTACGCAGGTACCGGCTTGGGGCTCGCCATTTGCAAACGCCTGGTCTCCATGATGAACGGGCGTATCTGGGTGGAAAGCGAAGAGGGCAAAGGCAGCACCTTTCATTTCACGGCCAAATTCTCCG
>JAHFFX010000017.1 GCA_023247755.1 Candidatus Omnitrophota bacterium | reverse complement strand
TGATTACCAGCAGAACTTCCACATCGATTTCGCCGCCGACCAAAGAGAGCAGAAGTTATCGCAGGTCCAGATCAACCCGGCGCTGGCGTTGCGGATCCTCATCGTCATCGCGGTCCTGGTCGCGATCGCCGCCGCGGTCCAGGTCAGCCTCCGCCTCAAGACCCAGCTGGCCAAGGGCTTCCAGCCGGCCGATGCGATCAGCGATGCCCTCCTCATGTTCGGCAACATGAGGGACATGGACGAGGAGGAGGCCCTGAAGATCATCAATCTTTACTTCAAGATGAAGTGGACCAAGGAGGACCTGAGATTCCTGGAAGAGGGCAACGCGCTGATCGACCGCATCCGCAATAACGTGAAGAAGGATCTGCCGGCGGTGCTGGCCCGCATCCCCGAGAACCGCGGCAAGTTCTATGTGGATCCTTTCCAGCGGATCGTCTTCAATGATATTTCAGTGGCCCTGAACGTCCGCCTGCCGTTCCTGATCAATATGATCAAGTTCGCCCAGGCAAAGATCGAGCAGGAGGTCGGCTCCGGCAACTTCCTTGCGAACGATCCCGAGAAGATCCATCTGGCGCTGCACGTCATGGAGGTCTTTGAAGGCGACCACAAGTTCATCCTGCCGACCTATTCCGAGGTGCTCAAGTATTTTGAGACTCTCCGCAATAATTTCCGGGACGTGCCGCCGATCTATTTCCATATCGATCGTTTTCAGCTGATGCCCGAGGGTTTTGTGATCATCGTGCTCAAGTCGGTCTCTCCGGAGCTGGCGTCGATCCAGAGAAAGGCGCAAGCCCTCGGCTACCCGGTCATCAAACCCTTCTTCTATATCAGCGTCGGCGCGATCGCGGAGGCGACCCTGGAAAAACTGGAAAGGATCGACCGCCGGACGCTTCCCGCGTTGACCCATGAATTCCCCGACCGGATCGTCAAGGCCCAGGCCGTGGGGGTGGCCAACACGGTCAATAACCAGGAGGGCGAGCATTACATCGGCATTCCTCTGCTGGGGGCGCCTTACAATTATACGTTATTCGATCGGGAGCAATTGAACAGAGTGGTCAACGGCCTGCCCAGCCAGAGTTATCTGCGCTTCATCCTGCAAAAACGCCTTGACATTTCCGCCGCGAAATATGGACGGGAGATCAATCCGGTCCAATTGCTCACGGGCCAGGCCATGGTCTGGTTCCTCATCCTGGTCGCGGCGTTGGCCTTGTCCAGACTCTTCGGTATTCGCGTTCTCCGCAGCCTGGCCCGAGCCGATAATACGGCTTCCTGGCGGAAAGACGCGGCCCAGTTCGAGCGGTATAAGGAGAACGAGCCGCAGCCGGTGTGGTTCTTTGAGCGGGCCTTCGCATTCATCGCCGCGGCAGAGATCCGCATCCTGGAGCTGGCGGCGGGCAGCGGCCGCGGCATGCAGGCGATGATGGAGACGCTCCATCGCCAGAACCGCAAGTTCAACATCCTGGGTGTTGATGTTTCCTCCGAAGCTTTGGCCATGGCCCGGGCCCGAGGCATCCCGGCGCAGAATTTAAGAGAAGCGGATATCATCAAGGACAATATCCCCGCAAATTATGATTTCGTTCTGGCCAGCGACTTCCTGTTGTACTTGACGCCGAAAGAATTGCGATCGGTGATGGGCAAGATCCGCGGGGCGCTGGCGGCCGGTGGAGTGTTGGGGGTTCGCTGGGCGGCGGGCCGCAATAAGATCGAGGCCAGGGATGATCTGTGGCGCAATCTGGTTTCGGAGCAATTCTTAAGGGATCTCCTCAGGGATCACGGATTCAGTGTCCTGAGTTTTGAGACCCGGACCGAGAAGATCTACGCCGGCACGAAGTATGAGCGTAGCGTCGAATATCATTATGTCCTGGCCAGAAGAGCGGCTCAACAAGACTTGCCGACCATGGTCATCCAGTGGGACTACATGGTGTTTGTCCTGCTGGCGATGGCCGTTGCCGGCGTTCTGGGACGCATGAAACTGGGTCGTATGCAATTCGATTACGAGTTCGGCCCCAGGGAACTCAAAATCCTGCTTTCCTTGCTGGTCGTTTTCATCATCCTCGAACCGATCCATGAGCTCGCTCATGCCGCGGCGTATCATGCCTTCATCTCCGGCGGAGTGACCAGATTCGCTCTGGGGATCGAAACCGGATTCGGGCCGGTTGAACCCGGTGTTCTCAATGCCGCCGGCCGGCTTCTTGGCGCGAATGTGGTCGAGATCATCGTCTCTTTCGCCGGAGTGCTGACCGAGGTCTTCCTGGTCCTGGTAGGGTTCAGGCTTGTCCAGCGGTTCGTCCGCTCCCGGGAAATTCGCCGGGAGGGCGTCGCCGTCGCGACCTACTTTGCGTTCACCCCGTTCCTGCATGCCATCGGCGCTCTGGGAGGGGACTTCCAGGCTGCCGTAATGAACTTCGCCTGGCTGGTGAGAAAGAATATCGGCCCGGCGCTCAATCCGGTATCGAACGGCGCTCTGGAAACGACCTTAAGGGCGGTCTTGCTCCTCGCTACGCTCCTGTTCGGTTGGCGGCTGGCGCTGTACATCCGCGTGCAATCTCAGCGCAAGAGCGCTTCCCCGAAGAGCTCACAGCAACTGTCCATGGTGTTCAACACGACGGTCTTGATCGTTGCGATCGTGATCGCCGCCATTCTGACCCTGGCAAAATTCACCGGCACGAGCACTTTGAGGACATTGTTCGCCTGGATGGCCGCCCTGCGCGAAGGATTGGCGGCGGTCGGGCGCGTCGTTCCGCTGCGGCTGATCGGCTTCGCCATCCTGGTCATCTTCATGACACCCGTCCTCGGGTTCGGCGCGGAACTCCTCCACATCGCCGGATCCGCCCACCAATCGACTCAAGTTTTCGAAATTCTTGGCGCGGCCGTTTTGGGCGCCGGGATGTTCCGCTTTGGCAAGTTTGGTGTCCCGTCGGATGTCGCGGCCCACAAGTTCCCGCTGCCGCAGGAAGTCCATCGCGACCAGCAGAGCCGCATGTACGCCTTCTGGGCCATGCTCTTCGGACTGGTCGAATTCCTTCTGGAGCGGCACGGCCACGGCCGGATGCCGTTGCGGCTCACAGACGATTCCCGCCGGGAGGTCGAACGCTTCATGTACAACGCCTTCGGTTTTGAGAACGTTGGCGACGCCAAGACCGGCATCCGGGTCAAAGACCTCTTCGATTATCTGATGGAAATGGGGCTCCTGCGCCTCGAAGACGGTCAATATCATTTCGCGGAATCGCCCGAATCGCTCGCCACCTGGGCCCGCGTCAACCGTTACATGGAACAGGACCTCCGCCGGTTCTTCACGAAGGAAGGCGCGATCGCGGACCGTCCGGGTCTGCTGGCCGAGATCGGCCGTTATGCCGAAGCCGCTTCCCGCAACACGGTGAGCCTGGTCGAGCCGCAACAGGCGTTCCTCCGGGCAGTCCTGAGCCTTGATGCGTCCATGCGGACGAACCTGGTGGCCATGTTGCGCCAGGAATATTTCGAAGGACCGCACGCTTCCGGGACCGGCGGCACGCTCATCGATTCGCTGCTCCTCATCATGAAGGCCATTCCGGTCCTGACCGGCTGGGCCAAGGTGGTCTTCCCGGCGCTCATGCGGGGCGACCGTTCGATCTATCTGGTCGCGCCGGAGATCACCCTGCTTAAGGGCGGTCTGGGACGCGTCATGCAATACCTCGGCCGCGCCCTCAAGAAGATGGGCCTTTACGTCGTCTTTGTTGAACCGCGCTATCTGCGGCAGATCAATAAGTTCTCCAAGGGCGATGACGATAAAGAAATTCCGCTGGTCTACGAGAAGCTGGCCATTCCGCTCTCCTTGCGCAATGAGCCGAACTTCACGGTAACGATCAAGATGTGGAATCATGGAGAAAATCGTCATGAAGATGTCGAGGTCCTGGTCTTCATCGCGCAGAACGATGAAGGCATCCCGGTGGTCACCTTCCGGGATGCCAAGGGCTTCTATGCCCAGATCCTCTATTACTATGGCGACGGCTCGAAGCACCCGACCCAGTTCCAGGCCACCGAATTCCTTTCCAAAGCGTCCCTGGCCGTCATCGATCGGCTCGAAGGGGAACGGAAAGAGGCACTCAAAGAGAACTGGCAACCTCCGGTGATCGCCCTCAACGACGGCCAAAGCGTCACCGGGGCGGCCTGGAGGCTCTTCCATCCGGACTTCCAGTCCGATGTGCTGGTCCAGGCGCATTATGTCGTTACGACCCATACTTATCGCAACCGCCTCTGGGGTGACTTCCGCGAGGACCTCTTGAGAGCCGGAGTTCCGGAAGGCTGGCTGTGGCTGTTCAAGCGCAAGATGCCGTGGGGCGCGGAAAGCTATGACCTGACCAGCGGCGGCGTGCGCGCGACACTCCTCTTCGGCGGCTTCGCCAATACCGTTTCCGAACCGCATCGCGAAGTGTCCCGGTTCGATCCCGAGATCGGAGGGCCCCTCATGGCCGTCACCAACGGGGACCTGACCGACCTCACCCTGCGGGAACTGAGCCTGGCGTTCATGCGGTCTTCGTTCGCGCCGGCGGAAGCCAAAGAACAGTTCGTCCGGATGATGGAAGCCAAGGAGGCGGCGGCTGATTTTGACAAAGCGGTGGTCCAGCGCCAGATCGACCAGTTCGCGGTCGGCCACCTCTGGGCATTCGTCGATCGGCCCGGTGTGACGAGACCCGAGGTCCTTGAGATGTTCCGTGAACTGCAGCTTGCCGTGAAGCGAGAATATGTCCGCCGTTACATCCGTCCTTTTGCCGCCGACCTGGGCATCATCGTTCCGGAGAAATACAAGGACAATGAGGATGCCTATTGGGAAGCGATTGTGCATTTGACCTGGAGCGGCTACTCCGGACGCTGGGTCTCAGAGAAGGACGGGACCAAGGGAGCCCACAACGATCGCGTCCTTCTCAGGGGCGTTCAGGAACAGGGCGTCTTCTTCGTGATCCTCGGGAACGAACAGCCCAGCAAAGAAAGCAAGGATGCGGCGAACCGCATGATCTGGTTCTCCCGTTTGATCAATCAGAACCGGGTGGTCCCCGATCGGTCCAACTGGAACGTCCAGGGACCCTATACCGGTGAGGCCAAAGTGGTCTTCAAGAAGAGCTTTGAGATCGATGAGCAGGTCCTCTTGCTGATGGCGCTGGGGCTGCAGATGCAGGATTCCGATATGGAAGAGGGTTTCGATCCGGTCCTGGGGACGGGTGCGGCGGAATCGACCGAAGCCCATACCTGGCATCACAGCGGTTCGTCGCCGCTGCACGGCTTCATTCAGCTGATCCAAAGCCTTGTCAACCGGGAACAGCATCGGGGCGCCAATTCAGTGCCCATGGACCAGAGCCCGGATTCCTACGGGAAGATCTACGAATGGACGGTCGGGGCCGGCGAGAACGGGAATCTCCTGGAGCACCTCCTGGACGGGTTCCTGCATTTCCGCGCGGTCGATGTTATGCCGACGGCCTTTGGGTACGCCCGCGGCTGGGAGAAGAACGTGAACGAGACAGAGGTCCGGCGCCGGGAACTCATGGCCAACGACGCCCGGCCGATCCGGGAGATCCTGCTCGAAACCTACGGCCGCTTCGTCCGCCCGGAGGTAGAGGTCGGTATCGTCGGGTTCCATATCGAGCCGGCCCAGACCACCTGCCGACCGGCCATGAACCGCGAGGACCACTGGTATGGGACCGTTCTTTACAACGCGCCGGTCGGCGGGGAGGGCATCCGCGTGCGCATGACGGTCGATGCCCGCGGGCTCGGCCGGGAATGGGTCAATGCCTGGGTGCGAACCCATTACGGGGCGGTCTTCCCCTTGGAGCTGACGGCGGAAGAAAATGGTTATCTGATCTTTGAGCAGACCATTCCGCACCGTTCCGCCTCCGACCTCAGAGTTGAGCTCATCGCGTCTTCCGGCATGTGGGAAGAGGTCCGGCGCGCCCGTCTTACTTCCCTGATCTCCCCGGCGGATTGGGAAGCGATCCGCGGCGAGGCGCAGGGCAGGTTCGGCATCGAGGTCCTCAGCGGGGAATGGGATGCGAACTCCCGGCAAGTTCGGATCAATCCGGACCAGAAACTTGATCTCCGGATCACGGTGCCCTTTACCGTCAAGCCGCAACTGAAGGACAATGTCCACCTGGCGCTGCACATGGGCGCGGAGATTTCCAGCCAGTGGAAGTTCCTTGATCAGAACGAATACGAGGTCGCCCTGGAGAAGGTCGAGAACGGTCTGCTGGTCTATCGGCTCACCTACCGGGCTCGCCATCGGGCCACCGCGACCTTTGCGGTGCTCGATGTCCATGATGAAACCGATGCGAACCTGCTCCTTAACCGGGCGATCTGGGCCAACGGCGAGCATAAAGACATCGAGATCGTTCCGATTGAACCCGGCGCCGGAGAAAAGAGCGAAATGTCCCTGAACCTCGTGGGCGTGGCGGGGCTCCTGGCCCTGGTCCTGCTCGCGGCGGCGATGCTGGTCGGGACGTTCCATAAAATGCTGGGAATTCCCTTCCGCGCCCGGACGCTTTCGCTGGCCCGCCGGGTCAACCGCATTCTTGCCGTCGGCCTGGCGGCGCCGGTCCTCGCCTATACCATTGCGGCGGTCGCCGGTGTGGCCATGGGGACTCCGCTGATGGTCGGCGTGTCGTTCTTGATCGTTATCCTTCAGATGGTCTTTGCGTCGGTGGCGCCAAGGTCGGATACGGCGCGGTCGGGGAACAACTGGGCCGGCGCGGCGGTCCTGGCCTTGAGCCTGGTCGGCGGCGCCGCCGGGCTGGGCGTTGGGCAAACCCTCGGTATTCTTTCCGCGTTCCTGCAGTTCCGCTTTACCACCTTTGTTGGTCTGAGTTTCTTCTTCCTTTCGATGTTCGCTCCGGAAGTTCACGTGTTCCTGCAAAAGAACTTAAGAAAAGTGATGCGGCCGCAATGGGCGATGGCGGCCGCGTCGGTCGTGGTCATCCTCTTCTTCCTGGGGGCCGCCAGCGCCCTGCACGCTCAGGCGACCGGCGCTGAAGCGCAAACCCCGAACGCCCAGCCGGCTCCCGCGAACCCGATGGGCGATCCGCTCAAGCCCACTTTCGATGTGAAGGAACTATTGGACAACAATCCCTATGTCAATTTGACGCCGGAACAGATCCATGCCCTGCCGCACGTGATCCGGGAGCCGGGGATCGGACCGCGCGATCTCATGACGCCTGCCGAAGCGGTCGTTCCGGCGCCGGACGCGGCGGTCGTCGAGCCATCCGCGCCGGTCGTGGTGCCACCTCCGCCGGCGCCGTTGCCCAACCTGCCGGCCCCCGAATTGTCCGTTGATGACGTCCGGAAGATCCTGGAGGAGCAATCCGGGGAAAGCAGTTCCGGCTTGATCAAGATCCTGGTGTGGGCGCTCATCGTCGTGTTGGCTGCGACGGCCCCGACACTAAGAAATTTCTGGCGCGAATACCGGGCGCTTCAGAAAGAGGCAGTGGCCGAATACGTCAAAGGCTTTGAGCCGGTGCAGGAGCCCTACCGGCGGGCCGCCTGGTGGAACCGGTACATCTCCACGCCGGTCCTGCTGGCCCTGTTGTCCCTGGCCTGGCTGACCGCAACGACCTATTTGCTGGCCGCCCTGGGGATCCAGGATCCGGGCTTTACGGCGTTGAACTCTTTGATCAAGATCGTCGGTCTGCTGGTCTCATCGGCCCTGACCTACGCGCAGGTCATGATCTATACGGCCCTGGGCGTTCAGGACCCGATGCTCGACCTCAGCGTCAAGCTGATCGCGGCCCTCTGGCACACGGCCTTCCAGAACTTCCTGGCGCACCGGTTTGTCTTTCTGGTGAAATACATGCCGGCGTTGACGATCCTGTGGCTGGCGTCCCACGAGTTCGGCCACAGTTCCACGGCCGCGTATTACGGCGGCGTCGATGACCACAACCGGCATCGCTTGACCATCTGGAAGTTCTGGCGCCATACCAATTGGTTCTACTCGCTGGTCCTGCCGTTGATCGGGTTCGTGGGCGGAGGCGTCCCGGCGCCGTTAAGCGACAAGCTCAATGAC
The DNA here is from genome assembly GCA_023247755.1 of Candidatus Omnitrophota bacterium. Taxonomy (GTDB): domain Bacteria; phylum Omnitrophota; class Gorgyraeia; order Zapsychrales; family JAHFFX01; genus JAHFFX01. The sequence continues at coordinate 14,485 of JAHFFX010000017.1, read as the reverse complement.
CGGCAGTTCCGTCACGCGATCTGGGAAGGCCCGCTGACCAACGTGAAGATCGCCGTCTATGCGGCCGTCCTCGGGAGGATCGCGTACTTCTTCTTCCCGAACGCGGTGCTGTTATCGGCGATCTACGTCACCGTCGGCATCAATGCCGCCATTGCCGTCTTCAACTTCCTGCCCGCGATTTGGACCGATAATCTCATGCTGGACGGGGCCAACCTGATCCTGGGCCTGAGGCCGCATTACGGCTTCGTGCCGTATAAGGAATTGACCAAGATCGTTCCCAACGGCGTTCGACCGTTCACCGACCAGGAAAAGATCGGGATCATCCATCGCGTGATCCCCCGCCAGAGGCTCTATGCCATGATGACGGTGGGCGGCATGCGCTATGACCAGATCTGGGACCTGTTGCAAAAGCACGGTGTCGCGGCCCAGCTGGGAAATGGGGTCACCGCCATGCAGCAGTTGATGTCCAACCTCCAGCAGGCCGGTTATATCGATGACAAAGGAAAGTTATTGAGCGTCTTCGGCCTGGTGACCGACGCCGAGTACTTGCAGTTGGACGATGAGTTCGAGCCTCACCGCCAGGAGATCTTCGATCTGCTTTCCACCTCTTATAAATACCGGCAGGTGCATCAGATCCCTCGAGAGATCAAATGGATCAGCCGGATCATCGCATTGCTGTTGATGTTCCTGATGAATGCCCTGGTGGGATCGGCCCTCCTTGGAGGGCTTTCCATGGCGGTCATGATGGATGCTCTCCGCCGGCGCAAAGCGGCCTCGGAGATGTCCGCGTTGCTGGCGCCCGGGATGCCCCAGCGCGGCCGGCAGCGGGATGGGGCCGCGGCAAACCGCCTGTCGCTTAACGTTCTGGATGCGCTCGGCATCCTGGCCTTCACGCTTCTTGCCGCGGCGATCGCGGTCCGCACGCTGCACAAGCTCAGCCTGGTGACGTTCAGCGAACGGACGCTGTCCCTCGCTCGCAAGGTCATCCTGGTTGTGGGCATCGGCCTGCCCGCCCTGTACGCCGGCACTTCCGGCTGGCTCTGGTTCAAGACCAAGTACGAGAATATGCTGGAGCGGGATTCTCGCATCTATCGCCAGCTGCAGGATCTGGATACCGCGCCGCATTACTATTCCGATAAAGAAGAAATGCTGCGGTTCATCTCCCAGATGCCCAGGGACATGGAATATGGCGGTTATTATGTCTATCAGCAACAGGACCGCCGATGGATGCTCATCATCACCCAGTTCGGGGACAACAGCGTGTCGTTGCCGACCCAATTTGCGAACATCAAGTTGCTCGGTTGGCACACCCATTCCGCGACCGCGGCTTCCGGACTGGATGCGTTCCAGCGGATCCAGTTAAGGATGCCGTCCTTTGCCGATCTGGCGGGGGCCCTTTTTGAGGAAGAATCAGTCATTTCCTTGGAAGAAGGAAATGTGGTGGTGCTCAGCGGCAGCCGGGATGCTGGCGGCCGGTCGCTCGCCCAGGCGTTGCTCTTGATCCGTGATAAATCCGTCGAATACAGCAAGCGGGTTTCCCCGGATCCGGAACGGCAGGCCCAGGCCCAGCAATATCTCAGCGATGAATTGCTCAAGACGTTCGTCATCTCCCTTATGAGCCGTTATCCGGAGATGAATGCTTCGTTCGACCTCGACCGCAGCTTCAATGTCAACTCCTGGATGCTGTTCGCCGCGGCGGGCAATGTCGCGGTGACGAGCCGTGACTACCGTGCGGGTGTCGCGGTGCCGAGGATTACGACCAATGCCCAGGAGGTTCGAGCGGTCCAGAGCTTGCTCCCTCAAGGATCGCTGATTTTGGAAAACCTCCGCAACAACGGCGACGGCGTGGCGCAGGAGATCGTCGATCAGGACCTGCGCCGCACTCCCGGCACGCCGCTGCGGACGCTGGCCATCGGTGATCTCACCATCATTGTGGCGATCGCCTTGGTGATCGCCGTTACCGAGGTCCTGCTCACCCTGCTGCCGCTCCTCTGGTCGAGAAGATCGTTAAAACAGCGATTCACGCCTCTCTTAAGTGAGGAGATCAATCACATCCTGGATCATCTGGTTGAAGGGCCCAGGTTGAATGCCGAACCCGCCGCCAGGAACACGGACAGAGAATCCTTCGTGGAGAAAATCCTCTCTGATACCGAGGTTTGGCCGCGGTGGCAATTCCTGTCCCTGGCGGTCCTGAAATATGCCCTGCCGGTCGCGGCGGCCTGGGCGATCTGGGGAACTGCCGTCCTGCATATCGGGTCGATGATACCTTATCTTTCGGTTGTTCTCGCCCGGCTCCATCATTTAAGGAGATTGACGGGCTTTGCGAGTCCTTTCACCAGGACAGCCGTTATCTTACATTCGCGAGGAATGGCGGAATCTTATCTGAGGGGCAATGTCACGCATGAACTGGTGCACCTGCTCGGATATCTGGGCGTCATCAAGAACGATTTCGTGACCAGCGCCGCGCAGATACTTCGGATCGTCGAAGTCAGCGGTTCACGGGAATGGCGCAATCGGTCCAGCCGCTTGCGTCGTTACCGCGCCTCCATTGAGAGGGGATATCAGCTGGGCGAGCGGATGAAAGCGGCCTCCGGGGCAGAAGCATTGTTGGCCCTGATCAGGGCCAACAAGGTCAGCACCAGCAACTACAAATCCAAGGAGGACTATCAGGATTCGTTTAAGGTCGGCGGGTTGGCCGTCGATATCCGCGATCTTCACGCTTCCGTTCGGTCCAATATGACCCCAACCGCAGCGTGGGTGTTCTTAAGGCGCCTGGCGTCCGATGAGTTCATCCTCACCGCCTATGAAGAGGTCATGGCTCCGATCAGCGAACGGCTGCGTTCTGCGGGGCCGGATTCCGCCGCCTCGCCGGACGCAGCCGACGGGCGTTTCACCACCCTCGCGTCGCCGGCCTTCGTTACGCTGCTCCTGTTGCTGAAGGCGATCATCAAGGAGACCAGAGCGACCCTGAAACAAGTGGCCGTACAGTACGGTTTGCCGGATAAGTGGAAAGAACTGATGTCGAAGGCGGTAAGTTCGGCGCAGAAAGACACGGAGGCCAATTCCAGGAAGCTGAGAACGATCGGCAAAGAGGCGGATAGCCGGGAATTCGGTGAAGTGATCGGCGGAAGGATCCAGGATATCTTCAGGATCATCCAGGAAATGAGGGAATTCCAGACCAAGCTCGCCTTGTGGCCGGTCCTTTATGATTTCCACTTGCCTGCCGGAGTTGCAACTGATCAAAGGATCGAGTATGGGATCGTTGATTATACCGCGAAGGCAACCCAGAAGATCATGAATGCCACTTCTTACATTTCCAGACTTTCCGGGAAAGACGTCTCGGGCCTGGAGCGGGAACTGGATAAGTCCTACCGTGAGCTCAAACAGCTTTACGCCCTCTATTTCGCTCTCTCCGGTCAGGAATCGTCCCGGCAATTCGCCGCAAAGATCCGGGAACAGGAACCGGAAATTACCCGGCAGATCAGAGAAACCAAAGGGAGGGCATGGGACGGCCTTTCGATCTCTTTGGAGCAGGGTGATCTCAGATTTGAAGATATGATGCAGCTGCCGAGTCTCCAGCGGTTCATTGAAGCGGGTCTGGCGGAATATTTCCGGGAAACGTTCGTCCGGATCAGCGGGCAATTGGAGAAATTGGTCAAACAATCCGCGGACATCAAAGCCCTGCTCCAGGAGATTGTGCCCGGCCGGACGGATGATTCGGGTGGGATGTCTTCGCTGGGCCTGCCGCTTTCACCGTGGCGCATGCTCGCCTTGTTGGTCGGGGCCATAGAACTATCCACGGGCCTCATTGCGGACACGCTTTACCGGATTTCCCGGCGGCTGCGCGGCAGCCATCAGCCGCCGAGCGACCATCGCCGGGACGATGATGTGCCAGGCACCAATGAAGGGAACAGGCAGGGCGGAGAGAATTCCACGGCTAGCAATTTCAGCTTATCGCTTCCTGGCACGCTTGCCCTCTTGACTTTGGTGGTTCTGATCGCCAGATCCCTCGCCCAATGGACTATCTGGAAGAATTCGATCTTCAACGCTGCTACGCTAAGCGTGTCGAGGGATGGTCGCATTCGCGGCCCGACCAGGGTCATTTCCGTTGTGGCCGTTGCCTTCGCCATTGCCGTCGCCTTCCTTCTTTCCCCGATCACTTCGATCTTCCGTCCGCAGACCGTTTCCGCCGCCGGTGTGCAGGCCGTGCAAGCCCAGGCCGAGTGGACCATTGATTCCGCCCTGCAGCTCATCGAGCGCACTTCGTACGTGCTCATCAACAATGATTATTTCCGCCGCAGTTCGGCCATCGCCTACCTGAACAGGGCGCTTTCCGACATGAATGCCGGCAGTCCCGCATACCGCTCCGCAGTTGAGTCCTTACTGAAGAACATTACGGATTATCGTCATCCCGATGATGCCCTTCAGTTGATCCAGCTGTTGGGCGATATCCGGGCCAAGGCCGCGGCGCCCGCGCTCGAGAAGATCGTAGAGGAGGGAACGGCCTATCAGCTGCGCGTCGGGTCCGCGGCCGCCCTGGTGAAGATCGGCGAGGACACTTCGGTACCGGTCCTGGCCAAGGCGCTCTTTACCATACCGCCGTCGAATTTCTACCGGGGCTCGATGCTGGATGTGACGGCCGACCTCTCGGTCCTCTGGCACGAAGGGTTCATTCGGCTGGCCGTTGAGGAATCCGATCGTCAGGACAGTGACGTGGTCATCCGGGTCCTGACCGACCTCGCCGAGTATTCCCGGGTCGAGCACCTGAAAAATACCATGGATGCGTTGTTCAAGAAGCACCCTGAACTGGAAACGCGGATCGTTGCCGCTATCCTGGCCGCCCTCGACCGGCCGGAAACCAATAGATCCCATGACCAGCTGGCCGTGTCCCTGCAGTCCTTGATCTTCCGCAATCCAGCCAATTACGCGGCCCTGTGGCAATTCCTCAATGAGCGGATCATGACGCAGATGAGCGTCGAGGCCGTTAACGCGCAGAGGGACGATAAACATTTCGCGGTCGTCCGCTCGCGCGAGCTGACATTGCCGCTGGTAAAAGCGCTCATTGACAGCCCCGCAGAAATGGGCCTGCTCCTTTACACCAAGAATTACCGGGGCATTACCCGCACGAACTTTGTTCTGAATACGCTTCAAGGGACCATTTATCTGACCGAGTACAGCGATGACGCCTCCCTGGATCGCATCTGGGAAGGGGACGCGGCGGTTGCGGAACAATTGGAAGCGCGCGGCTTCCTTAACCAGGAAGATAACCTTGTGGTCCTGACCCGGGGCAGTGTTCGGGGCCTGGGCACGCCGGCCTCGACCTATATCCCGGTCCCTCTGGTCGACGACTTCGGCCATTCCCACCCGACCCGGGCCGCCAACCTGGCGACCCTGACCAGCACCGCTCCGCGAGCGGTCGTCCTCGGGCCTTCGGACAGCGACCGTACCTCGGTCAAGACGGACCGGGAGATTTTCACGGTCTTGCGTCCGGCGGGCCGGGAGAGGGACAATGACGGGCAGCTCAAGATCATCGGCGCTGGTTTGTTTGATCTCAACGCCATCTGGACGCTCGCGGTCCTCGCCCTGTCTTTTGCCATCGGCTCGGTCGTCATTCAACAACACCCCATCCGGGGTGAAGTAGAATCCGTTGAGATGCTGGATCGTCATCTGGACCACTTGCCGGTCGGCGTCCATGAGGATCTCGAGTTCGACGTCAGGATCCGCACCCGGGGCGTTTCCGACGCCCTCGCCGCCGGATTGACCATGGAAGTTCACACCAACTTGGGCGCTTCCGAATGGCGGCCGATCTCGTTCGGTCCGGAGCGCATCGTCGCTGCCACGAATCTCCGCGGCGAAAGGATCCCCGACACCTGGATCGCCCATGTGTCGCTTCCGGCCGCCGGCCGGGCCGGTCAATACGAGTTGACGGTCAATGCCCGCACCGCGGCGCAGGTTGAGCCGGTTTGGAGGACCGATAAAGATATTTCCATCAGTGCTTATCTGCTGCCCAAGTGGGCGGCTATGAACAAGGTCCACCCGTATTACCTGTTTCTGACCGATGTTGTCACCGCCGGATATCCGCTGAACTGGACCGGGATCAGGGCCTTCATCCACGACACCGCCGCCAAGACCGGCAAGAACGCCTTTATTCTTTCTCCATTCTTCCCCACCCCTGGTTCGTCGCCGTTCACGCCGTTGTCGGTGTTCGCGTTAAGTCCGAGATTCATTGACTGGAACGCGGATTGGTCGGGGGTGAAGGAGGATCAGGGAGCCACGCCTTATGAAAAATTCCGTTATTTCCAACAAAATGCCTCTCCGGAAAGAAAAGCCGCCTTCCGTCGATTCACAACGGGATGGGGTGATTATACCCATGTGGATACTTATGCCATGCATATCGCCCGGAGAATCAGAAAATTCGATGCCGAGGCGGTCTATGGTGTTACGTACGATGTTTCCCAGATTACAGACGATTACCTGGTTTACGATGCCTATTCCCGGGTCTATCGGGCGGACCGCAAGGTGGCCGATTTCATCGTCTATGAACAATTTATTGCCCTGGAACAGCTGTCCGCGTTACTGAACGCTGCCGAGAAGCAGCAAATTAGCATCCTGGGCGACCTTCCGTTCTATCGCGCTCGGGATGGTGTGGAGGTTTACTACCGTGCGGATCATTTCGACATGGAATTGGAGCAGGAAAAGACTCAGCGGATCTGGAAGTTGCTCAGCCTAAGAAATGACCGCTTGATCAAGATCTCCACTTTATTGCACGGGCAGCGCTTCCCGGAACCGGATGATTCTCCGCTGTTATCCTGGCGTCCTTCCGACGGTTCCACCCTGCTGGACATTGCAGAAGACCTGTCCCAGCGGTATCCGGACTTATTTGCTCAATTTAATGAGGAGTATCAGCTCAACGCCGGTATTGTCCGTTCCATCGAAACGGAAATGAGCGAGTTGTTCTCGCAACTTTCCCTGGAGGTCGGGGAAGGCCTCAAGAATTTAGCGCCGGATATCGTTGCCGTTGCCAAAGCGGTTGTCAGCCCCGGCTTCAAGGACGGCGGCGCGGGCAACGAACAGATATGGGGAGACCTCGCCGCCTGGAATGAGCTGGGGATCCAGACTGACGTTATGTCTGGCGAAGAGGATCCTCGTCTTAGGCCTTATCAATACTGGGATTCCATTTTTGATTCGGTATTCAGTGGACATGGGTCGGCCAAGATTGCCGGCTGGCGCATGGATGCTCTCCACATGTACGGGCGTGGTTCATACCGGGATAACTCCCAGCGTCTGGTCTGGTCTACCCAGCTTTGGGACGAATTGGCGGAGTTCTTTAACGCCAGCAACATATTGGCCATCGTCGAGCAGTTGGGCGGCGATGCCTATTCTTATTATCACTTCAACCGTCTGGGCTTCCTGCAATACGCGTTTCTCCGGGACTTGAAGTCGAAGAACGTGAACGATTTCATCGACGAGATCACAGACTTCTCCAGGGGCATCGCCTTCACCGTCGTTGACAGCCATGACAGCGGCCGTTGGTCGAACGAATATTTCGATGATTTCGCGTATCTCGCCGGGTTGAACGGCGCGGATCGCAATAAGGTCCTGGAACTGCTCGGCCCGATCTTCTTGGCCTTCTTCAGTCTTGGTCCGCGGATGGAAGGGGTTCTTCTGGGCCTCGATGAATACGGCACGGTCGATTCCATCAAACGGGAGACCAAGGATGAGTGCGGTGTCACGATTGGCTCCCATTGGGGCACGGCGAATAAAGGCGAGGTTGATCTCTCTGCCTGGCTTAAGTTGTATGCGCAGATCCGCGCGGAGAATCCGGCCGTCAGCCGTTCGGCCCTGGTGCGTTTGTCGACCAATGGCAATGGGCATGTGAAAGTCGGCGCAAAATCCTATAACGGCAACCGCCTGCTGATCGTCGCCAACACCCGTGGCCGCAGAACGAACGTGAGCTTCGCGCTTCCCGTGGAATTGTTCGATCTTCAAGCGCGCGATGAAGCCATCTTCAAGGATCTGATCACCGGCAAAGTGGTAGTCACTCAAGGAACGCGTTTCGGCGTTCACCTGGAAGCGGGACAGGTCGCCGTCTATCGACTGGAGGGCGTTAAAGCCCTTCCGGAACTGACCGTGAAACCGGACGCTAACCTGGAAGGCCGGGTTTACGAGATCTTCGACCGAATGTTGCCGGCGCAGGGCAAATATGTGTATTACGAGCGGGGCCTGGGCTGGACGATTGCGGCCGGCTTCCCGCACTTCGGTATGGACGCCTGGCTGAGGAACTGGGGCCGTGACACGATGATCTCGCTGTGGGGCCTGACGGGCGCCACCGACGACTACGGGACGTTCCGGGACATCATGCTCAGCTATATGCGGTTCGTCAGAAACGGTCTGGTTCCGAACTTCATCGGCAACGGCGACAATCCAAGCTACAACTCGGTGGATGCGGCGATGTTCATGCTCTGGGCGATGGGCAAATATCTGGAGGCGACGGGAGATTACGGGTTCCTTAACCGGATAGTGCGGATGAAGTTCCCGGCGGAAGGCCGCAGTGAGTTGACGGTGTTGCAGGTGATCGAACAGGTCGTGACGGCTCATAATAACGGAATTGAGACCAGCTACGATGTGGACGGCAACCGGACCATCAAAGCCTGGATCGGTGTTGATCACAATTATCAAAATGACGGATTGATCTACGCGGGCCATGAAGAAACCAACCTCACCTGGATGGATGCAAGAGCCGATTACAGCCGTCCGGCCACGCCCAGATACGGCAAGGCCGTGGAGATCAATGCTCTGTGGATCTATGGCCAGCGGGTCCTGGCGGATATTTATCGTCATCGCGGGGATGAATCCGGCGCGGTCCATTACCGGACGATGGCCGACCGGGCACAGGCTTCCTTCAACGCCAAATTCTGGAATGAAGAGGGCGGTTATCTGTATGACACGATAGAAGGTTCGGCGGAGGAAAAGGGCCGGATCAGACCGAACCAGGCTTGGGCGGTGGCGCTGGGTATCGTGACCGGCGATCGCGCCCGCCGGACGATGGAAACCATGACCAGGGAACTTCTGACCGCTTATGGTTTAAGGACTTTGTCCCCGAACACGATCCCCGGTGATGTCTATGAGCCGGTTCGCGTGGATTGGAAGAAGGAAGCCAGCTACCATCAGGGCATTGTGTGGCCGTGGAAGTCAGGAGCTTATATCGAAGGGATGATCAACGTCTTCGGTCGCGAAAGGACTATTGCAGTTCTCGCGGAATATGGTTTCTTGGAAGGCGCGCTGGGGCCGGCGCGAAAGAACAACGGTCTGCTTGCTGAAATTCTGGATGAGCCGTATCGGTATTCCCGGGAAGCGCTCAATGGGCCGCAAGCGGCAGAACTGCGTGAGGAACTGCGTAACCGGGGCGACACGTTCAATCCGTCAGGAACCGGAGCTCAGGCCTGGAGTAATGCCGAGGTTCTGCGCGGGTTAAGTCTCCTGTTCCCTGAGATTTACGCTCAATCGCTGCAGGCCTTCACCGCGGCGAGTTCCGCAACGCCGCTGTGGACATTTGCGTACCGGGATCAGGGCTTCCAGGCCCCGGTCGGTTCCCGGGTCATTGTTCGTACCGAAGGCGAAGGCCTCGTGCAGGCCTGGCAGCTGGATGGGAACGGGGCCGCGCGGGACATCGAATTGAAGCCGGCGGAGAACGGTTATTTTGAAGCCGAATTGAATGGGGAGGACGCCTTCACCATGCGCTGGTCAGACGGCACTTGGGAATCCGAAAAGGTCGGCCGACCGTTCTTCATCCGGTATGTGGACAGGCAGAATGGTCCCTCTGAGGGAATGCAGTTGCTCGGCCTCTCCGGCGGACTGCTGGCGCTGTTGCTCCTTATTCCTATGGCGATGGTCCTCTCTGAATCGGGGAAGAAAATTTACAACCGGCTCCCGGCCGAGCTCAAGCAACATGAACGGGAATTAATCAACTGGATCAATCACGTCAGCGTCCTTGACTTGGTCTTCTGGGGGATCAACATCGTCCCCGCCCGGGTGGTCGTTGCCGCGCGGCCCGCGGCGGGTTATCAGGAACTCATGGAAATAGTGCGGGTGTTCGTTCTTCATGAAAAAGAAAAACACGACCGATCCCACCTCAAATTCCATGTCTTGTTAGCAACACTACTAGCGTTCTACCATCGCATGACCCCGGAAAATCTGGCGGCGCTCCCGACGGATGCTCTGCGCCGGGAGGCGCTTGCCGTCCTGCAGGCCGGCGGTTTGTCCGGAGAAGTTCTCCATCGGTGGTTCGAGCCTTTGTATGCTCCCTCCCATGGCCGATGGCCCCACATTGACGGATATGTCCAATACCTGCTGAGAGAATTTTGGCGCATCCAGGAGTTCCGGCACATCGATGAAATATTGGGACTGGGATTCGTTCCGAAACCGGTGCTTGCGGCTCTGGTCTACCAGATTTACGGTCATTTACGGCAGAATGAATCCGAAAAGAGCGGACAGCCAACGGAACTCACCATCCTCTCCGACGGATTGCAGGCGCTGGCGGTCGTGGCTCTGCTGGCCATGGTCGCGGTTTCGATGTATGCGGCGGGGATGGCCCTGTTACGGATCTTTGCCCCGCTGGCTTATTACGAGCGGCGGATGAAGACCCGCTCCGTGGAAAAGTTCGAACAGCGGGTGCAAAAGGTCGCTTCCTACCGCAATGACGGTGCCACCCGGCTTCTGCGGGGTCTCCTTTCGGCCGACACGGATGTCAACGGAAAGGTCGCCCAGGCCTTGAGCGACCGGGGCTTTGGGGAGCAGGGTATCATCGAGTCATATTTGGAGACGATCCGTCGACATCCGCAACCCGCCTGGTATTGGGGAATGGTCGTCCGTCACGATGGGAAAGCCGCGATCAAGTATTTGATGGAACATCCTTCCAGGAACTTCATTGAATCGATCATCCGCAGCTTGGGCCGAAGGATGTTGCGCCCGGATGATGAACTGCAGGCTATGTCGCGCACAGCGCTTCTCTCGCTGGATGCCTCTTGGGTAGAAATGGGGATTACCCGGGCGAGATTGCTTGCCGCTTATCTCCAGCATGTTCCCGGGCTGATCGGATCGCTTGAGGGCGTACGGCAGGAAGACCGGATCGAGGCTTACTTGTTGATCGTTCGAGATACTTTGGATCTGGTCTTTGCGGAAAGGCTGGAACAGCTGGGCGTAAGCAAAGAACGGATCCGCGGATCGGTCTCAATGTATCTGCTCGCCAACCACAACCTCTCAATTTACCTTAAAGAGGGCAATGTCGCGGTCTTACTGCAATACGGTGGGAACAGGGCCTTTGGCCGGCTGTTCGTTCTGCTGCGCGGGGAGCCGGGCTTCCTGCACGTTGTCGCCCGGGCGGCGGCCCGGGTGGGAGACGCCAGGTACACCCCGGCACTGTTGAAAAGGATCAGATATATGTCGCAGGACCAGCCCACGGCAGAGACCCTTCGCTATTTGGAGCGGGTCAATGGAAGGGGCGCTTTACCCGCCTGGAAGAATTTGCTTGGCGAGATCCCGGAAATTATTCGTTACCAGAATGTAGTGTATGAAGGACTGGCCACCGATTATCTGGAATATGCCACGCAGCATATCGAAATCGTCGAGTACAAGAACCCCGTCTATAAAGAAGCCGAACGTATCGTCCGTTCCCTGGAGCAGGGTTCGACACAGAATCCGCTGACCAACTTGATCGTTTCTCCGATCGTTCTTGCGTTGGCGCTTCTGACCGTCCTGGCGGTCATCGCGGCGGGAGCGATGTTATATCAAAGAAGCCGAAGTGCGGCGCTTCGACCAGGAAAGCCTTTGACTATTACCGGCTTGCTGCGTCACATCTTCGCTGATCGGCAAAAGGTCGCTGCAGTGGACCTGGACTCCGGCAAAGGTGACTTTGTTCCGGCCTTTGAGCGGTTCCTGCGCGGTCTTTTCTCTGAAGTGGAAGTGTTCGGCGTGGAGACGCATGCGCGGTATGTCAATGAGGCCAGGGCGCTGGGTCGTAATGTCCGTCACGCCGGACCGGCCGACTATCCGAGAGCCACAGAAGTGTATAAGGACAGCTATACGAGGATCGGCTTGACCTATGCCTCTCGCGATATCGTCACGGTCAACCAGTCATCGGAGTTCCGTTGGGATTATCTGTTGCCGGAAGCGGTCCGCATCGTCAAGCCCGAAGGGATCATTTTTGTCACGGTGGAAGAAAACGATGTTCAGCGCGGCTTCGATGAGCGGATGCAGCGAGAGCTGCAGGAAAGCGGGTTCCGGGTCTTCAGGTTCAATTCGATTCCTTCCGATTATCCGGCCTGGACGTCGGACTTCACCGCCAAGGTTCTGCTGGGGGCGATGAAGGAAAAAGGCGTCGATCAAATCCTCACCACCCTCGGCGTGCCGGCCGGGGGGCTATTCATCAGCTTGCTGTGGTGGTTTGGTGTTTTTGGTCTTGGAGTATTTTCGATAACACAGCAGAGAAAATCTTTGTTGGCTTTGGGCGTAATTGTCTATCAGGCCGTAAGGAAATTCGGCAAAAAGATAAGCCAGCTCGCCAGATTCGAACCGATTCAAACACCGGTTCGTAACCCTCGAATTGGGGACGTTCAAATTATAAAGTCGGGGGAAACCATAGGTCGATACGATGTTTATTCGATCCTGGAAAATGGAATGCCGATCGGATTTGTCACAATCGCTTCTCCCGAAGAAGCTTCCGAGTTCAATGCGGAGTCTGCCTATGTCTTGAATTCAATTGAAATCCATAAACCGGATCATGGGGCAGGACATCGGGTGATGGAATGGTTGGTTGGCATGGCCCAAGGAGAGCAAAGTTTTGTCACGATTGAAAGCATTAAAAATGGCGCCATGGCCCATTTGGCCTTTAAATATTTAAGATCAGTTGAGGCTTCAGGACCCCAGAACGGCGAATACAAAACCATCGGTCGCCAGAAAGCCCTTGATTTAGTGAATGCGGGCGTTCCCATTTCCTTGAGGGGATTGCCTCAGGAACACAGGTTGCATCCCGCGCAATTGCAGGAACAAGGTTCATCCGACAAAACGCTGGAGGATGGGGAAAATAATGATCAATCTTTCGCCTTGACGGGAGTCGATGTCGCGGCGCTGGCCGCTGTGATTGCCGTCGCGGTGATCTCCAACCAGCGCGGGCGCGAGATGATCAAGCGCGTTGCCGTTGCGGCGCGCAAGGTCGATGCGGGTATTTTGATGGACCAAACTCTGCGTGGCAACGGCATGAATATCCAGGTACTTCCTGGCGGCTTGCCGATTGTGTGGATTTTAGCGGCCTTGGCCGCGCTGGTGGCGGTGCCGATGGTGAGGCAGACCATTGATCGGGCTAGGAAGCTGCCGTGGGACAAAGAAGCGCCTTCTCGCCGAAGAATTCTACAGGAAATTAAGAAAATTGGCTTATCTCACTTCAACATTGTCGATATCGGTTCAAAAGAAATGACGTTGGCGGTCCGCTATTTAAGACTGAATGGACATGAAGACATGGCCGCTTATCTCGAATGGCTGGCTAATCGGGGCTTGATTCGTAGCGGCCCATTAACTTTGGTTCTCGCCACCGCTGTTAACCTCGAAGGACAACAATATATCCTTCTCTCGAACCAATACTTCGAATACAACACTCCGCAGGAACGTGCCCTTAGCCTGGTCCACGAGATCGGCGCCACAAAGAAATCCAATCTCCCCCATAAGAAGAACCAAAATCGCGAAGAAGGCTTACGCCAACATTTCCTTGAAAAGATTCGCGAGCTCTCCATCTGGGGGACTCGAGAAGAAGCAAGAGAACAAATTAGATCGCTTGATCGAGCCCTGATCGTTCCCGCCGGCAAACAGGAAAGGCAGATGATCGTTAGTCTCATGGATGTGCTTGATTCTTGGTCCGGCGCGATGCCGGATAAACGGCTGGACATCAGTATCGTTGTTATTAATACCCCGCAAATCAGCTTTGGAGTTTGGATTGATCAACGGCCCACGTATACCACTGAAGTCGTTATTGAGCGGGCCTTATTGGAAGATGAGAACTATGATCTCCTGCTTGTTTTAGCCTTTGGCCGAGGAGGCATTGAAAATGCAGTCCAAAAGGCCCGCCGTTCCCATAGAACCTTTATTGATGTATTTGGAAGCCGGTTTGAACCCAAATTCGCAGCCATCGAAGAAACCATAAGTCACGACAACAATCAAAAAGGCGCCGTAAATTATTATGCCGCTTACTTGACGGCGGGTCGAGAGACGACCATTCCTGCCTTGATTGAGACCTTGTCGAATCAGTATTCGAGCATCCTTATGGATATGCTGGCTTCCATTTACCACTTCCATTCCCAAGAGAGGAATGATCTTGTTGAGGATAGCAAGTCTTTGGAAACTCGGATGCAGATGTTTAAGGAGAAAATGGTGCTCCTTTTATTAACGATCGATGCTTCCACTGAAGATTACCGTGAATATACCATTATTTTCAATC
>JAHFFX010000109.1 GCA_023247755.1 Candidatus Omnitrophota bacterium | reverse complement strand
ACGACGAGAAGATCGGCGTCATCATTCTTACCGGCGAAGGGAAGATGGCGTTCTGCTCGGGGGGCGACCAGAAGATCCGTGGCGATGCCGGTTACAAGGACCTGAAGGGCGTCAATCGGTTGAACGTGCTGGATTTCCAGCGGCAGATGCGTTCCTGCCCCAAGCCCATCATCGCGATGGTCGCGGGCTACGCCATCGGCGGCGGTCACATCCTGCACCTGTTGTGCGACCTCACGATCGCCGCCGACAACGCGATCTTCGGCCAGACCGGCCCCAAGGTCGGCTCCTTCGACGGCGGTTATGGCGCGAGCTACATGGCGCGCATCGTCGGACAAAAGAAAGCGCGCGAGATCTGGTACCTGTGCCGCCAGTATAACGCCCAGCAGGCGCTGGACATGGGATTAGTGAACGCCGTCGTGCCTTACGCAAAGCTCGAAGCCGAGACCGTGCAGTGGTGCCGCGAGATCCTCGCCAATTCCCCGATGGCGATCCGCTGCCTGAAGGCCGCGCTCAACGCCGACTGCGACGGACAGGCGGGGCTGCAGGAGCTCGCCGGGAACGCCACGATGTTGTTCTATATGACCGCAGAAGGGCAGGAAGGCCGTAACGCCTTCGTGCAGAAGCGGAAGCCGGATTTCTCGAAATTCCCGAGAAGACCATAATAAAGGAGATCTTTATGCGCCATGCGCTAGGGTTGGTTCTGATATTGCTTACTACGGCCTCGATAGCATCAGCAGAGACACCCCAAGACATCAAGGAACTGCTGGACCCTTCCTGTAAGGACGAACTTTGCCGACAGCTTCAGGCGCAGTATAAAAAGCAGGGCAAGGAAACCACCCGGCAGCTCGCGGAGTACGACGCGCAAATGGTCGAGAACAAACGTCTTCTTGAGAAGAACCAAAGCATGTACGACCAATCCCAGAGGATGATCGATGAGCAGATCCGCCAGCAGCAGGAAGGGGGTAAACTCATCGAGGAATCCAAGCAACAGCAGGGTCAGGCGGCCGAGATCATCAAGCAGACCGACGCGCTCAACAAAGAGCAGGAACGCCTCCAAAAACGGTTCGATAAGATCCTCGACACCTGGGAAGAACAGCAGGGAGAGTATCAGAAATATCTGGATACCCTTAACAATTCAAGCAAATAACGATACTCTTTGTTTGGAATTTATAATCGATGGGAACAATTTCCCACAATCCAACGAAAGGAAACATGGAACATTCTAATCTAAGTTTTTACGGCCTGGGGATCGCCCCTAAGATCCTCGAGATCATCGAGCAGCTCAAATTCCAGACCCCGACCCCCATCCAGCACAAGGCGATCCCGCTGATCGCCGAAGGCAAGGACCTGATGGGCATCGCGCAGACCGGAACGGGCAAGACCATGGCGTTCGCCATTCCCACGATCCAGAAGATGGCTTCCACCCGTGATAAGGCGCTGGTGCTGGTTCCCACGCGGGAGCTGGCGCTGCAGGTCGCGGAAAGTTTTACAAAAATTGGAAGACCCTTCGGCATCAAAACGGCGGTCCTCATCGGTGGTGAGCCGGTGCGCGACCAGATCCGGGTCCTCGCCGGAAATCCGCGCGTGTGGGTGGCGACCCCGGGACGATTGCTCGATCTCATGGAACAACGTAAAGCCCCCTTGCACGATGTGCACACCCTCATCCTGGATGAGGCCGACCGCATGTTCGACATGGGCTTCGCGCCGCAGATCGAACAGATCTTAAAATCAGTGCCAAAGGAACGGCAGACGCTCCTTTTCTCGGCGACGATGCCCCCCGAGATCTTCCTGATC
Organism: Candidatus Omnitrophota bacterium; assembly: GCA_023247755.1. GTDB lineage: Bacteria > Omnitrophota > Gorgyraeia > Zapsychrales > JAHFFX01 > JAHFFX01. The sequence continues at coordinate 6,778 of JAHFFX010000109.1, read as the reverse complement.
GTCAAACGCCACATGCGCATGCCGACGTCGGTGGAGATCGCGCCCCCCGGCACCAAGGCCGAGAACGTGACGCACGAACTCTTTATCGTCCGCCAGGACATGAAGCGGACGCTCCTCGATAAGATCCTCAACCAGTACCGCGGGTCGGTGTTGCTTTTCTGCCGCACCAAGATCGGCGCGCACCGCATCGCGGGAGGACTCAAGCAGCGCAACCACCGCGCCGCGGAGATCCATTCGGACCGCAGCCTGGGCCAGCGTCGGGAAGCGCTCGAGGGATTCAAGAGCGGCAAATACCGCATCCTCATCGCCACCGACATCGCCTCACGCGGCATTGACGTGAAGGGAATTGAACTGGTCATCAATTACGACCTTCCGGACGACCCGGAGAATTACATCCATCGCATCGGCCGCACTGGCCGCGCCGGACACCCGGGGCACGCGATCAGCTTCGCCACCGCCGACCAGAAGGACGAGGTCAACAACATCGAACGCATGATCAAGGGGACGCTCCCCATCTCGACGCATCCGGACATCCCGCCGGACGCTTTTTCCGCGGCCTATCATCCGCCGGCCAAAGGCGGTTTCCGTCCGCGGGGCGGCTCGTGGAGTGCCCGCTCGTTCAGGGGGAGGAGAAGGTAATTCGTCGCGATTACCTCGGGACTCGTCGCTCGATAATTGCGATGAGTCTCGAGGATCTTGCGAGTATCCCTAATTTCGACAGCTCGTGGAGCACGAGATTGTAAAGGAGAGGGGGGATTTCTATAATCTTCTATGAGTTACAAATTTATAACGGATAATAATATTTGGGATGAAAAAGAGATTCCAAAATTGAGAAATGCGGGCATAGTAAAAGCTTGTTCTGGAAGGTTAGCTTTTTATTTTACACCCGTCTTGCTAAAAGAAGGTTTTGATTTTCTTAGAAAAGGCCCAATTCCCGATAGAGCTGTTGAAGCAATCAAGCTTCTCACTGAACTACGTTGGCAAAAATGCTTTAATGACCTTAATGGTCCGGAAGGTATTTTTACCTTCGAGCTTGAAGGAAAACCCTCTTCAGAATATTTATTTCTCCCCTCAGAAGAAACCCGAAATATCATCGAGAATTCTCGACTCATTCTTAAGGGTGGAGAATTAACGCCGGATGGAAAAAAACAATATCAAGATTATCATGAGAATTGGGCCAAAAGAAAAATAAAGAATAAAGAAGCCTACGCATTGATGAGAGACGATGTCACCAAGGTCGCAAAAGCTAAAAACATGACCAGAAAAGGTTCCAAGTTTTCTGATTTCTTAAAAGATAATCTTGAGGAGACAGCAATCGAGAAAATTCAAAAGAGCATAAACTCGAACCACCCCCGCAAAGAATTAATAAAATACTGGAAAGAAAACAAAGAAAAATGTTATTACTTTAACAAGTTCATAGAGGGATGCTTATTTACAGCATGGTATTATATGGCTGTGGAAAAACAACCTGCCATTGACATCAATGCTTACGAAGACATAGAACATCTTATTTACTTAATAGGCTGTGATGGGATTGTCTCGAATGAGAAGGGTTTTATGAAAGCTGCGGCTGCCGAGTTATTCCCAGAAAAGGATTTTTTATCAATCGATGAATTTGTTCTCCGTTTAACTGCAGCTTCTGAATTCCAAGACTATTCTAGTGAGAAACTTATTTTAACTCATGAAAAACTGTAAACTTTTAACTATTGCAACTTTCACGCTGACTTTCTTGCTGTTAGCTCCTTTTGCCCACGCCGAATGTGGGGGAGGGTGCGGGGGCGGTAGCGGCGGATGCGGGTGTCAAGGCGGTGGCGCGGGAGGTTGCGGAGGCGCTGGCGGTTGTGGTGGTGGATGCGGCGGTAGTGGTGGATGCGGGGGAGGCTGCGGGGCGCACGCGCAAGGTAGCGCGGCCGCCCAGGGCAACTGGGGGCAGGCGGCCGCCGTGTCGGCGGATACCGCGCGCAAAGCGCAATTCGTCCGCGACCACCAAACGATGAAGGACGCCAAGAAGGTCGGCAACACCACTTGCCCCACGTGCGGCGACAAGATAGACCCGAAAACCGCTTATCAGGTTTACCACAAGGGAAAGCTCGTCAACCTTTGCTGCGAGCATTGCCTGGAGGAGTTCAGCAAGGACCCGGATAAATATCTGGCGAAGGCGGAGGGGGAGGCGAAGACCCCCAAGAATACAAAAGACACCCAGTCCTCAACCCCGCCTTTGAAGGGGCCAACTCCCCAACCCCGGTATAAACCTATTCGTTGACAGATCGCTCTTTATGGTCTATCCTCTAAGTAAGAAAGTAAGGAAGTAACCACGGAGGAAATATGACGATCCTGGAAACGGCCAAGATAACTTCCAAAGGGCAAGTGACGATCCCCAACCGCATCCGCAAGCTTCTTCACCTCAAAGAAGGGGCGTCGGTGGCCTTTGGGCTCAGCAAAGAAGGGGTCGTGCTGTTGCCTTGTTCCCTGACCGCGGAGTCTCCCTACACCGCCAAGGAATGGGCCAAGATCGAGAAATTAGCATCCGAAAAAGGAAAATCCTACCTGAGCCCCCAAGAGGCCAAAAAATACATTAAATCTTTATGAGGTTGGAGTTTCTCCCTTCCTTCGAGCGATCCATCAAATCCCTGCCCCTCGCTCAAAAAGAAGAGATCAAGAAGGTCGCCGCACAACTCATCGATGTCTTATCGCAAGACCGAACGATCCATCAAGGCCTGGGTTAAAACGTCTCAGAGGGGACTATTGGGAAGTGCGCAAAGGCATCAAAGTAAGGATCCTCTTCCGTTGGCAAGGGGATCTGGCGGAGTTTATTCTGGCGGGAGATCATGAGGACGTTAAACGGTTCCTGAGAGGGATCTCATAAGAACTCAGGGGCGCAAAACCTTCGAGTGGATCGTTGGTTTTGCGCCCCTTGCTTTAGTTCAAGACTTTATTCTTTACTCTGCAACCTACCGCGCGCCGGCTCCGGCCCCCGCGTTCGCCAGCTGCGCCATGACCTTCTGCATGGCCGCGTCGGCATCCTTGCGGACCGTTTGATACCAGGCATTCTGCTGCAGGCCTTTGCGCCAGGCGACGATCTTGGAATAGGCGGAAAGATCGACGGACACCGCCTCGCAGGGCTCGAGGATCGCCAGCAGGTCGATATCGGCCAGCGTCAGCTCATTGCCCGCGAGATACCGGCTCTGCGCAAGCTGCTTGTCGATGATCGGCAGGAACTGCGCCACGAACTTGATCCCCTCGGCCAGCGAATTCTCATCCTTGGGGACGTTCATCATCTTATAAATGATGCGGTTGAAAAAGATACGGTTGAGCGCGGCCTGCACATGGATGCTCGAGAAATCGATCCACTGGTCGATGAGGGCGCGTTTCTTGGGATCCCTGGGATAGAGCGGGGAATTGTTCGAATCGGCGAGGTACTTGATGATGGCGTTGCTCTCAAAAAGCGTGAAATCGCCTTCCCGGATCGCGGGAATGCGTCCCACCGGATTGATCGCCAGGAACTCCGGCGTCTTGTTCTCGCCGGCCATAAGATTGACCTGCTTGAAATCGTATTTGAGGTTCATGATGTTGGCCGCGAACTTCACCTTTGAGACGTTATTGGAAAGATCCATTCCGTACAGGGTAAACATGAGGCCCTCCTTTGAAAAGGTTTGAGAAATGACAGGGTTCTATTCTACCTGAAAAACGGATTTTGACCACTGAAATAGCTCGGGGCGCCCGCCCACCAGCGGGCCGCCCCGGTTCAAGCGGACGGACCGCGCAACCTTTCCGTCCGTGCCGTCCCATTTCCGCTAAAGGACCCGGCCGCCAGGACCGGGTCCCAAAACACGCGCTATCATAGACCAACTTCCATTAGAGGAACGTTAGAGAAAAATTAATTTTTTCTAACGAAGCGATACAGCGATCCACAGAGGGAACCGTAACAAACCACAAAGCCGCTTTGCCGGCGCCCCGTTTGATGTTAGAATAACGGCGTTGTCTTATAGTGTTAAGTGTCAGGTGTAAAGTGTTAAGTCAATAACCTGTAACTATGCGGGTTTCTGCAAAACACTTTGCCCTTATCAATGCCCGATCCCTTAACACTCTACACTTAACACTCCCATGAATCCCTGGCTCTTAGCGATCCGACCCAAAACCCTTCCCGCCGCCGTAGCCCCGGTCCTCATGGGTAGCGCGATGGCGTTCAAGGACGGAGGACTCGACTGGGTCTCGGCGGTCTACTGCCTGTTCGCCGCGCTCTTCATCCAGATCGGGACGAACCTCGCCAACGATTATTATGATTTCAAGAAGGGGGCCGATGCGGCGGACCGCATCGGCCCGACCCGTGTGACGCAGGCGGGGCTCATCCCGGCGGCGCTGGTGCGGGCGGCGTTCATCGTTTCTTTCTTCCTCGCCGGCGTCTGCTCGATCTATCTCATTTCCAGGGGCGGGGCACCGCTCATCGTGATCGCCGTTGCGTCCATCCTTTCCGGTTTTTTTTACACCGCAGGGCCGGCCCCGCTTGGATATCTGGGGCTGGGCGAACTCTTCGTGCTCATATTCTTCGGTCCGGTGGCCGTGGCCGGGACCTACTATGTTCAGACGCTTGAAATGAATCCCGCGGTGATCGTCGCCGGACTGGGACCGGGTTTCCTCTCGGCGGCGATCCTTTCGGTCAATAACCTGCGCGACATCGACAGCGACCGCCGCTCGGGAAAACGCACTCTCGCCGTACGTTTCGGCCGTTCCTTCGCCATGACCGAATTCCTGTTCTTCATTTTTTGCGCGACCCTGACCCCGCTGGTGGTGTTGCTCATCACCATGGACTATCCGTATTCACTGATGGGCTGCGGCATCTGCTTCGCCTCCATTCCCACCATCAAGACCGTCCTCACCCGCACCGACGGCCCGGCCCTGAACAACGCGCTGGCCGGGACGGGAAAATTGCTTCTCTTATATAGCCTGCTGTTTTCCGTGGGGTGGATGTTATGAACTGGCGATGTCGAGAACCTCGTCTCAGGGCTCCCAGCGACCCAGCCACCCAGGAACCCAGCAAAAGCATTTCCCGGGACGCTGGGGTACTGGGTAGCTGGAGCACCCATTTACTTTTCCTATGAAGATCACCGAGATCAATCTCTTCCGCTACAAGCTGCCGCTCACGCTCCCCATGAGCTTCGAAGGCAAAGCCATGCCGGAGCGGGAGGGACTGATCCTTGAGATCACCGACGAAGACCATTCCGTCGGCTTCGGCGAGATCGCGCCGCTTCCCGGGTTCAGCGAGGAACGCCTGCAGGAAGCGCAGCGGCAGGCCCTTGATCTTAAGGACGCGCTCATCAACCGCCGCATTCCCGAAGGGGTGGAGAAGCTCACCTGGCATTTCGATACCTGGCTCAAAACCTACAAATTGTTCCCCTCGGTGCGCTGCGGCTTCGAAATGGCGGTCCTCGACCTGCTCGCGCGTTCCCGGGAGGTCAGTTTGCATGAACTCTTCGGCGCCAAACACCAGCGCAGCGTGCCGTTGAGCGCGCTCATTCAAGGCACACAAAAACAGTTGAGCCGCGAGGTCAAGAATTATGTGCACGAAGGCGTACGTTCCTTTAAACTGAAGGTGGGATCGAACGACACCTACAGCGACCTTGAGCGCATCGCGTTCGTGCGCAGCATTCTTCCTGCGAACGCGGCCCTGCGCATCGACGCCAACCAGCAATGGGATTACGGCGCCGCCGGAAGTTTCGCCAAGGCCATGGAGAAGGACCTGCGCAACGGCGTGGAATACCTCGAAGAGCCGACCAAGGACAATCTGTTGCTCGGCGAATTCTTCAAGGTGACGCAATTCCCTTACGCGCTCGATGAATCGCTGCGGCAGCTTCCCTTAAAGACCATCAAGGAACTGAAAGGGGTGAAGGCCTTCATTCTCAAGCCCACCATGCTGGGCGGTTTCGAGCGGGCGATGAACTGGGCGCGGCTCGCGCAAGGATCGGGGATCGGCGCGGTGGTGAGCTCTTCCTTCGAGACCGGAGTGGGCGTGCGGGCGCTGGCGCAGCTCGCCGCGGCGCTGCCCGAACCGCGTTCGCCCGCCGGGCTCGACACCCTCAAATGGTTCGAGAAGGATATCTACACCGAAGGGTTGGCCATCAAGGACGGAAGTATCTTGACAGAATCGCTTTCCGTTGATAAAAACTTGATGGATTTCCGGTTGATGGAGCCGGTGAAGAAGGGCTAATTGTCGTTCGACCACTGTTAAAAACACGGACGACCAAGAAAAAGGAGAAGCCATGGACACTGCCTTTGGATGGTTTTACGGACTTATCGGTTTTACGATCTTCGTTTTCTTTCTGGGGATCAGGATCGTCCGCCCCACGCACCGGGCGCTCGTCGAACGGATGGGGAAATACCACGGCTTCGCCGATCCGGGATTCACCTGGATCATCCCCTTCATCGACAGCATGTATCAGGTCAACGTCACCGAACAGATGGTGGACGCGGAACCACAGGAGATCATCACCAACGATAATCTCAACGCCCGGGTCGACGCGCAGGTGTATTTCAAGGTCCGCTCGGATGAAATGAGCGTCAAGGCCTCCCAGTACAACGTCAACAACTACCAGTACCAGATCGTCAATCTCGCGCGCACGACACTGCGCAACATCATCGGCACGCTCACCCTCAAGTCCGCCAATAGCGAACGCGGCAAGATCAACCAGGAACTTCACAAAACCCTCGAAGAAGAGACCTCCTCCTGGGGCCTGGAGATCGTGCGCACGGAACTGAAGGAGATCGATCCGCCCAAGGACGT
>JAHFFX010000220.1 GCA_023247755.1 Candidatus Omnitrophota bacterium | reverse complement strand
GCCCCGGGCATTTTTTGCGGCCGATCTTTGGCGGTCCCCGGTATTTTGTGATACCATGAACGGGAAAAAGCCGCTTGCAATTGCTTACGACCCCCGAGGACCAATGGATCTCCGGAAATTTTTCCTTAAGATCGACCCGCTCATCGCCGGCTGGATGAACCGGCATGGGTTCATTTTCCTGCGGTGTTCGCTGGCGATCGTTTTCATCTGGTTCGGGGGGCTGAAGTTCACCGGTATCAGCCCCGCCAACGAACTGGTCGCGAAGACCGTCTACTGGTTTAGGCCGGAAGTGTTCATTCCCATTCTGGGAGCGTGGGAAGTGGCGATCGGTGTGTGCCTCCTCATCCGGCCGCTCATCCGGGTCGCGATATTCCTGCTCTTGCTGCAGATGCCCGGGACCATGCTGCCGCTGGTGCTTTTGCCGGAGGTGTGCTTCACCTATTTTCCATTCGGCCTGACGCTCGAGGGGCAATATATCATCAAGAACCTGGTCCTCATCAGCGCGGCCATCGTGATCGGCGGCACGGTCCGGTCGAAGGCTTGAAGAAATAATTTTAAATAATGAACGGAACTTTCTGCCGGCCGCCGGGTTTAAGGTCGTGATGCTTAAACACACTTCCTGTTTCTGTTTTGCAATTGGGCTGGCGCTCTTTTTGGCGACCTGGGGGCCGGCGTACGCCGGCCCCCAGGCCCCGAAGATCTCCCCGCCGTCGCAGCCCGCCTCGGGCCCGGGGGGAGCGGAGTATTCCCACCAGAAGGTCCTTAAATCCAAATACGGCAGCGGCGATACCGAATACTGGCTGTACGAGCCGGCCGATCCCGAGCCGGGATCCGCTCCGGTGGTCATTTTTCTGCACGGCTGGAGCGCCGTGAATCCCCAGGCCTACGGCGCCTGGATCGAGCACCTGGTGCGCCGCGGCAACATCGTGATCTTCCCCCGTTATCAGGAATCGGTGCGCACGCCCGTCCAGAATTTTACCGGCAATACGCTGGCCGCCCTCGCGGCCGCTTTTAAGGAACTGCAGGCCGGAAAGCATGTGCGGCCCCAGACCGATAAGGTCGCCGTCGTGGGGCACTCGATGGGCGGCGAGTTGAGCTCAAGCGTGGCCGCGCTCGCCGGATCCCGAGGGCTTCCGGTGCCCAGGGCCGTCATGAGCGTGGAACCCGGCAAGACCTGGACGCGTTCCAAAAGGATCGCTTTCCCTCTGGAGGACCTAAGCAAGGTCGATCCCTCCACACTCCTTTTGGCCGTGGCCGGCGAGGAGGACCATCTTGCCAAGGACGTCGATGCCAAGCGGATCTACAAAGAGACCACCGCTATTCCGCCGGCAAACAAAAATTATATTGTCTTCCTTTCGGATTCCCACGGAAAGCCTGCCCTTAAAGCGTCGCACCATGCTCCGGTGGCGATCGACCCCGCCTATGATTCCGGGGAGAAAAGGAGCGGCGGCCGCACCGGGCAAAAGGAGGGCGCGCGAGGGGGGAAGCTGCGCGAACGTCTCAAGGAACGCCTCAAAGAGAAACTGATCGAGCAGGCGGGCGACGAGGTGCTCAATGAGGACGGGACACTGGACCCGGAAAGCGTGATGGGTTTGTCGGTCAACGCCCTGGACTATTACGGATACTGGAAATTGCTGGACGGGCTGTGCGACGCGGCGTTCTACGGCAAGAACCGCGAGTACGCGCTCGGCAATACCCCGCAGCAGCGGTACATGGGCAAATGGAGCGACGGTGTGCCGGTCAAGGAATTGAAGATCATGAACCCCTGAAGCACCCTCTTTTAAAAAAACTAAAAAATTGCGACATTCTGTCCGGGTTTTTGTAGAATAGGTGCGTGGGCGGTCCCGACGAAGTCGGGACCGCCCAGAGCCGCCCCGCCATAGGCGGGGCCCTTCAATTTCGCCCATGGAGCGGTTTCCCACAGGAGCGCTATGAAAGTCGAAGACTTTTTCAAAACGATGGTGGCGAAGCAGGCCTCGGACATGTTCCTTAGGATCGGCTCGCCCCCCCGCGCCCGTATCAACGGGATCGTCGAGATCATCGATCCGCATGTCCTCAGCAAGGACGATATTACCGCGATCTCGAACTTCCTTCTGGGGACCGAGGAGCGCAAGCAGTTCTACGCGAACAACTACGACATCGATTTCATCTGGGCGGATGCGGCGATCGGGCGTTTCCGCATCAATGTGTTCAAACAGCGGGGGACGCCCTCCATCGTCGCCCGGCACGTGCACACCAAGGTGCGCAACTTCGAGCAGCTGAACCTTCCGATCGATCTGTGCAAACAATTCTGTGAACAGCAGCGGGGGCTGGTCCTGTTGTGCGGCCCGGCGGGTTCGGGCAAGTCCACCACGATCGCCAGCATGATGGAATACATCAATCAGAACATGAACAAGCACATCGTGACGATCGAGGACCCGATCGAATTCCTTTTCGAGGACAAAAAGAGCATCATCAACCAGCGGGAGCTGGGGCTGGACGTGCACACCTACCCCAAGGCGCTGAAGCATGTCACCCAGCAGAGTCCCGACATCATTTACATCGGCACCACGCGGGACCTGGAGACCATGCAGGCGGCCATGTCGTCCGCGGAGTTGGGGACGCTGGTCTTCACCACCTTTCATACCGCCAACGCCATTCAGACCATCGAGCGCATCGTGAATTTCTTCCCGCCGTACCTGCACGCCGAGATCAAGATGCAGTTGTCGCTGATCCTCAAGGGGATCATTTCCCTGCGCCTGGTCCGCCGCAAGGACGGCGAGGGGCGCATTCCCGCCTACGAATCGCTGGTCGTTACCCCCACCGTCGCGCGCCTCATCCGCGAGGGCAGCACCAAGGACATCCAGCCCTTCATCGACGAAGGGGAGCTCTTCGGCATGCGTTCCTTCCGGCAGTCCCTGGTGCGGCTGGTCAACCAGGGCCTGGTCGAGGA
>JAHFFX010000219.1 GCA_023247755.1 Candidatus Omnitrophota bacterium | reverse complement strand
ATTCGGGACCTTTTTGTCAATTCCCTGCGCATGCGTCCCGACCGCATCATCATCGGTGAGATCCGCGGAGAAGAAGCGCTCGATCTCATCCAGTCGATCTCTTCCGGCCACAGCGGGTCGCTCGCCATCGTGCACGCCGACAGTCCGGAGGACTGTTTCAACCGCATGGTGACCATGGTCATGATGACAGGGATTCGCCTCAGCACCGAAGAGATTAAGAAGCAGATCGCCAACGCCATCGATCTCATCGTCTACACGGAATTGTACATGGACGGCGTGCGGCGCATCACCAATATCACGGATGTGGAGTACATTCCCGATAAGGGGGACGGGGTCTTCCTGCGCGATATCTTCCGTTTCGAAGCGGAAAAGTTCGAACAGGGGAAGGTGCTCGGGCAGTGGGTCATGGACAAAAGGGCTCCCTCCTTCCTGAAGAAATTCAGGAAGCGCAACATCCTGCTCCCTCCGGGATTCTTCGAGGAAGTGCCGAAACCCCATAAACCATAAATAGGTAAGAAAACGGATGGATTGGTCGAAATTCTTTATTCCAACTTTGAAGGAGATCCCCATCGGCACGGAGGCCGTCAGCCACCAGCTGCTATTGCGCGCGGGGCTGGTGCACATGCTCACGTCCGGGGTCTATTCCTATCTGCCGCTGGGCCTGAGGGTCCTTAAACGTATCGAGAACATCATCCGCGAGGAGATGAACGCCGCCGGCGCCGTTGAGCTTTTCTTGCCGGTCCTGCAGCCGATCGAACTGTGGCAGAGGACCGGCCGGGACAAGACCCTGGCCGAGGTCATGATCCGCTTCAAGGACAAAAAGAACCGCGACATGTGTCTGGGGCCGACGCATGAAGAGGTCATCACGGACCTGGTCAAGGGGTTCGTGCAAAGTTACCGGCAGCTGCCGATCAACCTCTATCAGATCCAAACGAAATTTCGCGATGAGATTCGGCCGCGTTTTGGGATCGTGCGGGCCTGCGAATTCATCATGAAGGACGCTTACAGCTTTGATAAGGACAAGGAAGGCCTGAAAAAAAGTTATGAGCTGATGTATCAGGCTTATAAGAATATTTTTAAACGCTGCAGACTTTCGCCGGTGATCATTGAGGCCGATTCCGGCGCCATGGGCGGGGACGTTTCCCATGAGTTTCTGGTGACCGCGCCGATCGGGGAGGATGAGGTGGTCCTGTGTCCTGCCTGCGGTTTCGCATCCGTCGAAGGTGACTCAAGGCATCCCGGCCAGAAATGTCCTCAGTGCGCCAAGGAATTCTTGGAAAAGAAAACCGCGATCGAGCTCGGGCACGTTTTTCAGTTGGGTTTGAAGTATTCCTCGGCACTTGGTGCGAACTACCTCGATGAGAAAGGCCAGGAGAAACCGATCGTGATGGGTTGTTACGGCATCGGCGTAAGCCGACTTATTGCGGCGATTGTGGAAATGAACCACGACGCGAAAGGCATTATCTGGCCTGCAGAGGTCGCTCCCTTTGATGTGGAGATCCTTGTTCTTAAAACGGACGAGCCCCAACTCATGACGCTCGCCCGGCAATTGGAACAGGAATTGGCCCGCCGCGGGCTCGCCGTTCTGGTCGACGAGCGCGACGAGAGCGCCGGCGTCAAGTTCAATGACGCGGATCTCATCGGCATTCCTTTCCGGGTGATCCTCGGCAAGAAGACCCTTTCGGACAAGACCGTGGAGATCAAGAACCGCCGCAGCGGTGCGGTCCAACTGGTGCCGGTCGCTAGCGCGATCGAAAAGACGGCGGAATGCGTCGGATCTTGACATCATGGATTTTGAGCTCCTTGAGAAAATTCAGCAATTGAGCGTGCCCCTGCTTGCGGCCGCCGGCATCGAACTGGTGGACGTCTGCACCCGCCGCCAGGGCCGGCAGACGGTGATCGAGATCTTGGTCGACAAGCCCCGCGGGGGGATCACGCTCGACGAGTGTGCGCGTCTCAATCGGGAGATCGGGGACGCGGTCGAGGTACAGAACATCATGATGGACAGCTACTTTTTGGAAGTAGCTTCACCGGGGCTTGACCGGCCGCTCAAGACCAAAAAGGACTTTGAGCGCGTGTTGCACCGGCCGGTGCGGCTGATCCTTCTTGAGCGGGTCGGAGAAAAAGGGGAATATATCGGGGAGATCCTGGAAGTGAACGATCAGGGCGTGGTCATTGCGACCCAGCAAGGGAACCTGGCGGTTCCTTTTGAGAAGATCAACGTCGCCAAGCAACATATTACGTTATAGGAGAACGTGCAGTCATGGACAACAGTGAATTATTAGTCATTTTGGAACAGCTCGAACGCGACAAGGGCATCAATAAAGAGATCCTGATCTCGGCCGTTGAAGCGGCCGTGGCCTCGGCGGCTAAAAAGGTCTGGACGGTGGACAAAGAGGAAGACATCAAGGTGGTGCTCGACCGCAAGACCGGAAAGCTCACCGCTTTTGCCGGAGGCCAGGAGATCCGTTCCCACGAGTTCGGGCGCATCGCCGCGCAGACCGCGAAGCAGGTCGTGATCCAGAAGATCCGCGAGGCCGAGAAGGACGTCGTCTATACGGAATATCAGGCCCGCGTGGGACAGATCATCAGCGGCGGCGTCTATCGTTTCGACAAGGGCAACATCATCGTGGACCTTGGCAAGACCGAAGGGTTCATCCCGAAGTCCGAGCAGTCCGGCAAAGAGGAGTTCAAACAAGGCGACCGGATCCGGGCGCTGGTGCTGGACGTCCGCAAGGAAGTGAGGGGTCCGCAGATCGTTCTTTCCCGCGCGCATCCCAGTTTCGTGAAACGGCTTTTTGAACTGGAAGTGCCGGAGATCTTCGAAGGGATCGTGGAGGTCAAGGCGATCGCGCGCGATGCGGGCGAACGCACCAAGATCGCGGTCTACTCCAAGGATGAAAAGGTGGACTGCGTGGGGGCGTGCGTGGGGATGCGCGGGTCGCGCGTCAAGAACATCGTCTCCGAGC
>JAHFFX010000108.1 GCA_023247755.1 Candidatus Omnitrophota bacterium | reverse complement strand
CATGAAGCGTTCCCCTTACGCGGTCTCACTGAGTGTCGTTCCGGACGGGGAGAAGGCCGTGCAGTATTTGCGTAAAAGCGGGACCTACCAGTCCGCCAGCCGGCCGCACCTGGTCTTCCTGGACCTGAACATGCCCGTGATGGACGGCCGCGAAGCGATCTCGCATATCAAGGCCGACGCCGCGTTGAAGAATATTCCCATTATCGTCTTCACGACTTCCGAGCAGAAGGCGGACCTGATCAAGCTGTACGCTCTGGGGGCGAATTGTTACGTGACCAAACCCATGGAATTCGATAACTTCTGCAGGGTGATCCAGGAGATACTGCATTTCTGGCATTCGGTGGCGAAGCTTCCGGGGTGGCAATTCCAGGGCAGGATCTGAACTGACCGGACCGCAGCCGGCCTTGGGCCTGCCGCCTTCTTAGGTGGAGTTCACTTCTTTCGAAAGACGCCAACCGTGATCCCAAGCTCGGGATTCTCGGCGTAAAATTCCCCAATAAAATCCCGTTCGATCTCCGTGATGAGTTGCCGGCGCGCCTGCCGGCAAAGCTCATCAGCCGGCGGATTGCAGGGCAGATCCCGGCTGTCCAGAAAAATATAGTCCGCCTGGGACAGTTTCCGCCTTAATGCGGCGATCTCTTGGGTATTGACGGTTGGATCATACATGAGCTCCCCGGCCGGCAGGTCGGTGAAGACGAGGTATTTGGGGCCGGAGACCCAAATGTTCTTTCCGTGCAGAACGGGCGCATGCTGAAGGATATATCTTTGAAAAGGCATCAGTTCGTTCTCGGGAAAACGCATGGACGCGATGGTGAGGGTTTGCGATCCGATCGCGGCAAAAGTGATCGCCAAGAGAGCACCGGCAAACGCCCGGCGCTGCGGCCACCATCCGCGCCGGAGGTCGGCGAGGGCCGCACTGCAGGACAGGTAAAGATAAGGAAGCGCGGTGACGGTCAGTCGGTGATGGTCGCTTCCGAACTTCCCCACCCAGACCAGGCTCAACATTCCCGCCAAAAGGATCGCGATATTTTTCCGGCACCGGGGAGCCGCGGCAAACCTTTTGAATTCCAGAAGCGCCAAACCCAGAAGCCAACATTCCTCCCCCAGGAGCTTAGCAACGCATTTCAGCATTCCTTCCGGCCAGGCGGTGAGAAAACGCGGATAGCTTTTCAGTCCGTCGATGAACGGATAAAAGGGATGACCGTAAAGCGTCTGGTGTAATATCAAAAAGGGCAGGCTCGCCAGGATGAAAGCGGCGGAGAATCGCCACAGGGCCATGGAGAAACGAAAAGGCTTGGTCTGAAAGGAAAGGGCCCCCACAACGATCGCCAGCGGCAGGATCTGGGGGAACTTGGTAAAGAAGGCCACGGCCCCGACGGCGCCGGAGAGGAATGGCCGGTCCTTCAGGAAAAGATAGACGCACAAAAGTCCCAGGAACGAGGCCGGGATGTCGGCATAAAGACTGTTACCCCAGATGAAGAACGTGGGGGAAAGGGCCAGGAGCGCGGCGGCGAGCAAACCCACCGTCCGATCGAAGGCCCGGACCCCGATCGCGTAGACCAGGGCGATGTTACCGACGCCCAGGAAGATCTCCAGGAGTCTTCCCGCCAGTATCTGGTCGACGCCGGACTTCCAGAAGAAGCCGAGCGTCAGCGGCCAGACGATCGGCCGGAACGGTTCGATGAGTCCGGCGCTGCCGCCGGAAAAAAGGTATTTCCCCATGAGGAGATAGGAAGACGCGTCCCAGAACGGCGGATAAACGGTATAGCGGGTGAACTTGAGAAGCAGCGCGGCAGCCAGAAGGTTCTGGATGGTGGCCAGGCGCTGAAGAGATTTGAGTCGGAAGTCCATATGCAGACAATTATATGATAAAACGAATGGCTTTCCCACGAATAGGTTCAGAATGAAGGAGGGACAGTTGCCTGGAGATTTTATTGGTGATATACTGAAAACCAGTTCGCCGGCAACAAGAGAAGCCTCATTCGAACGGGTATGCTCAAATTAGGAAAAATCGTTTTTGACGGAACTCCCCGCGTCGCGGTCTCGATCGCCGACGGGGAAACGAACGCCCGCTTGAAGGCGAGCTGTGCGGACGTCATCGAGGTCCGCGTTGACCAGTTCGCGGACCGGACCGAGGGATCCGTCCAGAAGAACCTCGCCCGAAGGTCGAAATTGCGCATTCCGCTCATCCTCACGGTGCGCAATGATCCCCGGGAAGGCGCGCGGCCGCCGTTCCTCTCCGCGGCGCAAAAGCTGCGGATCTTCGAAAGCGCCATCGGGCTGGTGGATGCCGTCGATATCGAACTCAGCTCCGAACTCCTTCCCAAGGTCATGGCCCTGGCCCGCCGGCGGCGAAAGACCGTCATCGTCTCGGTTCACGATTTCCGGGAAACCCCTTCCCCGACCCGCCTTGAAAGGATCCTGCAGCGAGCCAAAGGTAAAGGCGCCGATATCGTAAAGGTCGCCGTGCTGGCGAATTCTCCGGATGACGTGCGGCGCCTGCTGGCCTTCACGCTGAAACATCGGCGGGAAAATCTGATCGTCATATCGTTGGGGACACGGGGAGCGATCTCGCGGCTGGCGTTCCCGGCGGCCGGTTCGCTTTTGACGATCGGTTATCTCGATAAGCCCATGGCCCCGGGACAACTGCCGGTTTCCCGGCTCAAGAAGGACCTGCGGGCCTATTACCCTGCTTATAAACAATGAGTTCTCACAGACGCTTAGCAAGAAGGAGGTAGGTGAATGAAGCTTTCCGTCAAGCCCAATGAGCTCGTTCTTGTGTTCCTGTCGGCGGTGATCTTGACCATGACCACCTTTTTCATTCCCAGCGACGTAGACCGTCTGTTGGTGGAGAAGGAATTCCCTCCGTATTTATCCGCAACCGTGGAGGGCCGCGGCTGGCCCGGGGCCTTTCTTGTGGACGATCCCGCCAAGCCAAATTTCGAGAACATCGACTTCCAGGACCGGTTCTTTCCGAAAATGGCGTTTTGGGACCTGGTTGCCTTGTTTGCCATGGTGGGGATGGCGTTCTTGGGCCTAAAGCTCTTGCGGGTGGTCTTGGAAAAGAAATGACCCGGCATTAAAGGGGGTGTTTTCCTTTCGGGGGTGGAATAATATATTGGGGATTTATCCAAGGGGAACGACCTTGCCCATCGCTTTTTAAAAGAAATATAACTAATTGCAGTATAACAGGATATGCCTATCCGGCCTTGGCCGGATTTTTCATTTTCGGGGGGTTCAGGGGGGTTGTCGGACGCCGGGGGATATGCCATACTGTAAGTAGAGATTTGTACAAAAGGAGGTGGAAAGGATGAAAAGAGTAATCGCTTTCAGCGTGGTTGTCGCGTTTGTGCTTTCCTTTGCCGCTCCGGTGTTTGCTCTGCCCGCACCCATCAACAAGTTCAAGGGGGGTATGGAAAAGATCGTCAAGTCCCCGCTTGAGCTGCCGAAGACTACGATCGATGAGGTGAAGAGCGCCGATCTCAAGCCAGTAGGTTTCATTTACGGTTTGGGAAAGGGGACCTATAACATGGTCCATGAGCTGGGCAAGGGCGTTCTGGACGTGGTGACATTCCCCATTGACAAGTAGGTCATAGATCGGGGGAAGCGGTTGTTCGTTTAACCATCTTCGTTTGTACGGAAGTACACTCAAGGGGGGCGGGCCCGGCGTTAGCCGGGCCCGCCCCCGCGATTTTTGGTCCCATTGAAGGGTCAATCCTGAGCAAGCCCTAAGGCAACATGTAATGGCGCGTCGAAGGGATTGACTTTTCCTCCCGCCCCTTTATCATGTAAGCTATGAATCCGTCCGCAAAGCCCCGCAGAAAAAGGCCGTCCGCCGTGAGGGTCTCCAAATCCGCGCTCACCGCGTTGCTGGTGGTCGCGGCCGTGGCCGCCGTGGTGGTCTTCGATTTCATCCAGCGGTCCAATCTTCCGGTGCACCGGGCCGCGGTGTCCCGCCGCCAGGGCGACCCGCGGGCCGCGCTCAAGATCATCGAATACGCCGATTTCCAGTGCCCGAACTGCGCCAAGGGCTGGGCGCTCCTTAAGAAATATATTTCCGAGAACCCGGATGAGGTCTATCTGCAGATGAAATACTATCCCTTGAACGAACCTTATTCGTTCTCAAGCGCCCTGTACGCCGAATGCGCCGCCCAGCAGGGCAAGTTCTGGCCATTCGCCGATCTCCTGTTCGAAACCCAGTCCCGTTGGCGCCTGCTGCCCGATGCCCAGCGGGAATGGCGAAAGCTGGCGACACAGGTGGGCCTGGATCTTAAAGAGCTGGATGAATGCGTGCAGGGCCCGGCGGCCCGCGCGGTCGTGGCGGCGGACCAGCAGGAGGGCGCGACCCACCGGATCCAGTCCACGCCCACCTATTTCA
Source organism: Candidatus Omnitrophota bacterium (assembly GCA_023247755.1). Lineage (GTDB taxonomy): Bacteria > Omnitrophota > Gorgyraeia > Zapsychrales > JAHFFX01 > JAHFFX01. The sequence goes on along the minus strand of JAHFFX010000108.1, from coordinate 4,379 downwards.
TCAATGGCGACATCATCGTCGGTCCGGAATCTCTGCAAAAGAGACTTTCTCCACTCTAACAGGTTTTGCTATGAAAGATGAATATCTGGCCGCCATGATGCGGCTCGCGCAGGAGGCGGGAGAGATCGCGCTCCGTTACCGCGAGGACAGCGAGCCCGCGTTCAAACCCGACCGGTCCGTGATCACCAAGGCCGACCGGGAGATCTCCCGGCTTTCCCAAAAGATCCTTGGCGAATTCCTGGCGCGCCCGGGGCACATCCTGGTCGATGAAGAAAGCGAGGAGCGGGGGCGTTTCCTTGATGAAAAGCTTTTGGCGGCAACGCCGTATATTTTCGCCATCGACCCCATCGACGGCACGCGCGGTTACGCCAACCGCATGCCGGGTTTTGGCGTTTCCATCGGGCTGCTGAAGGACCTAAAGCCCTGGCTCGGCGTCGTGTATTTTCCGGTCCTCGGGGAACTGTTCTTCTGCGACGGGCGGGATTCGTTCTTCGTACAGAACGCTTTCACCGATGAGGAAGTCACCACCCGCATCGTTCCGCTCGATCAGACGATTAACAAGCAGGCCATCTTTCTTCTGCCGGATTCCTATTTCAACCGCTTCGACTGGGATTTCACGGACCTGCACATCATGATCCCGGCGTGCGCGGTGGTCGACCTGTGCTGGCCGGCGATCGGCCGCGGCTGCGGGAGCATGATCAAATCCTACCTTTGGGATTTCGTGGGCTCCTGGCCGATCGTCCGCAGTGCGGGGCTTGAGTTGCGGGCGCTCTCCACGGGCCAGGTCCTTGAAAAGATCTCGGCGGATCTCTTCATCGGTGAGGACTCGCCCTGGAAGCTTAAGGAGTATTACGTGCTTTCATCGGAGAGGAATTTCCCGATCTTGAAAAAGAAGATTAAATTAAAGCAGAAATGAAATGTCGAGGCCGGTTAAAGAACTTCAGGGTCAGCGTAAATAAAGAATGTATCGCAGCATCAGCCAAAAGTGGCAGAAGCTCCCCGCCATCACGAACAAATGCCACACCTCATGGGGTCCGAAAGCCGGCGAGAATTGCAGGAATTTCAGATTGAGCGTGACCGTACCGGCGGTGTAAAAGATCCCGCCCCAGACCAGCCAGAGGATGCCTTTTCCGGGGAGGGCCCTTCTGAGGGGGTTCCACGCGATCACGATCAGCCAGCCCATGATGATATAAAAGGCGAAGAATACGGCGATGACCGCGAAGGGCGGCCGGGTGAAAATGAGTTTGAGAACGATCCCCGCGATTGCCAGGGCCCAATTGACGCCGAAGAGGCTCCAGCCCCATCCGCCGCGCAGGACGACCAGGCACAGGGGCGTATACGTCCCGGCGATCAGGAAATAGACCATCGCGTGGTCGAGTTTTTCCAGGATGAGGTTGGCCGTTTCGGATACGGTCAAGGAATGATAAAGGGCGCTGGCCGTATAAAGGGTGATGAGGCTCGCGCCGTAAATGGCGAACGCCACGACATGCCACGGTTTTTTGAGCCGGGCGGCACGCACAAGCAAGATCACCAGTCCCCAGACGGAGAACAGCGCCCCGATGATATGCGTTGTGGCGCTTACGGGGTCTTTGAGGAAACCCAACATAGTCTTAGTTTACGCCGGGTTTAGAGACAATACTATTTATTTAGAGGTCGAAGAGCGTTGGCGTATTGGTTTGGATAATTTTATGAAATTGGAAATATTCCCCAGAAAAGTGTTCTTGAAAGATATTCTCCGGTTCCTCCTGATAGGAGTACTGTTCGTGTCTCCTTTGTGGGCCGGGGAATCCCCGAGCCTCCGATTGGTCCAAACGATTCCTCTGCCCGGCGTCAAGGGCCGTATCGACCATCTGGCGGTCGATGTGAAGGACCAACGGTTATTCGTGGCGGCGCTGGGGAACGATACGATCGAGATCCTCGATCTCAAATCCGGTCAAAAGGTCCAAAGCCTCGAAGGGTTTCACGAGCCGCAGGGCGTACTTTTTCTGTCCGAGAAAAATCAGCTGATTGTCACAAGCGGCGGCGATGGTCAGGTTGCGATTTTTGCGGCAGATACTTTAAAGCCGGTCGGCCGGTTGGCTTTGTCCGACGACGCCGACAATATACGTACCCGCGAGGGTGTGATTTATGTGGGATATGGGAACGGTGGCATTGCCTTGATCGATCCGATCAACGGTCAACAGGTCGGCGACATCAAGCTCAGCGGTCATCCTGAGGCCTTTGAGATCGAGCCGCAGGGAGAGCGGCTCTTTATCAATATCCCGGAAGCCAAAACGATCGCGATCGCGGACCGAAAATCGCAGCAAGTCACGGCAGCGTGGCCGATCGAATCGGCGCAGGCCAATTTTCCAATGGCCCTGGATGAGGCCGGTCATCGGTTATTTGTGGGGACCCGATTTCCCCCCAAGCTCATGATCCGGGACAGCGCTACCGGAAAAGCAGTGGCCGATCTGGATATTGCCGGGGATCCGGATGATATTTTCTACGATGCCGAGCGAAAACGCCTTTACATCGCCTGTGGAGCGGGGTTCCTTGAGGTGATCGAACAGAACGGGCCGGATCATTATCGAAAGCGGGAAGAACTCTCGACGGCCGCCGGGGCGCGAACCGGTCTTTTCGTTCCGGAATTGAAACGTCTGTTCCTCGCCGTCCCCCAGCGCGGCTCCCGCTCGGCCGAGATCCGCGTTTATGAGGTTTCCTCATGAGTTCCCTGCCGTTCGAATTTCTCGACCGCCTCAAGCTGATCCTTCCCCCGGAAGTATGTCTGGATGTCCTGCGGACTTTTTCCCGGGCGAACCCGACCACGGTACGGATCAACACGTTGAAAATTTCGCGGGAAGAGATTCTCTCTCAACTGAAAGACCGGGGAATTGCTTTCCGAACGGTCGGTTGGTCGCCGGAGGCGCTGGTCCTCGAGGGGATCACCCAAAAGGATCTCGGCGAGACCGAATGGGCGAAGCAGGGGCTCTTGTACAGCCAAAATCTTTCCAGCATGCTGCCGGTTTTGGCGCTTGCTCCAAAGCCGGGGGAGAACGTTCTCGATATGTGCGCGGCGCCCGGCAGCAAGACCACGCAGATCGCCGCGTGTCTGAAGAATTCCGGACGGCTGGTGGCCGTCGAGGCCGTTCGTGATCGGTTCTACCGGCTGAAGGCGGTTTGCGAGTATCTGGGCGCGGGCAACGTCGAATTCAAGCTCATGGACGCGCGGGGGTTTCGATTTACGGGGGAATACTTCGACCGGATCCTCGTCGATGCGTCGTGTTCTTCGGAGGGCCGTTTCAGGACGAGCGAGCCAAAGTCCTTCGCCTATTGGAGCCCGCGCAAGATCCGCGAGATGGTGCAAAAACAGCGCGGCATTCTGATGACGGCGAGCCATCTGTTGAGGCCCGCCTCACCGGAAGGCGGTCCGGGCGGCGTTCTGGTCTATTCCACTTGCACCTTCGCGCCCGAGGAGAATGAGGGCGTGGTGGACTGGCTCTTGCGGAAATCCAAGGTCCCGCTGCGGTTGGAGCCCGTCGAATTTGACGGGGTCGCGCGGTATCCGGCCCTGCGGCAGTGGGGACAGAAGGATTTTTCGCCGCAAGTGGACCAGTGTTTTCGGGTCCTGCCGAACGATCTGATGGAAGGTTTCTTTATCGCGAAGTTCGTGCGCGCGGCGTGAAGTTAGCTCCGGGGGGCCAAGCGCCCGCACCGTCGGCGGGGGCGCCTGGCCCCCCGGGGAATTTTCATTTAATGCTGATGCGGTTTCTCGGAAAATAAGCTCGGCTCGAAACGCACCAAACGGCAGCGGCAGCGCTCGCCGCATTCGCAGGCCGCTTCCGGCGTGCCCGGGAGCCCTTCCTTCATCCAGTCGGCGATGTCCATGGGGGCCCAGCCGGCGCGCTCGAGACAATCCTCGCAGACCGCTTCGTCATCTTTCGTCTTCCAAATGTAAAGTTCAATGGGATAGCGCGGATGCGCCGGCCGCCGGAGGCTGGCGGCCAGCCAGTTCCTTAATTGCCGGGGAATAGCTTGCCAGGCGACCTTTAAGGACAGACTGTTGAGGAGGGCGGTGAAGAGGATGCTCAGCGTTACAACGAAGGCGAGACTGACCAGAATTCTCAGTAAGATGACCATGGAGAAAATCCTTTCTTGTTCCTCACCGGTTTCAAATGTATCAGAAGTGCCCGTGCGAGTCAAGGCGGGGATCATCCGATTTGATCTTTCCCGCCCGCCAACCCCTTCTTGCGGTCCGTTTCTTTCTTGAAAAAGGCCGTAGCCAGAGTAAAAGAACAGCGGGCTTGGCATCGCCGCGGTTATTGATATAATAGCGGAAGCTTGAGGCGGCGTTTATCGCTCATCCTATGGAAAAACATATAATCTCAATATTAATAATCCTG
>JAHFFX010000218.1 GCA_023247755.1 Candidatus Omnitrophota bacterium | reverse complement strand
GTCGGCGGACATCAATTCCAGCATGCCGAAATACGCCATCGAGCGGATCCGGGAGATCCTCAAGGCCCGCCGCAAGACCCTGGCGCGCTCACGGCTGCTCATCATCGGCGCCAGTTACAAGAAGGACGTCAAGGACCTGCGCAAGTCCCCGTCGCTGAGACTGATCGAGCTCCTGCAGCGGTCCCGCTGCCGCCTGGACTACCACGATCCGATCATCCCGTATCTGAAGATCGATTCCATCAATCTGCAGTCGGTGCCCCTGACCGCAAAAATGCTTCCCCGCTACGACTGCGTCGTCATCGCCACCGACCACACCAAGGTCGATTACGGTCTCATTTTCCGAAAAAGCCGCGCGGTCTTCGATATCAAGAACGTTCACCGCGGGCCGAAAGACCCGAAGATCATCAAACTGTAACTAGGTTCAGGAGCCTCCCATGGTTTCAAAGAAAAAGGTCGTGGTCATCACCGGCGGCGCCGGATTTTTGGGCAGTCATCTGTGCGACCGTTTTATCAGGGAAGGTTTCAAGGTGATCTGCGTCGACAATCTGATCACCGGCAACCTCAACAACGTCCGGACGCTGCTCAAGGACCGAAATTTCGATTATGTCAAATGCAACGTTTCAAAGGACATCCGGATCCCGGGCACGATCCATTATGTTCTGCATTTTGCCTCTCCGGCGAGCCCGGTCGATTATCTGATGTATCCCATTCCCACCCTGAAAGTGGGTTCGCGCGGAACGCACAATTCCCTGGGGCTGGCCAAGGACAAGAAGGCGACGTTCTTGTTGGCCTCGACCTCGGAGGTTTATGGCGATCCCCTGCAGCACCCCCAGAAGGAGACCTATTGGGGGAACGTCAACCCCATCGGTCCCCGCGGCGTTTACGACGAGGCCAAGCGCTTCGCGGAGGCCATGACCATGGCCTATCACCGCAGCCATCATATGGACACCAAGATCGTCCGGATCTTCAACACCTACGGGCCGCGCATGCGCATCCGCGACGGGAGGGTGGTGCCCAATTTCATCGACCAGGCGCTCCATAGCCGGCCGCTGACCGTTTACGGAAACGGCCGGCAGACCCGCTCGTTCTGTTATTATTCCGACCTGATCGATGGGATCTATCGGCTGCTTTTTTCGGGTTATCACGGGCCGGTCAATATCGGGAACCCCAAGGAGTTCACGATCCTCGAATTCGCCAAGCTGGTCGTTAAGCTGGCGGATACCAAGAGCAAGATCGTTTATGAGCCCCTGCCGGTGGATGACCCGAAGCAGCGGCGGCCGGATATTTCTCTCGCGCGGAAATTGCTGAAATGGGAGCCTAAGGTCGCGCTGGAAGACGGGTTGATGGAGACCATCGCCTGGTTCGAGGCGCAGGCAAAGAAAAGAACATCCTAATTGAATTAGGGAAGGGGTTTGTTATACTGATTGCGCTTTGTTCGTCGAGGATGCTGCGCGTGGGGCGGGTCGAAGACCCGCCCCACGCGGAAGGTTCCCATGCTGACCCAAGATAAGAATCATATGAAACCCGCAGGCAACATCACCAAGGAAGACATCGTCAGCTTCGAAAAGGAGATCGCCGACATCTTTGCCACCGGCGCGATCCGGGCCCCCGTGCATTTGCGCTCTGGCCGGGAGGAGGCGCTCATCGGCATTTTCCGGGACCACAAGATCGGTCCCGATGATTATGTGTTCGGATATTGGGATTCGCATGAGCTGGCGCTTTTGAAGGGCGTTCCCCGCGAGACCGTCAAGCAGGCCATCTGCGAGGGGAAGAGCATTTCCCTGTGTTTTCCGGAATACAAAGTCCTTTGCTCCGGCATCGCGGGAAGTCTCATGGGCACGGCCACCGGGGTCGCCTGGGCGCTCAAGCGCCAGAAAAGGGCGGGCCGCGCGTTCATCTTCTGCGGTGACATGTCAGCGGAGACCGGGATCTTTCACGAAGCGGTCAAATACGCTTATAACTTCGATCTTCCGGCCTGTTTCATCGTCTGCGACAACGGGGTGAGCGTCATGACCGACACCCGCGCGACGTGGGGCAACCCTGATCCGTGGTTCGTGGGCACCAAATACGAAAAGAAGATCATCTATTTCAAGTACGTCAACGGTTATCCGCATTCGGGGTTGGGGAAGCTTATTAAATTCTGATGGTCACCAGACACCAGTCACCAGGTCACCACACAACCATTGGATGGTGACCGGTGACATGGTGACCCTACAAGACCTATGAAATACTTCGACGAGATCAAGCGCACGATGGAATGGGTGGCCCAGCATCCCAAGACGATGTTCTTGGGGCAGACCGTAGGCGGCCCGGGGACGTTCATGTATTCCACGCTTAAGGACATCCCGCCGGAGAAGGCCCTGGAAATGCCGGTCAACGAGAGCTTTCAGATGCAGTTCACGATCGGGCTGGCCCTGGCCGGTTACATCCCGGTCTCGGTCTATCCAAGGCAGAACTTTCTTTTGCTCGCCACCGCCGACCTGGTGAACATGCTCGATAAGATCCCGGCCATCAGCTCCCAAGAGCTCGTTCCCCGGGTGATCATCCGGGTCGCGTCGGGGCCGGATTCGCCGGTCCATCCGGGCCATCAGCACGTCGGCAACTACGCCGAGGGCTTCCGCAAGATGTTCACCTGGGTGGAAGTCGTGGAGCTCAATGAACCACAAGAGGTCTTTCCCGCGTATAAGCACGCGCTCGAGCGTCCCGACAATCGATCGACGCTCCTCATTGAACACGGCAATTTCTACAATCAGAAGTAGCGTCCCCGGGCCTCTCGGACGCTGCGGGTGCCGCATGAAAAAGAATGCTTCCATCCTGATCGTCGGTCACGGCGATGTCATTGAGAATTCCCTGCTAAAACATTTTCGCGCCAGCGGATTCACCCGGGTCCTTTCCTCGTCGCAGATCGGCCTCGATGTCTTGGAGCAGGCCGGGGTCAGGAAATTCTTCAAAAGCCACCGGCCGCAGTACGTGTTCCTTTCATCGGTGCGTACGG
>JAHFFX010000217.1 GCA_023247755.1 Candidatus Omnitrophota bacterium | reverse complement strand
GGAAGGTTTTGATAAATCCCAGAACATCTCCGATGAAGAGATGCTGAAGATCCTCATCGTTGTCCGGGATTCCCTTGAAGTGGGCGGTTCGGCGCTGTTCCGGATCCGGTCGGACAATCCTCTCTGGGCCGAATTGTTCGAAAAGGCCGGCCTTACGAGCTCGACCGAGGCCTCCCATGAACACGATTTTGATGAGTGGCACTTCACCGACACAAATATCGTTCGTCAGGAGATCGTGAGGCTGGTTCCGGCAGAGGACAGTCCTTCGATGGCTTTGACCCTGGGGGCGGGATGGTCCCAGGTCCTGTTGCTGGTCTTGGGCATGATTTTCTCGGGGCTCGGCTTCCCAGCGGTGGCGATGGCGGCGAACGAGGAGCGCCGGAATTATCAAATTTTCATCGATTGGGCCAAGGACGAACTTGCAGAAAGCCGCAGGCAGGGAGGCCGTTCCAAATTGATCTACATCGGCGGCGCCGCCCGGCGCGGTTATCAGGCGGCGTCTTACCTTGCGCCGGCCTACGGGCTCAATTCCCGGGATGTGATCTATCTCGATATGCCGCGGGAGGTCCTGAAGATCACCGGCGCTCCGCTCATCATCCGTTATCTTCAGCAGCGCCAGGCGTTCAAGGCAGGTCATGAGATCGTCCTCTTGGACACATTGCCGCATTCCGGGGTCTCCATGAGGACGATCGCCGCGTTCTTGGGGGCGCATCGTCCGGATACGGTCATTTCCCAGCGGTATATGTATGACAATGCGGCCGGACATCATTTTGACAAAGCAGCCTTTGCGTTGCACGAACGGCGCGGGTACGCGATCGACTTTGTGGAGAAGGAAGGCGATTCTAAGAACCCGACGGACGTGCGCCGGGCGATCCTGATCGAATACCAGCAGAACAACGGCATGGTTCAACCGGTTTATTTGACTTATCGGCAGTTGGAAAGGTTCCTTGACGAAATGACCGCAATGGGAGAACAAAGCTTCTTTGAACTTACCGAAGAATCCCTTTCTGCGGCGATCCGGGAGATCTGGCACCTTTCCAGGATCCTTCTATTGAGACGGCATGGTTATTCGAAGGCTTATCATCCCGGTTCCAACGGGTTTGACCTGCTGCAAGGCCTTGTCGATGCGCATCCGGTCGCCGAAGCCGAACGTCAGGATATCCTTTTCACCGGAATGCTGAAAGAAGCGGTCATGCGCCGGCGCGCCGGCGGCCGCGCCGGTCTCAGGACAATGTTCTGGGGCCTCGATGTCGCCATTCTGCTGTTCGGATTATGGGCGATGGCGGCGCAGGCGGAGTCCCAGAATGGGGACCTGCCGGAAGAAAGGGCAGCGGCTGCGGTGGCGGCCCCGGAAGACCGGCAAAAGATCATTCTGGAACATTTTGTCCGATTCTATAGATCAAAAGGACTGAAAGACTTCACGCATCCGCTGTATGGGATGTTCATTGCCGTGAAATCCGAGAAGCTCGTCGAGATCCTCGGGGAGGTCCTGGTCTCCGGCAAGAGCTTCCTGGACCTTGGGTTCGGCGATGCCCGGACGGTGGTCCTGGCCGGGCTCATGGGCGCTTCGGCGCAGGGCGCGGAACACAACCCGGCGCTTTTCGCCCAGGCCGTCCTGCTTACGGATGAATTCCTGAAGGTCCTCGCGGCGGATCTCCGCTTGGCGCCGTTGACCGTCATGAGGGAAGCCTCCGCAAGCTCGGTTCGCTGGAACCTCGCCGGGATCGGTTCGATCGAGCTGCGGCTGGCGGATTACCGGACGCTGGATTTCCGAACGTTCGACATCATTTACCGGTTCTATGAGATGGACGGGATCAATCCCCGGTCGCCTTGGGGACGCAAGATCGTGCGGCAGGCGGCGATCGGATCACTCGTGGTGCAGAACGGGATCATCAGGCGGGTCCTGCTGGATGAGGCGTTTGTGGCGGTTCCCTTCAGCATGGCGGGTGTCTTTGTTCAGCGAAAAGAGGAAGCTTATGAGGAAGAGCCGGCGCGGGGGCTCGCGGAGCTTTCCGTTCGTAAGGAAGTTCCTTCGGCCGTGCAGGTGCCGAATCCCGATCGAGAATTGGCCCGCGCGATGACGGAAAGCATGGGCAAAGCGTTCGCGCTCATTCCCGCAAGGTTGGCGGCCCGGAGCCTTTTGGCCGGAATTTATTCTCTCGGGCAGAAAGTTCAGGCTCAAGATGACCTGAACAAATTAAGGGAAAGATTCGCCGCGATCCGCGATGAACTGGCGGGGACCATGGAACGGCTCAGGGCCGAAGTTTCGGCAACGCAGTGGCAGGCGGCCCAGGCCCAGCAGTATTACTTTGACAAGGCGCTTCGGGAGCTTGAGTTGCTCAACCGGTTGCGTTTTGAAAGCGGTCGCGGCCGGTCGGCGGGACACGATGGCAACTCCTCCGCTCTGCAAATGTTATGGGGCATAGAAGTTCTCCCGGCGATGGCGGGGATCCTGATTGCGATGGCGAAAGGCGGGGAACTGCCGGGCCAGGCCCGCTGGCAGCGGGAATTCGAGGAACTCTTGAACCAGCGGCCGGATTGGCCCGCGCCGTATTATGAACTGTTCGGTCGGATCGTCAATTCTGCTCCCGATGTGATCGACCGCCGCATGGCCCGGCATGATCTGTCGAATGCCGTTGTATCTACCAGGCCGCTGATCTCGAGGGCCCTGGCGACGACGTCCTACCGGCTGATGCAGATCCTGCTCGGCATGGCGCTGAACCTTCTGGCCCGCTCCCGGATCGCCTCGGGCGAGGAACGGTTCTCCCAGGACGATCTGCGCTCCCTGGAAGCATCCATCGGATCGTACAATCTTGAGCATATCAGTCTGTTGCCGTTCACCTCCGCATCGTTGTTCATCCGCACGCTGCTGCCGCTATATCGCAACGACAAGGATTTTGAGAATTTGAGCGATCAGATCAGGTATCTTCCCGGCGATCTGGGGACGCTGACCCAGGCGCTCTTCGCTTTCTTCAATTCGCTTCATCTGGCGTTGGCAAAGGTCAC
>JAHFFX010000107.1 GCA_023247755.1 Candidatus Omnitrophota bacterium | reverse complement strand
AAGGTCGCGGATCTCAAGCTCGACCAGGTCCAGCAGTTCCTTGTCCTCCACCTGATCGCACTTATTAAGGAAGACCACGATCTGGGGAACGTTGACCTGACGGGCCAAAAGGATGTGCTCTCTTGTCTGCGGCATGGGGCCGTCGGCGGCGGACACGACCAGGATCGCCCCGTCCATCTGGGCGGCGCCGGTGATCATGTTCTTGATGTAGTCCGCGTGGCCCGGACAGTCGATGTGAGCGTAATGACGCGCCGGTGTCTCGTATTCGAGGTGAGAGATATTGATCGTGACACCGCGCTCTTTCTCTTCCGGAGCGTTGTCGATGGAATCGTAAGAACGCGCCTGCGCCAGACCCTGGTTCGAGAGAACCGTGGTGATGGCGGCGGAAAGCGTGGTCTTGCCGTGGTCGACGTGGCCGATGGTTCCGATATTCAAGTGAGGTTTATTTCTTACGAACTTTTCTTTTGCCATGCGTTTACCCTCCCCCTTTTTAGGTTCAGACCCTTCTTTTCAATGGTTAGTTGTTATCGTCCTTTTCTATTTTTTCTGAGCGGCAGTTTCGGCTCGGGAGCTGATGATTTTTTCGGTGATGTGACCGGGAACCTCCGCGTAAAACGCCGGTTCCATGGAGAACGTCGCGCGCCCCTGGGACAGCGAACGCAGGGCGTTGGCGTAATTGAACATTTCTGACAAGGGAACTTCCAAACGGGCGGTCTTTAATTTGCCTCTCTGCCCGGTGGATATCATTTTTGCCCGGCGGGTGTTAAGGTCCCCGATGACCTGGCCCCAATAGTCGTCCGGGGTCACGATCTCGATGTCCATGATGGGCTCCAGGAATCTCGACTTGCCCTGGCGCAAGGCCTCGTGCATCGCATATTTTCCGGCCAATTGAAAGGCCAACTCGCTCGAATCGACATCGTGGTAAGAACCATCCACGAGCGTGACCGTTACATCGACGACCGGATAACCGGCGAGTATGCCGTTCTGACAGGCGGTCCTGACCCCTTCTTCGGAAGGCTTGATGAACTCCCGGGGGATCGACCCGCCCTTGATCTTATTGATGAACTCGACCCCCTTGCCGGGCTCTTCGGCCGGGCCGACGTCGATCACGACGTGGCCGTACTGGCCGCGGCCGCCGGTCTGGGTGATGAATTTGCCGACGATCCCGCTGACCTTGTTGACGATGGTTTCCTTATAAGCGACCTGCGGGCGGCCGATGTTGCAATCGAGATTGTGTTCCCGCTTCATGCGGTCGATGATGATCTCAAGGTGCAACTCGCCCATCCCGGAGATGATGGTTTCCCCCGTCTCCTGATCGTACTTCACCCGAAGGGAAGGGTCCTCATCCAAAAATTTTCTGATAATAAGGCCAAGTTTGTCCTGGTCGGCCTTGGTCTTCGGCTCGATGGCCATGGAGACGACCGGCTCCGGAACGCGCAAGCTTTCCAGAACGACCGGATGCGCATCATCGCATAGCGTCTCACCGGTCTTGCTTTCCTTGAGCCCCACCAACGCCACGATCTCACCGGCGGAAGCCGACTCGACGATCTCCTGCTTGTTGGCGTGCATGATGAGCACTTTGGTGATCTTCTCTTTCATTTTCCGGGAAGAATTGTAAAGCATCGTGCCGGAGGTCATGCGGCCGGAATAAATACGGGTGAAGAAAAGTTTTCCCACATAGGGATCGGATAGGATCTTGAAAACGAGCGCGCTGAAAGGGGCGTCGGGGGAAGCTTGGCGTTCGGCAGGTTCTTGGGTCTTGGGATCGATCCCCTTGATCGGTGGGACATCGAGGGGAGAAGGAAGATAATACGTAACGGCGTCAAGGACCATCTGGACACCCTTGTTTCTCAGGGACGATCCGCACAGAACCGGAACGAATTTGTTGGCGAGAACACTGCGACGGATCGCCTCCATGATCTCCGGAATGGTGATCTCCTTCTCGTTAAGAAATTTTTCCATGAGATGGTCATCGACTTCCGCGAGCTTCTCGATCAGATTGTGCCGGTAGGTCTGGACCTGCGCCTTGAACTCCTCCGGGACCTCGGAATAAACGAGATCGACGCCTTCCGGATCGGTGTAGGTGATCAATTTCTCGTTGATCACGTCAATGACCGCGCGGAACGTGTCTTCCGCACCGACCGGCATCTGAATGGGAACGGCGTTGGCGCCGAGGCGCTCGTGCATCTCACCGAGGACCCGGTCGAAATTCGCGCCCAGACGGTCCATCTTGTTGATGAAGGCGATGCGGGGGACCTGATAACGGTCCGCCTGACGCCAAACGGTCTCGGTCTGGGGTTGAACACCGCTGCAGCCGCACAGCACGACCACCGCGCCGTCCAGAACCTTGAGGGAACGTTCCACCTCGACGGTAAAATCCACGTGTCCGGGGGTATCGATGATGTTGATCTTATGGTCCTTCCAGAACGTGGTGATGTTGGCCGCGGTGATGGTGATGCCGCGCTCTTTCTCCTGGGGCATCCAGTCCGTGGTCGTATTCCCTTCATCGACGGTTCCCATCTTGTGGATGACACCCGTATAGAAAAGGATCCTTTCCGTGGTCGTGGTCTTCCCCGCGTCGATATGCGCGATGATCCCGATATTCCTATATTTTTCCAGGGGGGCTGCTTTTGCCATTTTCGATTACCACCTTAAGTGGCTGAACGCCTTATTGGCCTCGGCCATTTTATGGACTTCGTCGCGTTTCTTCATCGCGGAACCTTCGCCCTTATAGGCCATGAGAAGTTCTTCCGCCAGTTTCGCCTGCATGGGTTTTCCCTTTTTGTTGCGCGCGTAATCCCGGATCCAGCGAAGGGCCAGGGAATTTCCCCGGGGGACGCTCACTTCCACCGGGACCTGATAGGTGGCGCCGCCCACGCGACGGGGTTTAACTTCAAGACGCGGCCGGACATTGTCCAGAACCTTATTGAGCGCCTTGATGGCGTTCTCTTCGCCCGATTTCTGGGCCAAGAGCTCAAGGGCATTATAAACGATCTTTTCCGCCACCGATTTCTGCCCATGGGTCATCACGATCGCGATGAAACGATGCACCATCGGGCTATTGTATTTCGGATCCGGGGGAACTTCTCTTCGTTCGGCTCGTCTTCTACGCATTACTTTTCCTTCTTGGTTCCATATTTGGAACGGGATTTATTCCGCTTGGCCACACCGGATGCGTCCAAAGTGCCCCGGACGATGTGATAACGCACGCCCGGAAGGTCCTTGACGCGACCGCCGCGGACCAGAACGATCGAGTGCTCCTGAAGATTATGGCCTTCTCCAGGAATGTATGACGTCACTTCGATGCCGTTGGACAACCTGACTCTGGCGATCTTGCGCAGCGCCGAGTTGGGCTTCTTCGGTGTCATGGTCCTCACCTGCAAACAAACTCCCCGCCGTTGCGGGCAATTCGTGAGGGCCGGCGATTTACTTTTCTTCTTCTTGAAGCTTCTTTGGATTCTGATCAGCTGTTGGATTGTCGGCATATCTCACCAGTTCAATTTCGTTCATGTTCTGCATACCCGTTCCGGCGGGAATCAAATGCCCGACGATAACGTTTTCTTTAAGCCCGCGCAAAAAGTCGATTTTACCCGACGCTGCGGCTTCTGTCAAGACTCTTGTTGTCTCTTGGAAGCTGGCGGCGGAAATGAAACTTTCGGTCGTGAGCGAAACCTTGGTGATCCCCAGCAGCTGCGGTGTCGCCTTCGCGGGCTTGCCCTTCTTCTTGAGGACCTCCTGATTGGCCTTACGGAACGCCACCTTGTCGATCATTTCTCCCACGAGGTAATTCGTGTCGCCGGACTCGTCGATCTTGACCTTTTTGAGCATCTGGGAGATGATGAGTTCGATGTGCTTGTCATTGATCCGCACGCCCTGCAAACGATAGACTTCCTGGATCTCGTTGAGCAGATATTCCTGCAGGACCTTGTCGCCGCAGACCCGCAGAATGTCCTGCGGGACGACCGGCCCCTCGGTCAGCTGCTGCCCCGCAAAAACACGGTCACCCTTATAAACATTGGGGTGCTTGCCGTGCGGGATCGTATATTCCTTGGTCAGATTGGTCTGGGCGTTCTTGACGACGATCGTTCTTAAGCCGCGGCGGTCCTCACCGAATTCGACGAAGCCGTCGATCTCGCTGATAACGGCCGGGTCCTTCGGGCGGCGCGCCTCAAAAAGTTCCGCCACCCGCGGCAGACCGCCGGTGATATCGCGGGTCTTTCCGGCGCCGCGCGGGATCTTGGCGACCAACTCGCCGGCGGCGACCGTCTGCTTGTCCTTGACGAGGATGTGCGCGCCGACCGGGATCGAATAGATCCCGACGACCTCCTGCTTGTCATCGGTAATGATGATCTGCGGATGGTATTCCTGCTTGTGCTCCACCACCACGCGTTCGGTGATGCCGGTCACCGGGTTCTGCTCTTCCCGGACGGTCAGGCCTTCCTTAAGGTCCTCGAAATTAACGGTACCCTTGACCTCGGTGATGATCGGAATGGTGTACGGATCCCAAGTGACGAAGATCTCGTCCTTGTTAACGTTCGCCCCGTCGGCGATCTTGATGGTGGCGCCCTGCGGAAGCTGATAACGCTCGAACTCGCGTCCGAATTCGTTGTTGATGCTGATGGAACCGTTGCGGTTAAGGACGATGAACTGATCGCTCTTCTCGACAACGCGCAACTGGTGATATTTGACGGCGCCCTTGTTCTTGGCGCGCAAATAGGATTGTTCGATGGTGCGGCTGGCGGTGCCGCCGATGTGGAAGGTCCGCATGGTCAACTGCGTACCGGGTTCGCCGATCGACTGCGCGGCGATCGTCCCCACGGCTTCTCCGATCTCCACCATGCGCTGGGTCGCAAGGTTGCGGCCATAGCAGCGGATGCAAACCCCGCGATCGGTCTCACAGGTAAGAACGCTGCGGATCCTCACCTTTTCGATACCCAACTGCTCGATCATGTCCGCTTTTTCTTCGGAAATATCTTCGCCCGCTTCCACCACCTGCTGGTCGGTGACGACGTCCACGATGCTGTCCAAGGCCACCCGCCCAATGATTCTTTCCTTAAGACTGACGACGACCTCATCGCCTTCGATGATCGCCGCAACAGTGATTCCGTTAAGCGTGCCGCAATCCGGCTCGTTGATGACGACCTCTTGAGAAACGTCGACCAAACGGCGGGTCAGATAACCGGCGTCCGCGGTCTTAAGAGCGGTGTCCGCCAGACCCTTACGGGCGCCGTGCGTCGAGATGAAATACTCCAAGACCGTTAGGCCTTCCCGGAAACTCGCCGTGATCGGGTTCTCAATGATCTCACCGGACGGCTTGGCCATGAGGCCGCGCATGCCGGAAAGCTGTCTGATCTGCAGACGCGAACCGCGCGCGCCGGAATCCGCCATGATGAACACCGGGTTGAACCCTTCCATCTGCTTGAACACCATGTCCGAGATCTTTTCGGTCGTATGGGTCCAGACGTCGATGATCTTGTTGTAGCGCTCCCGGCCGGTGATGATACCCTTGCGGTACTGGTCTTCCACTTTGGAAACTTCCTGCTTGGCCGACTTGAGGGCTTCTTCTTTTTCCTGCGGAATGGTAAGGTCGTCAATGGAAATGGAAATGCCGGCCAGCGTGGCGGAGTTGAAACCGAGCTCCTTGAGCTTATCAAGAAGCACGACGGTCGCGTGCTGGCCAAAGCGCTTATAGCAATCGGAAATGACCGCCCCGATCTTCTTCTTATCCATCGTCTGGTTGACGTAACCGAAGCCCTTCGGCAGGATCTCATTGAGCATGACCCGCCCAACCGTCGTCTCAATGATCTGGGACCTGGTCGCCGTTTTTTGTTCGATGGCGGTGCCCTCTTCCTGCGAAATGACCAACGAAGGCTTCTCTTCTCCCCAAACGGAATCTTCGAGCTTGAGCTTAATGCGGGTATGAAGATCCATCAGTCCGTCGTAAAAAGCGATCATCACTTCCTGGCGGCTGCCGAAAAGGGTTTCCTGTCCCTGATTTTTGGGGGCCGGCTTGTCCTTCGTCAAATAATAAAGACCCAGAACGATGTCCTGGGTCGGAGCGATCAAGGGACGGCCATCAGCCGGTGAAAAGATATTATTGACGCTCAACAGCTGCAGACGGCACTCGATCTGCGCTTCCAGCGAGAGCGGGACGTGCACCGCCATCTGGTCGCCGTCGAAGTCCGCGTTGAAGGCGGCGCACACCAACGGATGCAGTTTGATGGCCTTGCCTTCGATCAGGACCGGTTGGAACGCCTGAATGCTCAAGCGGTGCAGGGTCGGGGCGCGGTTGAGCATGATGGGATGGTCCTTGATGACCTCATCCAGGATGTCCCAAACCTCGATCTTGGCGCGTTCCACCATGCGCTTGGCGCCCTTGATCGTATGCACAAAACCCTTTTCCCGTAGCTTGCGGATGATGAACGGTTCAAAAAGCTCGAGGGCCATCTTCTTGGGCAGACCGCACTGATGGAGCTGCAGATCCGGTCCGACCACGATGACCGACCGGCCGGAATAATCCACACGCTTACCCAGAAGGTTCATGCGGAAACGGCCCTGCTTGCCCTTGAGCATGTCGGACAAGGATTTCAGAGGACGGTTCCCGGAGCCCAGCACCGGTCGGCCGTGACGGCCGTTGTCCAAAAGCGCGTCGACCGCTTCCTGCAGCATGCGCTTTTCGTTGCGGATGATGATCTCCGGCGCCTTCAGGTCGAGAAGTTTTTTCAGACGATTGTTGCGGTTGATGACCCGGCGATAGAGATCGTTGAGATCGGAAGTGGCGAAACGGCCGCCTTCGAGGGGGACCAGCGGACGCAGGTCCGGCGGAATGACCGGAAGCACTTCCAGGACCATCCAGTCCGCGGCATTGCCGGAAGCCTTGAAATCCTCGGCGATCTTGAGGGTCTTGGCGATCTTCTTGGCGTTGGTGCCGGCGGGGTTGGCCTTTTCCGGTTCCTTGTGCAGCTTCTTGCACAAAGCGCCCAGTTCCAATTCCTTAAGGATGTCACGAACCGCTTCGGAGCCGATCTTCGCCTTGAAGGTGCCGCCGTATTTCGTCAGGCACTCCTGATATTTCTCTTCGGAAAGGAATTCGCGTTTCTTGAGCGGAGTCGTTCCGGGATCGATGACCACGTATTCCTCATAATAGATGAGCTTCTCGAGGTCCCGCAGGCCGACCTGCATGAGGGCCGACAACCGGGAAGGCACCGCTTTATAGAACCAGATGTGGGTGACCGGACAGGCCAATTCGATGTGCCCCATCCGTTCGCGACGGACCGAGGAACGCGTCACGAGGACCCCGCAGCGATCACAGGTGATCCCCTTGAACTTGATCCCTTTATATTTTCCGCAGTTGCATTCCCAGTCGCGCACCGGCCCAAAGATCTTCTCGCAGAAAAGGCCGTCCTTCTCCGGCTTGAGCGTGCGGTAATTGAGCGTTTCCGCTTTCTTCACCACCCCCGTGGACCAGGAACGAATGATCTGCGGCGAGGCGATCTTGATGGTGATCTTGTCTTGATTGGGGATATACATAGATTTTACTTTTTCTTATCCTTGCCGGTTTCTTCGGGAACCTTCTCTTCGGCGGTTTCCTCGTCGAGAGGTGCGGCAACCGCCCCTTGTCCCTTATCTCCCTTTTCCATCCGGATATCGAGACACAGTCCCTGCAATTCCTTGACCAGAACGTTGAACGATTCGGGGACCCCCGGAACAAGCTTCTGTTCGCCTTTGACGATCGCTTCGTAGATGCGGCTGCGACCGATCACGTCGTCGCTCTTGACGGTCAGCATCTCCTGCAGCGTGTAAGCGGCTCCATAAGCTTCCAGCGCCCAGACTTCCATTTCACCGAACCGCTGCCCGCCGAAGTGCGCCTTGCCGCCCAACGGCTGCTGCGTCACCAGAGAATATGGACCGATGGAACGGGCGTGGATCTTCTCATCGACCAGGTGAATGAGCTTGAGCATATAGATGTATCCCACGGTCACCTTTTGGTCGAAGGGCAACCCGGTGAACCCGTCGTTGACGACCGCTTTGCCCTCTTCGGGAAGACTGGCCTCTCTCAGAAGTCCGCGGATCTCTTCTTCCGTGGCCCCGTTGAAGACCGGGGTTTCCGCGTGGAATCCCAGCACCCGGGCGGCCCATCCCAAATGGGTCTCAAGTAATTGCCCCACGTTCATACGGGAAGGCACACCCAGGGGGTTGAGCACGATGTCCACCGGAGTTCCATCGGGAAGGAACGGCATGTCCTCCTCCGGCAGAATTCGGGAAACGACACCCTTGTTACCGTGGCGTCCGGCCATCTTGTCACCCTCGGAAAGCTTGCGTTTGGTGGCCACATAGACGACGACCCGCTTAAGAACTCCGGCCGGAAGCTCATCCCCGCGCTTGACGCGGTCGATCTCCTGCTCCTCTTCCTCCACGAGTTCGCGGATCTTGTCGTTAAAGAACTCCAGGGTCTGACGGACCTCATCGTCATTGCCGTAGCTGTCGGGATCCATCTTGGCGAACTTCTTCCTATCAACACCCAGGAGCCGGCTGAGCTTTTTTTCCTTTTCGCTCTCGATGAACTCGATCTCCTGTTTATAGTATTCCTTGATCTTGTGGATCGTCTGCAGCTCCTTGCCCTTGTCCTCTTTGGATTTACGGCCGCGTTCGCTGCGCTGAAAGACCTCGACGTTAACGATCACGCCTTCGATGCCCGGAGGAAGGGTAAGCGAGGTGTCCCGGATGTCCGCGGCTTTTTCGCCGAAGATGGCGCGCAGGAGCCGCTCTTCCGGAGAAAGTTCCTTTTCGCTCTTCGGGGTCACTTTTCCGACGAGGATG
>JAHFFX010000106.1 GCA_023247755.1 Candidatus Omnitrophota bacterium | reverse complement strand
GGTTGGCGTAGCCAAGCATCCCCGGCCGGTCGTAAAGGAGGTCCGAAGACGCTTCCACATCGAACGGCTCCCCCCAGATGCTTTTGCCCCCATCGCCGCGGTTCGTCGGGTCGCCGGCCTGGATCACGAAACCGGGAACGACGCGGATGAAATTGTTGTTGTCATGGTAGCCCTCCTTGACGTGCGTCAGGAAATTCTCGCAGGCCTTGGGCGCCACGTTCGGGAACAACCTGACCTCGATGTTGCCCAAGGAAGTTTCCAGAATAACATGGGGCGCCGCAGCGGCAGCCGGCTCCTCGGCATAGACGCTCCGACAAGACAATAATACCGCCGATAAAATCATTATATACTTTAACATCGCTTTTCCTTTCTTTTCAGGAGATCCGGGCCTTGACCCTTTTGCCGGTCTTGTAGCGGATCTTGAACAATCGCAACGGGCTCCACCAGTATTTCCTGCGAAGCGCCTCATAATCTTCCTGGCTGACCGCGTGGACCTTGACGCGCTCCTTCATCACCGCCGGGTGTGTGCCGAAATACGCCGGGAAACGGCTCAGGTCGCCGAAGGAATAATCGTCGCTGCGCTCCTCGCCGGCGAGCGTGGTGAACCCGATCGCCTCGGCATTGACCCGTCTCTGGGTCATCATGTCGGTGGCGTGGACCCAGCCGTAATGGTAGATGAAACATCCCGTCCGCGGACTGCGCAGAGGACGGCCGTCCCGGCGCGCGAACGCGTAGGCGTCGCCCACTGAAACGATCTCGCCGTTGTTACGCACGACGCGGTCCTGCTTCTGGTACCAGCCGCTGTCGATCCGGTAGCGGAAATAGCTTCCATAGAAATGCAGCCATTGAAAACGCAGCGCGTCCACGCTTTTGTCGTTGCAATAGCGCCGCATCCAGCACTCGAGCTTCGGGAGATCGTCCTCATGCACGACTTCATCGGATTGCAGATAGAACGCCCAGTCGCCGCGGCATTCCTTCAGCGCCAGATTGGTCTGATGGGAAAGCACTTCCTTGCCCATGGACATGTCCCAGCGGTTCTGGATGATGCGGATCTTGGGGTCCCCGATGGACCGGATCAGCTCGAGCGTCTTGTCCTCCGAATCGCCCACGTTGACGACGAACTCGTCGACGATCGGCAGGATGGAACGGATGGACTCGACCACCGGGTAATTATACTTGAGGGCGTTGCGGACGATGGTGAAGCCGGAGATTTTCATATTCTTGTAAGCGGCCCGGCGGCCCAGAGACCCGGTGACCCAGGAAATTCCTGCTGGGTCCCAGGGTTCCCGGGGCACTGGGTCACCCCAAAGTTTTTACATGAGTTCCTGGTACACCTTCAGCGTCTGCCGGGCGGTCTCCAGGAACGAGAATTCCGCCGCGCGCCTGACCGAACGCTCTTTAAGTTGGGAGCGGAGATGATCGTTCGAAACGATGATGCCGATCGCCTGGGCGATGGACCCGGGCTGATGCGGGTCCACCAGGAGCGCCGCATCTCCACTTACTTCCGGGCAGGAAGATACGTTCGAGGTCACCACCATCGCCCCGCAGCTCATCGCTTCCAGGATCGGAAAACCGAAACCTTCATAAAGCGATGGAAAAACAAAGACCTCGGTAAGATTGTAGAAGCAGCGCAGTTCGTGATTGGGCAGGAATCCCAGGAACCGCACATGCTTTTCCAGGTGCAGGTCCGTGACGGTCTGGCCGACCGCATCGTTCTTCCAGCCCATCGCGCCGATCACTACCAGCGGACCCGTGAACGTCCCGGCTTCCCGCAAGATGGCGTAGGCCTTCAAAAGGTTCAAAAGGTTCTTACGCGGCTCGATGGTCCCGACAAAAAGCAGGAACGGCTCGGTAACAGCGTATTTTTTGAGGACACCCCGGGCGAAGACGCGTTCGCTCTCGTTGAGCACGTAGAACATGTCCTTGTCGACGCCTTGGTAGACCAGGCGCAGCCGGTCGTCCTCGACGTTATAAAAGCGTTTGAGGTCGCGCTGCGTGCTTTTGGAACAGCAAATGATGCGCCGCGCCCGCTGGACGATCCCCTTCATCTGCCGCTCGGAGGTGACGATCGTTTCTTCGGTATGCCCTTCGGGAAAACTCTTAAAAATGACATCGTGCACCGTGACCACGGTGCGGGCGATCCCTTCGGGCAGGTCCTCGAGGCTCGGGGCGTGATAGATGTCGACGGGACCGACGGTTTCCCGGACCCCCTTGTTGAAACGATCTACCAGCAAAGTGAAATTCTTGGCCTGGATCTCGGGAAGCTGGCGTTTGAAATCGAAGAGTCCCTTAGGGGCGTAAAGAGAATACGCGTTGGCGGTGTCGATCTCGCTCAACGACCGGATCAGATGATCGGCATAGCGGCCGATGCCGGTGTATTGTTTGGTGAGAAAGGAGCGGCAATTGATGGCAATCTTCATTTTGACCCGGAGAACTCTTCGGGTCACAAGTCACCGGTCACCATAAATTGTGTGGTGACCGGTGTCTTGTGACGGGTGACTTATTTAATGTTCCTCAAAAACCTCTCCACCACCTGCACCACATGCTTGAGTTCGGGCACACCGAGGTCCTGATGGACACCGATGTGGATGCCGTGGTCGGAAAGATATTCGGAATTCGGAAAATCGCCGAGCCGATGCCCCAGAAAGGCGTAGCTCGGGCACTGGGTCGGGATCGAATAGAAAAGGTTGCGCGAGTCCACCCCGTTCTTATCGAGGTATTGCGCGAACTGGTCCTTGGTGAAACCGACACCTTGGCGCAGCGTGATGGGAAAAGCGTGCGGGCCAAGCTTTTCGTAAGCTTCCTCCTTAAAGGGCAGGAAGAATTCGTCGAACCGTTCGAAGGCCTTGATGAGGTAGAGCATGTTGCGGTGGCGGGTGGAAAGGATTCTTTTGAAGATCTTAAGCGCCCCGATCCCGACCGCCGCCTCAAGCTCGTTCATCTTGGCGGAAAAACCGATACGCTGGTAAGTGAATTTCCCGACCATGCCGTGGTTGCGCAGGCTGCGCAGGGCCTCATAGGTCGCGGCATTGTTGGTGATGATCATGCCCCCTTCGATGGTGGTCACGATGTGGGCGGCATAAAGACTGAAGGCCGCCAGGTCGCCGATGGCGCCGATCCGCTTTCCCTTATACACGGCGCCATGCGCCTCGGCCGCGTCCTCGATGACGAAGAGCTTGTGTTTCTTGGCGATGGCCATGATCTTGTCCATCTCGGCGGACTTGCCCATCAGGTGCACCGGCATGATGGCCCGGGTCCGCGGGGTGATCACCGCCTCGATCCGGTCGGGATCGATGTTCAAGGTCTCCAATTTCACATCGACGAACACCGGCGTGAATCCCGCCTGCAGGACGGCGTTGGCGGTGGCGACGAAGGTGAACGATGGGATGATGATCTCATCGCCGCGGGCCGCGCCATGGTCGTAGAGCACCGCGCAGGCCAGGGCGTCGGCGTCGGTCCCGCTCGACACCGCGACCGCGTACTTCACGCCGAAGGTCTTCGCGAAGCGTTCCTCGAACTCGCGGACATACCGGCCGTTGGTGACCATCTTGGTGGCCAGGGCCCGGTTGATGAGCGTCCGCGCTTCGGGCGTGATCGAGACCGTTCCAAAGGGAACTTTATATCGGACCTTTTGGGCGATGGTGGGGTTCTTCACGACTATCCTTTTTTCTTAAGATATTTCATGGCCTCATGGTAGCGCTCGGGCGTACCGATATCCATGAACGGTTCCTCGACCACGTATCCATAGGCGTCATGCCCTGCGAGCCCGGGGAACAGGTCTTTCTCGAGCGAGAATTTTCCCACCGAGGGGAACCGTTTCCAGATGTCCTGGGAAAAACAATAAATGCCGGCATTGACAAAGCCGACACTGCCCGAGGCGGTCTTCTCTTTCTCGCGGAACTGGACGATCTGGCCCTGAGAATCCATTTCGATCGAACCATAATCCGTCTTATCATCGGCCTCGGCAACGGCGATGGTCGCCACGGCCCGCTGGCCGCGGTGAAAGGAAAGGAAACTGGTGAAATTGATCGAGCAAAAGGAATCGCCGTTGAGGACAATGAACGGATCGCTTACGATCAACGGCCGGGCGTTCTTAAGCGCCCCGCCGGTCCCCAGCGGTTCGTCTTCCCGCGAGAATTCGAACCGCAGTCCCTTTTTCGCCCGGAAATACTCCTCGACCACATCCGCCTTGTATCCGGTCATCAGGATCACCCGCTCAAATCCATAGGCAGCGACCTGCTGCACGAGGATATCGAGGAACGGATGTCCGCCGACGGGCGCCATGACCTTCGGGGTGTCCCCCACCTCCGGGCGGAGCCGCATACCCAATCCTCCGCAGAGGATCGCCACATCGATTTGGTGGATGTCCATTCCGATCACCGAGGGATGAGGGACGATGGAAGAGGGAAGATAGACTGAAAGACGTTTTCATCCGTCATTCCTCGTCCATCGGATATAAGGTTACTCAACTGACCTTGCCGCTGTTGGGCTGATAGAAAATGATCTGGCTTCCCAGGTCTTCAAAACGGAACGGGATCTCGAGGAACTTGCGGAGCTTGCGCCGGATCAGCTTTTGCTTTTCCGGCGCGGCGAAGATGAGGACGAACCCGCCGCCGCCGGCGCCCAAGACCTTCCCTCCCACGGCCCCGGCGCGCCGGGCGGTCAGATAGATCTCGTCGATGAGGGGCGTGGTGATCTTGTCCGAAAGGCTGCGCTTGAGCTTCCAGCTTTCGTGGAGCAATCGCCCCAGCGACAAGAGCCCGTTATTGCTGTTGAGGATCCGCATCGCCTCCACGGTCATCTGGTACATCGCCTTCAGTTCCTTCTGCTTCTTGGGGATGTTCTTGACCTGGTGTCCGGCGATCTCGGAGGCGTTACGCGAAAAACCCGTGAAGAACATCATGAGGTGCGATTCCAGCAGCCGCTTCTTTTCCCAGGGGATCGTGACCTTCTGCACCAGAAGGTGCCGGTTCCCGCCGAATTCGATGTAATTGAGGCCGCCGAAGGCGGCCGACGCCTGGTCCTGGCAGCCGACGTTCTCCTTGCACATCTTCTGTTCGATATAGATCGCCTGTCGGGCGAGCGTGTCCTTGCTGATGATCTTCCCCTTGAGCGCATAGAGGCTGTTCAAGAACCCCACGGTGAACGACGAGCTTGAACCCAGCCCGGTGCGAGCCGGGAGATCCCCGTCGTGATGGATCTCCACTCCGTCCTTGATCTCCATGAACCGCAGGCACTCGCGCACCGAAGGATGATCGATCTCATCGATGGTCTTTACATGCTCCATCTTGGAATAGATGATGCGGGATTTATGCTCGAAGAACGGCGGCAGCAGCCGGCAGGTGATGTAGCAGTACTTGTCGATGGTGGTGGCGATGACCGCGCCCTGGTGGTCCTTGAACCACCCGGGATAATCGGTGCCGCCTCCGAAGAACGAGACGCGAAAAGGGGTTCGGCTGATGATCATGCGGTGTGCACCTTCTGCTTTTCTTCCAGGATCTTGCGCTTGAGCTTGATCTTGGTGGACTTGAGGGTCTCTTCAGCGGCGACGGCGCCGAACTTGGTAGTCAACAGTTGCAGGAATTTGGGGTTCGTGTGGTACGCCAGCCATGCCTTGTCGCGGAATTCCAGCACCTCCTCGGCGCTGAGATACTTCGTCGGCAAGGGCTGCGTGTAATACGAATGCTGCGAGAATCCCGCATAGGTCGCGGGAAGTTTCCAATGCTCTTTGCGCGCGATCCCGTACAGCGGGCTCCCCGGATACGCCATCGCCGAATAGAAATTGGCCATCTCGGTGCACATCTCAAGCGAAAGGTCCAAGGTCTGCTGCATGCTGTCATGGTCGTCCTCGGGCAGGCCGAAAATGTAATTGGCGGCGACATTGATGCCGTGATCGCGGATCTTCGCAACCACCCCGCGGATGTCGACGTCCTCGAAGCGGCCCTTGGTCACGTCCTTGCGGACCTTGGTGTTGCCCGACTCGATCCCCAGCGCCAGGTAAGTGACGCCAGCCTTCCGAAGCGTCTCCAGGAACGGTTCCTTGACCGTGTCCACCCGCGAGTAACACCAGATATTGAACTTGTGGCCGCGTGCGATGATCAGATCGCACAGTTTCATAAAATGGTTCTGATTGAGGACGAACAGCTCATCGGCGATCTTGATGTTCACGATCCCCATTTCGGCGAACTTGTCGAAGTCACGGATGATGAACTCGGGGTCCCAGTAGCGGAAGACCGCGCTGCCGTCGGAGTATTCGTTCTCCTGGCGGTTGATGATGTTGATCATGCAGAAGGAACATTTCATCGGGCAGCCGAGGCTGGTGTACAGCGCCGCGAACGGCTGGCGCACGCTTTTATTGGGAAGCGCGTGCCACAGCGCCGTGCGATAGTTCTTCATAGGGAGCAGGTCCCAGGCGACCCCGGGAAGGTCCCGCGGCAGGTCCTCTTTGGCGACGATGGGCGACGGCGGGTTGAGAACAACACCCCCGTTCTCACGGTATCCCAGGCCCGCGACCTTGCCCAAGCCGTCCGTAAGATTCGTCTTAAGCAGCGTGGAGATCGTGTAGACCCCTTCGTTCTGGCAGACGAAATCGACGCTCGCGTGGCGTTCCAGAACTTCGCGCGGCAAGGCCGCGATGTGCCCGCCCACAAAAAGGACCTTCTGGGCGGGGGAAAGTCTTTTGACCTCATCGGCGAGCGACACCGATCCTTCCATGTTCTGGGAACTGGCGGAAGGCTGCTGGCCGTAAATGACGAAACACGCAAGTTTCGGGTTGGCTTCCTTGATCTTTTTGGCCGATTCCTCATCGGTCAGGTGCAGGGCTTCGCAATCCAGGATGTCGACGCCCAATCCTTGGGCGCGGCAGTGGGAGGCAAGCATCCCCGCCCAGATGGGAGGTTCGATCGCCGAGAAATCCTTCGCGAGATCCTGGTAGATCTTGTGGGCGGCGTTGGGATGGACGAAGAGGACGTCGAGCTGTTTGGGCATGGATTTGTTTTTCTTAAGTCACACGTCACAAGACACAAGTCACCATAAATTTTGCTGTGACTTGTGACCTGTGACTGGTGACTTTCTTACACGTTCGCGAACTGGTTCCTTTTAACAATCTGATACCCCTTCACAAGCTCCTTAATCCCTTGCGACAGCGACACATCCGGTTTAAAACCGGCCTTCTCGATCTTCTCGTTGCTGACGATGTAATCGCGCTTGTCGGGGTCCTGGCCGATCTTGGATTCGACGAAATAGAATTCCGGGACGTGCTTCTTGATCTCCTCGCACAGCTCGGCCTTGCTCAGATTGGCGTCGCTTAAACCGACATTATAGGGTTCATTCTTCATCTTGTCAAAACGATTGACCGCGTGCAGGAAGGCCTTGGCGACGTCGCGCACGTGAATATAGTTGCGCTTGAAATGCGCCTCAAAAAGCACCACGAAGCGGTCGTTGACCGCGCGATAGGTGAAGTCGTTGACCAGGAGGTCCAGCCGCATGCGGGGGCTCAAACCGAACGCCGTCGCCAGCCGCAGCGTAATCCCGTGGCCCGAGGCGAGGATGACCTCTTCGGCCTGGACCTTGAGCTTCCCATATAGGGAAACCGGCCGCAAGGGCGTTTTTTCGGTGCAAAACTTTCCCTTCTCCCCCACGCCGTAACCGCTGTTGGTCGTTGGGAAAACGATCATCTGGTCTTTACTCGAAAGGTCCACGACGAGTTTGACCGCATCGAAAAGGATCGTCTGCGCGCCCCACGGGTCTTTGGTGCACAGGGGCGCGCCGGTAAGGCAGGCCAGCGGGAAGATCGCGTCGGTGTCCTTCATAAGTTTTTTCACGAGGTCCTTGTCGCGCGCGTCCCCGCGAACGACGGTAAATTTTTCGTCATGACAGCAATCCAGCAAAGGCGTCTGGTTGTACATGAAGTTGTCGAGAACGACGACCTGGTGCCCCTCGTTGAGAAATCTGGGCGCGATCACTGAACCCAGATACCCGGCCCCGCCGGTGATTAGAATCTTCATTAGAAACTCCTTGAGTAGTGGCTCGTGGCACGTGACCCGTGGCTCATTGACGGGTCACGAGGCACGGATCACGGGTCACGAATCTTGTTTTTCTTCGAACTCACATACCACAGATACGTCTTACGGATCCCTTCCGCGAGCCCCACTCGGGGCTTCCACCCCAGGCGGTTCAGGCGGCGGTTATCGACCAATTTGCGCATCGTGCCGTCGGGTTTGGTCCGGTCGTAAACGATCTTGCCGGTGAAGCCGGCGATCTCCTTGATCATTTCCGCCAGCTGCCGGATGGAAACGTCGTAACCGCAGCCCACATTGATCATTTCCGCGTCCGCATAACGATCCATGAGAAAAAGACAGGCCCGCACGAAATCGTCGGAATACAGGAACTCCCGCCGGGGCTTGCCCGTGCCCCAGACCACCACGGCCTTCTGCCCCAGCGCTTTGGCCTGGCAAAATTTTCCGATGAGCGCACCCATCACGTGCGCGGTCTCAAGCTCCGTGTCACTGCCGGGACCGTAGATCGTCGCCGGCACCGCCACGATCGCGTCGAACCCGTACTGCCGGCGGTACGCCTGGCAGAGCTTCAAGCCGGCGATCTTGGCGACCGAATAGGGCTCGCTGGTCATCTCGAGCGGCCCGGTGAGCAGACTTTCTTCGGGAATCGGCTGGCGCGCTTCCCGAGGATAGGCGCAGGAACCGGAAAAATACAAAAGCTTCTTCACCCCGGAGCGATAGCTCTCATGGATGACATTGTTCTGCGCTTGCAGGTTCTCGTAAATGAACTCGGCGGCGTATTTGACATTGGCCGTGATCCCGCCCGAACGCACCGATGAA
>JAHFFX010000016.1 GCA_023247755.1 Candidatus Omnitrophota bacterium | reverse complement strand
CCCGGAATCCTGAGCGACCTTTCGCTCCATGCCGGTCCCGACGAACGGCACTTCCGTTTCCATCAAGGGAACCGCCTGCCGTTGCATGTTGGAACCCATCAGGGCGCGGTTGGCGTCGTCATGCTCCAAAAAAGGAATAAGCGAGGTCGCCACCGATACCAGCTGCTTCGGCGAAACATCCATGTAATCGACCTTATCCGGCCGAGACTTGGGGAAATCGGTCTTGAAGCGGCAGGCAACATCTCTTTCCTGAAAGTGGCCTTCCTTATCGATGGGAGAATTCGCCTGGGCGATATACTTATCCTGGTCGACATCCGCGGTGAGATACTCGATCCGCTTCGTAACCTTTCCTTCGATGACCTTGCGATAAGGGGTTTCGATGAAACCCAATTCATTGACGCGGGCGCAGGTGGAAAGAGAGGCGATCAGACCGATGTTCGGACCTTCCGGCGTTTCAATGGGACACACCCGGCCGTAGTGAGTGGGATGGACGTCACGCACCTCGAAACCGGCGCGCTCGCGGGAAAGGCCGCCGGGGCCCAGGGCGCTCAAACGGCGCTTGTGGGTCATCTCGGCGAGCGGATTGACCTGATCCATGAATTGCGACAACTGCGAACGGGCGAAGAAATCCTGGATCTGGTTGCTGAACAGACGCGAATTGACCAGGTGATGCGCGGTCAGATTCTCGAAAGAGCTCATGACCACCAGGCGTTCCTTGATGGAACGCTCGAGACGGGCCAAACCGATGCGAACCTGATTCTGGACAAGTTCCCCGACGCTTTTGATGCGGCGGTTGCCCAAGTGGTCGATGTCATCGGTCTCCCCTTTGCCTTCCCGAAGCCCGGCGAGATAACGCATGACGGCGATGACGGTCCGGATGTCCAGTACGCGATTATCCATCGGGACGTCGGTGGCCAGTTTACGGTTGATGATATGCCGGCCGACCTTGCTCAGATCGTAGCGTTTCGGGTCAAAGAACAAACGGAAGAACAGGTTGTCCGCCACTTCCACCGTCGCCGGTTCCGTGGGGCGCATCTTCCGGTAAAAATCCAAAAGGGCCTCTTCCTTATTCTTAGTGTGGTCCTTATCGATCGTCGGTTTCAGTTTGGCGAAATCTTCCCCGAGCATCTGCTGCATGTCCTCATTGCTCGAAAGCCCCATGATCCGCAGGATCTGGGTGGCGGGGAAATTGCGCCTACGGTCGATATAGGCCAGCAGAACGTCATTGAGGTCGTATTTGATCTCGAACCACGCGCCCCGGGAAGGGATGATCCGTCCGTGATAGATGCTCTTGCCCGTGGGATGCAATTCCTCCTCGAAAGAAACGCCCGGCGGACGCTGGATCTGGGAGACCACCACGCGCTCATCGCCGTTGATGATAAAGGTCCCGGTATCCGTCATAAGGGGGAAATCGCCGAAATAGACTTCCTGTTCTTTGATGTCAACGGGGGTGATCAAGCGAAGCTTGACCTTTAAGGGAGCGGAATAGGTCATGCCCCGGCGTTGACATTCGAAACAGGAATACTTCTCTTTCCCGAGCGTAAAGCTGATGTACTCGAGGCGGATCTGCCCGTCGTAGCTTTCCAGAGGAAAGACTTCGCGGAAGACTTCTTCGAGCCCCTGATCCCCCCGCTTTTCCGGCGCAGTGTCCCGCTGCAAAAAGGCTTTGTAGGACTCTAACTGGATATCAAGGAGCTGCGGAAGCTCGAAATTATCCTGAAACTTGCTGAAATTCCTGAAGGTCTTTTTTTGCATAAGTTCAAGGACTTCCCGTTAAGAACTGCTCAAAAACCGTTTAAGTGAACCTGCCGACCGGCAGGGTTTAACCGTTTTGGTCGATCCCGATTACTTGAGCTCGACTTTGGCACCGGCCGCTTCGAGTTTCTTTTTGAGATCCTCGGCTTCGGCCTTCGGTACGGCTTCCTTGACGGTCTTTGGAGCACCCTCAACGAGGTCCTTGGCTTCTTTGAGACCCAGGTTCGTCATCGCGCGGACTTCCTTGATGACGGCGATCTTGTTGGTACCGGCTTCCTTGAGGACCACATCAAACGAGTCCTTGGCTTCTGCAGCCGGAGCGGCGGCGGCACCACCAGCTCCCGGAGCGGCCATCATCATGCCCCCCATTGGAGCAGCGGCCTTGATCCCGAACCGGTCTTCCAGCCCCTTTACAAGTTCGGAGAGTTCCAAAGCGGTCAACACCTCGATCGCCTTTGCGACCTCTTCGAGCTTAGGGGAAAGAGCCTTCTTTTCCGTGGCTGTCTCTGACATGTTACTTACCTCCCTTTTGTTCGCTTAATTGATTTAAAATAGACAACAACTCCTGGGTCTTGGCGTTGAGCGCTCCAGCCAAACGTGACAACGGCGACTGTATAACCCCTAGCAATTGACTCAGAAGGACTTCCCGAGAAGGCAACTCGGAAAGCGTCTGAACATCCGCCTTCTCTAATAAGCTGCCCTGCAACAACCCACCAAGGATCACGACCCCACCCTTGGTGTCTTTGACAAATTTGATGATAATCTTGGAGATCTCGGAAGAATCGCCATCCGCCCAGATGAAGGCGGTCTGGCCGCTCAATCTTTCGGAAAGGGAATCGAATTTGAGCTCTTTGAGCGCGATGCCGGCGATACTTTTGCGGGAAACGTAGACTTTGGCGCCCTTGGATTTGAGTTCCTTGCGGAAATTGTTCATCTGCGGCCCGGAAACGCCGGTGTAGCTGATGACAAAGGTGCTGTTGCGGCTTTTGACCCCTTCATGGACGTGCTTGGCCAGGGTTTTTCTGTAGACTTGCCCGATCTTTGTCATATGGCCACCTTCAATCCAGGCCCCATGCTGGTGGTCAAGAAAAGACTTTTGATGAGCGTGCCCTTGACGGCGGCGGGTTTGGCGTTATTGATGGCATCGATCACCTGCTGCGCATTCTTAAGGATTTGTTCGCTTTGGAATGATCTTTTCCCTACGCCAACGTGGATACCGGCCTGTTTGTCCATCTTGAACTCGATCTTGCCGGCCTTGACTTCCTTGACGGCCTTTTCCACATCCATCGTTACGGTGCCCGTCTTGGGGCTGGGCATGAGCCCGCGGGGGCCCAACACTTTGCCGAGCTTACTGAGCTCCTTCATCATGTCCGGGGTAGACACAACACAATCGAAATCCATGAATCCCTTGTTGACCTTATCAATAAGATCTTCCGCTCCGACGAACTCGGCTCCGGCGTCCTGGGCCTTTTGCTGCTGGGGGCCCTTACAGAAGACGGCGACCCGGACCTTCTTGCCGGTGCCGTGAGGAAGGGCAACGGTCCCGCGCAAGCTTTGCTCGCCTTCTTTGGTGTCGATGTTCAGATGAAAATGCAGTTCGACCGATTCGTCGAACTTCACCTTCGGGAAATTCGCGATGTTCGCAACCGCTTCTTCAAGCGTGTAGAGCTTGGCCGTATCAATGGTCTTGGCGGCCTCTTTCATGCGTTTACTCATGGCTTAACCCTTGACTTCGATGCCCATGCTGCGGGCGGTACCCTCGATCACCGAGACGGCCTTGGCCATGTCCGCGGTGTTGAGGTCTTCCATTTTTAATTTGGCGATCTCTTCGACCTGCTTGCGCGTGATGGCGGCGATCTTCTCTTTGCCGGCGGTTCCGGAGGCCTTTGCAAGGTTAGCGGCCTTCTTGATGAGCACCGAGCTCGGCGGCGATTTGACGATGAAATCGAACGATTTGTCCTTATAGACCGTGATGACGGCCGGAAGGATCAACCCTTCCTTGCCCTTGGTCCGCTCGTTGAACTGCTTGCAGAACATCATGATGTTGACGCCGTGCTGACCGAGCGCGGGACCCACGGGCGGAGCCGGATTCGCCTGGCCGGCGGAAACATACAATTTGATTTGGGCGATCGCTTCTTTTGCCATGGGAATCTATACCTTTTCCACTTGCCAGTATTCCAATTCCATTGGGGTCGGACGGCCGAACACCGAAACGCTCACCTTGAGCTTGCCCCGGTCCGGATAAACCTCCATCACCGACCCGTTGAAGTTCGAAAAAGGACCGTTGGAGACCCGCACGGCCTCCCCAAGCTCGAAAACGATCTTGGGGCTCGGTTTCGTTTCGGTCTCCTGGGAACGCTTGAGGATCGTTTCCACTTCCTCATCCGAAAGGGGCGACGGGGTATTGCCGTGGCCGATGAATCCGGTGATCCCGGGGGTGGTCTTCACCAGATACCAGCTCTCCTTGTTCATGTCCATCTTCAGAAGAATGTATCCCGGGAAAAATTTTCGGGCGGAAATGCGCTTTTTGCCGCCACGGATCTCCGATACCTGCTCGGTCGGAACGACGATCTCTTCGATAAAGGTCTTGAGGGCCGTGGTCTTGATGCGGCTTTCCAAACCCGCTCTCGCTTTTTCTTCCGCACCCGTTTGAGTGTGGATAACGTACCATTTCATCGACATAATTTAATGAATTATAAGACCTACGAGCTTGGACAGCACGAAATCCGTTATGGCGATGAATACCCCCAAGATCGCCGAACTGATGAGAATGACCCACGTGGAATCAAGCAACTCTTGTCTGGTCGACCAAGAGACCTTCTTGAGCTCCACGGCAACTTCGGAAAAGAAATTTTGAACTTTACCGATCATGTTCCTCAAAATCTGCAGGCCTGGCAGGAGTCGAACCTGCAACCTTCGGTTTTGGAGACCGTCGCTCTGCCAATTAGAGCTACAGGCCTAAGATTACTTCTTCACCTCTCGGTGAAGAACATGTTTTCGACAAAACCGACAGTACTTCTTGAGCTCCAGCCGTTCAGGTTGCTGTTTCTTATCTTTCGTACTGGCGTAGTTGAACCGACGGCACTCGGTACATTCCAACTGGATGGTTTCGCGCATGTTTTATTCGAAATCGCTTATACAAAAATCAATCGGACTCTCGGAAAGCCCCCGACCGGTATTGAACCGGTGGCCTCGTCCTTACCAAGGACGTGCTCTACCAACTGAGCTACAGGGGCAATTAAAGATTAAACGGCCAAGGCACACTTCAGAAAGAGCTGCTCCCCTTGCAACAACAAGAATATTTTGAAAAGGCAAGAACCGGGGCATAAAAGTTGAACCCAAAGTATAAAGGAGCGGTATTTTTTTGTCAAGTTTTTATTTCGTATTTAATTATCTATATCTATTAAGGTTACGGCTCTCTTTAAGCACCCTTGACGAGCTTAAGAAAACGGCGTTTCCCGACCTTCAGCACGCCCTCCCTGACCTCCCAGTTCTCGTCATCGATCTTCTGGCCATCATGGGTGATGGCGCCCTGCTTGAGCAAGCGCCGCACTTCGTTCTTGGAAACCACCAGGTTCGCCTTGACTAAGAGGTCGATAATGGAACTCTTTTCCTCGCCCAACCGGAATGCGGGGATATCCTCCGGGACCTGATGCTGGCTGAAAGTTCTTTCGAATTCTCCCTTGGCCTTCTGGGCTTCCGGCAGCGGATGGAACTGCCGGACGATCTCAAAAGCAAGTTTGAGCTTTGCCTCTTTGGGATGCATACGACGAACTTCCGCAAGAGAAAAATCGGTCAACAGCTCATAATACCGCCACATGAGGTCGTCGCTCACCGACATCACCTTGCCGAAGATCTCCTTCGGGTGCTCATTGATGCCGATATAATTTCCCAGGGATTTGCTCATCTTCTGGACACCATCGAGCCCCTCCAGAAGCGGCGTCATCACGACCGCCTGCGGCGACTGGCCGTAAACTTCCTGCAGCTGCCGCCCCATAAGAAGATTGAACTTCTGGTCCGATCCTCCCAGCTCGACATCCGCTTTCAAATGCACCGAATCATACCCTTGCAAGAGCGGATACATGAATTCCAGTATGGTGATCTCCCGTTTTTCCTCGAATCGTTTCTTGAAATCCGCCCGGGCCAGCATCTGTGCCACCGTCGAGTGTTGCGCGAGTTCCAGGATCTCGGCAGAACTCATCTTGGCGAGCCACTTGCTGTTGAAGACCACCTGGGTGTTCTTTTCATCGAGGATCTTGAAGACCTGGGCCTTGTAGGTGCGGGCATTGGCCGCGATGGCCTTGCGGTCCATTTGGGGACGGAGCTCGTTGCGACCGGTGGGGTCCCCGATCTGCGCGGTAAAATCCCCGATGAGAAAGAAAACCTGGTGCCCCAGGTCCTGGAACTGCCGTAATTTGCGCAACAACACGACGTGCCCCAGATGAATGTCCGGGGCCGTCGGATCGAAACCGGCCTTTATCCGGAGCTTTCGCCGGGACTTCGCCGCTTGCGCGATTTTTTGCGACAGGACTTCACTGCCGATGATCTCGGTTGTTCCCCGAGATATCTGTTGGATGACACTTTCCATGGGATAGCGACGCGAGGAAAATTTGCTTCGGAAAGTTATCCGCCGAAGCCCATCATCGGCCAATGGGAGAGGATGGGCTTCGGCGGGATTTCGCCCAAGAATTAAATGCTGTGGCTTTATCCGAGCTTGGCGCTGACACCGATCTTCATCTGCTCGACATCGACCTTGATGACGCGAACCTTCAGCTTATCGCCCGGCTTGAGCGCCGCGGCTTGCGCCTTGTCGATCTCAGACGAGTACACCAACGCCTCGAGGTCCTCCTCGAGCTTGACGAACACGCCGAAATTGGAATTGAGCACGACTTCGGCCGCCACTTCGGTGCCGACGGGATATTTTTGAGCAATCTCGTTCCAGGGATTGGGCGAGAGCTGCTTGAGCCCCAGCGTGATCTTGCGATTCTCGCCGTCGACGGCAAGGATCATCACTTCGACGCTCTGGCCCTTCTTGAGGACCTCCTGGGGGTGATTGACCTTTTTGGTCCAGGACATGTCGGAAACATGGATCATGCCTTCGAGACCGTTATCCAGCTCCACAAAGGCCCCGTAGTCGGTGAAGCCCCGCACTTTTCCCTGGACCTTCGTTCCAACGGGATATTTTTGCGAG
Source organism: Candidatus Omnitrophota bacterium (assembly GCA_023247755.1). Classification (GTDB taxonomy): domain Bacteria; phylum Omnitrophota; class Gorgyraeia; order Zapsychrales; family JAHFFX01; genus JAHFFX01. The sequence goes on along the minus strand of JAHFFX010000016.1, from coordinate 16,776 downwards.
ACCTCAAGCCACGGGTTGGTCTCCAGCTGTTTCATGCTCAAGGAAATGCGTTTGGAATCCTTATCGACATTGATGATCTGGACCTCAATGCTGTCCCCGATGGAGAAGATCTCCTGCGGATTGACCATCTTCTTCTGCCAGGAGATCTCGGAGGAATGCAAGAGGCCTTCAATCCCCTTGTCGATCTCGACGAAGACCCCGTAAGGCATGATGTTGACGACCTTGCCCTTCACCTTGGTCCCGGAAGGGTATTTGCCATAGACCTCTTCCCAGGGGTTGGCCTGGATCTGCTTAAGCCCGAGAGAGACCTTGGAATTGTTACGGTCGAAATCGAGGATCAGCACTTCGATCTTGTCGCCGATCTTCACGATCTCGGAAGGATGGTTGATGCGCGACCAGCTCATGTCGGTGATGTGCAAGAGCCCGTCGATACCTCCCAGGTCCACGAAGGCGCCGAAATCGGTGATGCCCTTGATGGTGCCCACGCGGCGCTGGCCCTTGACCAGCTCATCCCATAACTTGGCCTTGACCTCTTCGCGCTCTTTCTGCACGACATCGCGGCGGGAGAGGATCAGGTTGCGGCGCTGCTTGTTCATCTTGGCGACCTGGAAACGGTACTTGTGGGTCATGATCTCGTCGTTGGAAAGCCCGCGGAAGGACGACAGCGACATCGGCAGGAACGCTTCGACCCCCTGCACATCGACGATATATCCGCCCTTGACCACTTTGACCACGCGGCCTTCGATGACATCCCCTTCGTTGACATCATCAACGATCTGCTGCCAGCCTTTAAGTTTTTCCGCCTTGGAGCGGGAAAGGATCAAACGACCGTCCTCATCTTCGATCGATTCGATGAACACTTCGATCTGCTGACCGACCTTCAGTTCATCGCGGTCCCGGAACTCTTCGATGGGCACGAACCCTTCGGATTTGAAACCGATGTCGACGATCACCTCTTTAAGATTGACCGCGACCACCGTTCCCTTGACGATCTCCCCTTCTTTAATATCTTTCATGGTGCTGTTGTACAGCTCCGCCATGACGGATCTCTTGTCATCAACCATTGTTTGATACCTCTTTCTTGAATGAATTCTTTGGCTCAAGCGAAGAAAACGGCGTCTTCTGCGGAAATCCAAAGTACTCAATTATTGCAAAAAAGTTTGTTTTGTCAAACAAAATCTTGGGAAGGAAGGATCGGGGCCTGGATTTGGAGAGAGCCGGAACTTAAGACAGGACAAGGCTTTTAAGCCAAGGAATAAATATCCTCAACGATCTGGCGGGCGATGTCCTCCATGGGCTGGGACCGCTGGTAGACCTTGCCTCGCCCGATGATCACCTCGACGTCGTGCCGATGCAGGAACCTTGAGCCGGGAGGCAGGACTTTTTCGGCTCCCTTAACATAGATCGGGACCACCGGACACCCGCTCTTGACGGCAATGAGGGCTATCCCGGGATGGGGCGTAAGCGTTCCCCCGTTCTGCTTTTTACGGGTCCCTTCCGGGAAGACCACCAACGGCTCACCCCGCCCCAGACGCCGTAAGGCTTCCCGGATGGACCCGATGTCGGCGCTGCCGCGTTTGACGGGGAAAGCCCCGACACCGTACATGATCCAGGCCACCCCTTTTTTAAAGAGAGAGTCTTTGGCCAGGTAACTGGTCCGGCGCCCCGTTACCAGGCCGACGATGATGGGGTCCAGGTTGCTGATGTGATTGCTGGCAAGAAGGCAGGAGCCTTTCGGAAGGTTCTCCCTCCCGGTCACCCGGAGGGGAAAAAAAAGAGCACTGCAGATGGAGCAGAGAAAATAACCTATCCAATAGATCACGGTCTATTTCTTTTTTAGGAAAGACTCCCCGTAACGGATGAGCTCCTTGGCCTTTTTCGCGGTCCTCGCCTCGGCGTAAGCGCGCACCAGCGGCTCGGTCCCCGAAGGACGGAACATGAGCCAGCTTTCGTCCTCGCAGATGAGCTTTACCCCATCGTAGTCCTTGATGTCCACGACCTTCTTCCCTAAGATATGGTCGATCTGCTTGACCTCATTGATGTCAAAGTTCCCTTGACCAAGCTTGAGGTCAAAACGTTCGTAATAGTAGCGGCCGAACTCCTTCTCCATCTCGGCAACGATCTTCTTGATGTTCTTCTTCTGGTAAACCATCATCTCCAGCAGCAGCAAGCCCGCCAGGGTCCCGTCGCGCTCCGGGATAAAGTCCTGAACCCCCATACCGCCCGCTTCCTCGCCGCCGGCGACGATCCGCTCGCTCACCATGAGGTCCGAAATGTATTTGAACCCGACGGGGGTTTCGTACAACTTCAGGCCCAGTTTCTTGGCGATATTGCCCATCATCGTCGTCCCGCAGATCGTGGTCACGACCCCGCCCTTACGTCCTTTATTGCGAACCAAGTGGAGCACCAGCAACCCCAGGATCTTTTGTGGATGGATGAATTCTCCACCGGGAGAGACCGCCGCGATGCGGTCGGCGTCCCCATCGAGAACCAGCCCCAGGTCAAATTTCTCTTTTTTCATCCTTCCTAAAATGCCGCTCAGGAATTCGACCACGGGCTCGGGCTTCGCGCCGTCGAACCAGGGGTTGACCTCATCACGCATGAGCGTGAGCCGGATCTTCGTGCCTTCGAGGACCTTGGCCATGAGGCCGTTGCCGGAACCGTGCATGGCATCGAGGATCACCCGGAAATTCGCGCTTTTGATCCGTTTAAGATCAACGTAACCGCGAATGAACTTCAGATAATCGGCGATGTAATCCTGCATCCGGATGCGGCCGTCCTTTTGAGCGGCCTCAAATTTCGCTTTTTGAACGGGAGATTTGGCAAGATATCCTTCCACCTTATTGGTGATATCTTTGGAAGCTCCACCCCCCTGCGCCGTCTTGATCTTAAAGCCATTAAACTTATAGGGATTGTGGCTGGCGGTGATCATGATCCCTGACAGGGCCTTCAGGCGGGTAACGCCATAACTGAGCGCCGGCGTCGGGATGGAGCGGTCCGAAAGCGCCACCTCGATGCCGTTGGCGGCCAGCACGCACGCGACGGCCTGGGCGAACTCCTTGGAGAGAAAACGCGTGTCATATCCGACGGCGATCCGCTTGGGCGATGTGGCGGACGCGGCCGCATCCCGGTTGACCCAATCACTGTAGGCCTGCGTCAGAATTTCCAGGTTCTTGAAGGTATAAGTATCTCCAATAACGGCCCGCCACCCATCGGTGCCGAACTTAATCTCCGCAGCTGCTGGTGACATCCCTGCTTCCTTTCTGTTAGCGTTTTTTCCTATAGAGCCGGTGCTTCTGTATATACTCCGCGACCTTCGGCGGGACCAGATAGCTGATGGCGTTGCCCTCGATCACCTGGTTACGGACATCCGAGGAGGCAATGTCGATCCCCGGCATCAGGACCGAATGATGCGGCAGATGGACCTGATCGGGCTTGTAACCGGGGCGATTGACAACGACAATATGAACGAGTTTGAAGATCTGCGCAACATCTTTCCATTCTTTCAATCCCTCGAACGCGTCCTGCCCCATCAGGAAGAATAATTTTGTCCTTGCGGGGAACATCTCCCGGAAATGCCGGATCGTATCGATCGAATATGATCGGCCGGGCTTGTTGATCTCAAAGTCAGATACCGAAAAGTGCGGGTGCCCAGAGAGCGCGAGTCTCACCATCGCCAGCCGGCGCAGCGCCGGCGTCACTCCGCCGGGATTCTTGTGCGGCGGGAGATTCGCCGGAACAAAGATGACCTTTTGCAGGCCCAGTTTTTTCATCGCCGCCTGGGCCATGACCAGATGTCCGATGTGGATCGGATCAAAGGTCCCGCCCAAAATGCCCACACGGCTTGGAATCTTTTTTACGTTCGGTTGAGGCGCCATTTCGTCTTATTGCCGGATCTGGCCGTTGCCGTAAACAACGTATTTATAAGTCGTGAGCTCTTCCAGCGCCATGGGACCGCGGGCATGGAGCTTGTCGGTGCTGATGCCGATCTCCGCGCCCATGCCGAACTGGAATCCATCGGTAAAACGGGTCGACGCGTTGACGTAAAGGCAGGCCGAGTCGACGGATTTCAGGAATTCTTCCGCTTCTTTCTTATCATCGGTGACGATCGCATCGGAATGGTGGCTGCCGTGCGTGTTGATATGGTCGATGGCCTCCTTGAGGCTATCGACCACCTTCACCGAAAGGATCAGGTCCAGATATTCGGTTTCCCAATCTTGGGCCGTGGCGGGTTTGACCCCTTGCTTGACAATCTTGCGGGTCATGGGGCATCCCCGGATCTCCACGCCCGCCTTCCGGTAAGCATCGGCCATCAACGGAAGGAACCGGATCGCCGATTCACGATGGACCAGGAGCGTCTCCATGGCGTTGCACACACCCGGCTTTTGCACTTTGGCGTTGTAGCAGATCTTGTGGGCCATGTTGAGGTCCGCATGCTCGCTGACGTAGGTGTGACAGATGCCCTTGTAATGCTTGATCACGGGGATCGTGGAATTCTCGGCCACGAATCGGATCAGCTCTTCACCGCCGCGTGGCACGATGACATCTACATACTTATCCAGCCCCAAAAGGAAAAGCACCGCCTTGCGGTCCGTTGACTCGATGAGGTGGATGGCGTCCGCAGGGACGGAGCTTCCCGCAAGCGCCTTCTTGAGCACCCGGAAGATCGCTATATTAGAGAAGATCGCCTCTTTGCCGCCTTTGAGGATGGCGGCGTTGCCGGACTTGAGGCACAATCCGATACAATCGCTGGTAACGTTGGGGCGGGATTCATAGATGATGCCCACCACGCCGATGGGCGTGCGGACCTTTTTGATCAGAAGTCCGTTCGGACGCTCGACCGTTGAGAGGACCTCGCCCACCGGATCCTTGAGGGCCGCGGTCGCCTTCAAACTCTCCGCCATTTCGGCGATGACCTTATCGGTGAGGGTCAGACGGTCCACCAGCGCCTTGGAATAATTCTTTTTTCGGGCCGCCGCCAGGTCTTTCTCGTTCTCTTTCTTGAGGTAGTCCTTCTCGCGATGCAGGGCGGCGGCCATCGCCGAGAGCGCCCGATTCTTTTCATCACTGGAAATGAGGGCCAGGCGGTAGGCGGCCGTTCTTGCGGATCTGGCGATCTGTTCGATCTCTTTTTCGAGGGTCATCTGACTTACCTTTGACACAAGACCAGCTGATCGTAATGAATGACTTCCTTCTTCCCTTTTTTGTCCGTGGCCCGGTGCAGGTCCGAGACCGAATAGTTCGTGACCCCCCGGGCGAGCTCTTGGTGCTCGCGGTCCACAACGACCACAACGTCATCCGCCTTGAAATGCCCGTCCCAGGAGACAACCCCCGGCAACAGAAGGCTGCGGCCCCCTTTTAAGAGGGCCTCCCGGGCACCATCGTCTACGACGATGGTGCCCTTGGGTTTGGCGCCGAAGGAAATCCAGTGTTTGCGCGCGAGCAGCTTGGCTTCTTTCTCAACGAAGAGCGTGCCGAGGCGTTCGCCTTCAATGACTCGCTGGAGGACCGCTGGAGCATCCACCCCCGCGATGACGCAGGGAATGTTGGCGTGGGTCGCGATCTTCACGGCATCGAGCTTGGTCACCATGCCGCCGCGGGACATGTGTTTCTTGGAGGTGCCGCCGGCCAGGGCTTCGATCTCCCGGGTGATCTCCTTGATCTCTTCCAGGACCTTCGGCTGGCCGTCCTTGATTTCATAGAACCCTTCCACATCGGTGAGGATCATCAGCAGGTCCGCCTGAACGAGGCTCGCGACCAGCGCCGAAAGACGGTCATTGTCCCCGAACTTGATCTCATCGGCGGCGATCGTGTCGTTCTCGTTGACGATCGGCACCGCCTTCTGCTGCAGGATGGCATTAAAGGTCTGTCGCGCGCTGTTAAAGCGCAGGCGATTATCGAAATCATCCCAGGTCAAGAGCACCTGGGCGCAGTGAACACCGTTCTCCTTAAAGAGCTCGGAATAGGTTCGCATCAGGATCGCCTGGCCGATGGCGGCGAACGCCTGAAGCTGCGCCACCTCCGTGGGGCGTGTCGCAACACCCATCTCCGCCATTCCCAACACGATCGCGCCGGAGCTGACCAGCACCACATCCACCCCCTGCTTCTTGAGGTCGCTGATCTGCTCCAGGAGCGAACGCAGGACCGGCGAGCGTTCCTTGCCCCGGTGGGAGGCGATCACGCTGGAGCCGACCTTTACGACAACACGCTTGATTTTTCGCGGAAACGTTCTTGCCATAGGATCTTCCTTAACGCATCCACCAATTCTTCCAGACCTTCCTTCTCCAAAGCCGAGACCGGAATGATGGCTGTCTTATATTTCCTTTTGAATCTTCTTAGATTGTTCTTGGCCTGTGGCAGGTCCATTTTATTGGCGACCAGGATGCGATGCTTGATGAAAAGCTCGTCGCTGTAGGATTCGAGCTCATGATTGATGGCCTCGTAATCCTTAAGGGGATCGCGCCCCTCGGAGCCGGCCATATCGATGACGTGCAGCAATATCTTGGTGCGTTCGGCGTGCTTGAGGAACCGGTCCCCCAGACCCCGGCCTTCATGCGCGCCCTCGATCAACCCCGGCAGATCGGCCACCACGAAATCGAATTTGTCCCCCTTGACGATCCCCAGGATCGGCTGTTTGGTGGTGAACGGATAATTGGCGATCTTGGACCGGACCTTGGAGATGTTCGAGATGATGGTGGACTTGCCGGCGTTGGGAGAACCAACGATCCCGACATCGGCGATGATCTTCAGCTCCAGGCGGACGGTGCGCTCTTCCCCGATCCCGGGCGGGATCACCGGACGGTTATGGATATTGCCGCGCCCGCCCCGGCCGCCCTTGGCGACCACCACGGAGTCTCCCGGATGGACCAGATCGCGGATCAGCAGTTCCGTGTCCACATCCCAGATCAGGGTTCCCACCGGGACCTTGAGGAGAAGCTCCCCTCCGTCGCGGCCCCGCTGGCCCTTGGAACTGGCATGGCCGCCCCGGATACCCTTGTAGTGCTGGCGGAAGCGAAAATCGAGGAGCGTCTGGATCCGGTCATCGGCCAAGAACACAATGTCCCCGCCATTCCCTCCATGGCCGCCGTCGGGCCTGGGATAACGCGTGCGTTTGTCCGAATAAAAGCTCTCGCACCCCTTTCCCCCGTCACCGGCCTTGAGAAAGATCCTCGCTTCATCGACAAAGATCATATAGAGGAGAAATTAAGATGCGGCCGCGATCTTGGTGATGCTGAGATTCGTCAACTGGCGGCGATGACCTTTACGCCAGTTGTGATTCTTGCGGCGCAGATATTTGAAAGAAAGGGCTTTTTCGCCCTTGACCTGTTTGAGGACCTTGGCGGTGACGCGGATATTGGAAAGAAAGGGCTGGCCAACGCGGACGTCCTTGCCGTCGACCAACATGAGAACCTTCTCGAGCGTCACCTGCTCATCTTCTTTCTTATCAAGCCGTTCGATGGAGATGACGTCCCCTTCCGCGATCTTATACTGGAGAGAACCTACCTGGATGATGGCGTACATAAAAACCTCCTGAAAATTCGAATTGGAATGGTTTAACCGGTGATTTTAGACGATCCGGACCTTTCCCCGCCCGTCACAATAGGGACAGGGCTCAAAGGTCATCGATTCGATGGTCTTGCCGGTGCGCGCCCGGGTCATTTCCACGAGCCCCAGCGGCGAGATCCGGTTGACCTCCGTCTTGGAATGGTCCTTGGAAAGAGCGTCTTCCAGGGCGGCGATCACTTTGCGCTTGTGGTCATCGCGCCCCATGTCGATAAAATCGATGACAATGATACCACCTAAATCCCGCAAACGCAACTGCCGGGCGATCTCGGGGGCGGCCTCCATATTGACCATGAAGGCGGCATCTTCCGGAGAGGCCTTGACCTTGAACTTGCCGCTGTTGACGTCCACGACCGTCAAGGCCTCGGTCGGCTCAATGACGATGTAAGCGCCGCTCTTAAGGAATACCTTGGGGTCATAGATTTTCTCGAGCTCGTGGGAAACGTTCTTCGCCTGGAACAGGGGGACCGGATCCTTGTACAGATGGATCTTCCCCACCATGTGGCGTCCGATAAGGGTGTTCACGAATTTGCGCATCTTGTGGAAATCCTCTTCGGAATCGATGAAAAGCCGGTCCACATTATCCGTCAAGAGGTCGCGCACCACCTTCCAGACCAGGTCATATTCCTTATATATAAGAGCGGGGGCCTTCTTCTCATCGGACAGCTTTTTGATCCGGTGCCAGATCTTCGAAAGGAACTTCGCATCCCGAACAAGTTCGCCTTTGCCTTGTTTGAGGGACGCGGTCCGCACGATGAACCCGCCGGTCCTCGCGAAGGTGAATTCCTTCAGGACGTCGCGCAGGCGATGCCGCTCATCCAGGTCATCGATCTTCCGCGAAACACCTCCCTGCTTATCATAAGGCATGTAGACCACGAACCTCCCGGGAAGCGAGATGTGCGTGGTGAGGCGTGCGCCCTTGTTACCGAAGGGTTCCTTGACCACCTGCACCAGGATCTCCTGGCCCTTGGTCAGCGGCGCGGGCTTGTTGTGTTCGTGATGGTGGTGCCGGCGATCGTGGCGCTCATGACCTTCCTTGGGGTGCTCTTTGGGGTTATCTTTAGAACCCTCTTGGGGGTCTTGGGGATTATCTTTGGAGGACTTGGAGTGGAATAGTTTTTCCAGAAATTTCCGGGGACCGGAAATCTCCTCTTCCATCAGGGGGCTTATGGCATCGGTGAGGTATAAAAACCCGTTGCGTTCCTGGCCGATGTCCACGAATGCACCGTTAATCGAAGGCAGGATCGACTCGACCTTACCTTTGTAAATGTTACCCAGGATGGGCTGATAGCGTTCTACCTCAATGAAGAAATCGTCGATCTTTCCGTCTTCAATGATGGCAACACGCCTATCACTGGCCTGGATATGAATCAAAATCTCTTTGGACACACCACACCTAAACCTTCCGAGCGCTTATGCAAAGTTGCGAAATCACGGCGTACTTCTTGGCGACCTCAGGTTATTCATCCGGGGTGATGATGTGCGGAGTCAAGAAAATCAAAAGATCGGTCTTGGTGATGTTCTTCTCCGACTTTTGAAAAGCGAGCCCCAAGATCGGGATGTCTCCCAGGATCGGAACCCTTTTCTTGATATCCGTAGTCTTGTCCTTAATCAAACCGGCGATCACAAGCGTCTGTCCATCTTTGATCAAAACCTGAGTAGTGGCCGACTCGTTGCTCAAGCGCGGCAACGAGGTGTTCTCCACCGTGACAAAATCCAAAATGTCGGTCACCTTGGGCTCGATCTCCAAGGTCACCACGCCGGCGTTATTGACATGCGGGGTCACGTCAAAGATAACGCCGATATCCATATATTCCCATCCGGAAACCTGCAGCCGCGCCTGTTCCTCGTTGTACGTATACGTCGGAATGGGATACTGGCTGCCCACAACAATGCTGGCCTTTTTGTTGTCGAGGGTCACGATACGCGGGTTGGAAAGGATGTTCGTGTCCGTCCTCGTTCGTAAAAGTTCCAGGACCGCCTGCAATTGAGAAAAATTCAACGTGCCGTATGAGAACCCATCCTCGGTCGCGGGGATCGGGTCAGGCGTGTACTTCGTAGCCGTCGAAACGGTCGTAAATGGATACGTCGTCGGACGGGCCGAACCGGAAGCGGTGGCCTCAACCACCCAGTCGATCCCCAGGTTCTCATCGCTGTTGAGATCGGTCTCAATGATCTTGGCCTCAATAAGGACTTGCGGGGTCGTCTTATCGAGGGTATTGATGACATCATCGATCAATTCCAGGTTCCCCGGGATATCCCGGAGGATCAGGGAGTTGGTGCGCTCGTCAAAATTGACCGTGCCGCGGGGGGACTTGATCTTTTCGATGGAAGCGACCGCTTCGGAGGCCTTGGCATAATTCAACAGGTACGTTTTGGTCGAAAGGGGTTCCTGGTCCGCCAGCAACTGCGCATCCTCGCGCCGCTTCTTAAGGTTCTCGATGGTCGTAACGGTGATGATGTTCCCCTTGCGGTCATATCCATAACCATAGGTCGACAGGATGACATCCAGCGCCTGCACCCACGGGACATCGTTGAGCTGGATCGTGACCAGACCGACCACTTCGGGCCCGGCCACAATGTTCACACCGCTCTTGTAGGCCAGGATGCGCAGGACATTGCGGATATCGGCCTCTCTAAAATCCAAGCTCACGTTTCCCTCCTTGGAAAGGGAAACGTCGTTCTGCAAAGCTTGCTGATCGGCGGGCTGGGAGGAAGCGGCCTGGGGCTGCTGAGGCTGGGCCCAAGCGATCGTGGACGCCAAAAATATAACGGCCAAGTGCATCGTAACGGTTTTTAGCATTTCATTCCTCCTTTTTCAATTTTAAAACATAACTTTCTTGCCCTTTGACCAGGAACACTTTGTCTTTCCCTACCTCGCTCACGACAAAGAGCCCTATTTTGTCATTGGGCCCCACCACGACGCTGTTGATGATGGCCAAGTTGTTGCCGCCCGGATCCTGGATGATGCCTTCCAGCACCATATCGGTAATCTGCAAATCATTGTCAAGGCTAAGGATCGCACCGCTTGGAGAGACCAAGCGCCAAAAAGGATCCCTTTTGTCATGATCATCGTACACGAAAGATTCTTCTTCTGCAAATAAATAAGCAGAAAAAGTCAGCAAGATCGATAATACCAATCCAAGGAACCTCATTTGCTCTCCTGGATCTCGGTCTTTTCGAAGACCACCGCCTTGAACGTCAATTTCGCGACATGCCGGGAGGTGTCATCGCCGCTGGCGGCGAAAGAGAAATCGTTGATGCTGAGAAAAACATCGCCCCGCTCGACCTTATTGAGGAACCTTCCCAAATCATGATAGCCGCAGCGGGCGTTCACCATGATGGGCAACGAATAATACTTCCCGTCCTTGTTGGTCAAAAGCACCGTTTCGGATCCCTTCAGCGGCATGATCTGGTCGATCTTCACGTGCTCGTCGTTGGCCATGCGGGAAATCGACTCCAGGACCCAATTGACCTCTTCATTGGTAATAACGCGCCGGTTCGCCTTTTCTTGCTGTTCATTGAGCTTGGCGATCTCTTGACGATACTGATTAATTTTCTTGATGTCTTCTTTGGCGGTCTTGATATCCGTAGCCAGCGAGGATATCTTAGGGTTGAGGGTCCGCAGGGTCTTGAGCTGCGGGCTCATGACCAAGAAATAGTCCAAAAGGAAGATAACGATCAGAACCCCTCCCAAAAGAAAGTTCCGGTTCTTTTCATCGACCTTGGGCAGTTGACTGAGGATATTGTCCAGCATGGCTATTTTAATTTCGAGGTGACGGAGAAATCCGCAAGTTCCGTCGCCTGGATCTTGCGCCGTTGAATGACGCCCACTTCCAGGGAAGAAAAATCCTTCATGAAGGTCTTCTGGGCCTTTAAATTCGACGTGAAATTTCCAACGCTCACCATTTGGTCCTGATTCTTGGAAACGGCACTGCCCTCCACCGTCAGGATCTTATCCTCCAAGAAGATCTTGGTAAGCCAGATCTCCCGGGGAAGACTGTCGCTGATGTTGTTGAGCTTCTGGGACCATAGAATGCGCTTGGCGGTGGTTAGGCCCTCGATCCCCTTGATCTTCGCCCGCATGACGCGCAGGTCCGAAATGATCTTATCGGTGTTATCCTTTTCCGGTTTAAGAACCTCCCACTCCTTATTATAACGGGCGTGCTGGATGAACTGGAAGAAGATCACCGACTGCAGGACGATATGAACCAGCAACAGCAGCGCCAGCAATCCACCCACCAACCCCACCACGATCTCCTGGGGGACATTAAGGGAAGAGGGCAAAGCGCTGGATTTCTTTTTCTTTCTTAGATTTTCCGGAACAAGGTTTATATCGATCATTGATGGTATAGGGCAAGGCCGAGGGAGACCCCCAGGCGACTCGATTGGGCTTCCAAATCCTTGGCCGACACCGTTGGGGCGCAAGCCAACCCAAGGAAAGGATTCCAGCGCTCCACTTTCAGGTCCAGGCTTTTCGCGAAGACCTCCGTGATCCCCTGCAGCAGCGAGTTGCCGCCCGTCAGGTACAACTTGGTGATATGCGCGTTCTTTTCCGTGATGAAATAATCAAAGGACAGCCTGATCTCGGAAATGAGATTGTTCAGGACCGACTCGCAGGCGTTCATCAATTCGTTCGCTTTTCCCTGCGGATTGCTTTTGAGGTTCTTCGCTTCGACGAGGTTGACCCCCATAACGTTGCTGATCCTTTTGGCGAACTCCTGCCCGCCGATAAAGATGTCCCTGGTAAAACGCGGCAAATTGTTCTTCAGGATCATCAGGTTCGTGACGCTCTCGCCAAGGTCCAGAACGGCGACGGCATTCCCCTTTTCATCCCCTCCGGCCTCATTGAGATCCTCCACACCCAGCCCCAGCGTATGAAAAACGTTGGCGACGGCGAGGGAATTGAGGCCGATGAATCCGGGCTGCAGACCCAACTGGGAAAGAAGCTGGATCCGCTCGCTGATGATCTCCTTCTTGGCGGCGGCCACCAGCACCGACATTTTCTTTTCTTTGCCTTTGGGGTCAAGGATGTAACAATCGGTATGGATCTGGTCCTGGGGGAAAGGCAGATATTTGTCCGCTTCAAAAGCGAACGATTTCCTCAGTTCCTCCAGGGACATTCGGGGCAGATCGATATACCGGATGAGCGTTCCTTTGCCGCAAACGGCCGTGGCAGGGGATTTGGTTTCGACCTCTGACTTCTCAAGGATCTTTTTCACCGCGGATACGGTGTTGCCCCCTTCGATCGGCTCGACCGCCCAATGGCGGACCTCGTAGGTCGCCCCCGCCTTGACGAGTTTCACAAGTTTTACGGATTCCGAACCGATGTCGAGGCCAACGCTGGGGTCTTGGGACTTTTCAGGCAAAAATTTCTTGACCAGCGAAAGATAGCTTTGCAAAACCGGGCTGCTCATACAGATCTTTCTATATTATTATTCAGGATTTGACAGATCGTCCTTACCTTCCATAAACATAAAATCCTTGATCGCATGTCGGTAAAGACCTGAAAGTTGGTACTATTGTACCAAAATTGTGTCCTTTAGGGGAGTTTCATAAATAATTTTATTTTCTTGCGATGGAATGGTGAGCGGTCCCGAGGGAATGGATGAATCCGCAAGTGCGGGAGCAACTTGCAACGCCTCCCCGGCCGACGATGCGGCCGGGGGGACAGTGGATGATTGTGGCGCGGACTGGCTGACGGAAACCGGGGAGTCGACCCCATCCTCGAGGTTCGACTTGATCCAGCGGTTCATCGCGAAGATCCCGGCGACGACCACCGCGAAGAGGATCAGAAAACCTAACGTACGTCCGTTGGCGAATCCCTGTATATCCGAAGTATTCATTAGAACCCTCCTTCCTGCCAAGCCATTTTATCGGTGATGTCGTTGGTAAATGCGACGAACGTCTGCAAGCTCGGAAAGTATGGCGGCGATTTGCCTACTTGCGTCCTGCCGTCATAGACGAAGTTGCGGCCGTATCCGGCGATCAGTTGTCCGGTGGACCCGCTGTACAGCCCAAAGGCGCCATAATAGTCCGTGATCGCGCCGCCCAGCATGGTCGCGGTCCCGCGCGGCCCCACTCCGGTATTATTGTAGCTGTCGACGGTGAATATCCCGCTGCGGGCCATGACGATGCCGTGCATATCGATGTTGTTGGGGGCGGATGACCCCACCCGCACGTTACCGCCCCAGGAAACCAACCCCAGCAGATTCGTTTTATCCGTCGCGTTGGGCGGCTGATAGCTTGCATCTCCGGGTTGACCGACGGCAGGGTCATAATCCGCATAACGCACATGATTGGAAACCACGATGTCGCTGCTGCTGGCCATCGTCATTTCCGTGTCTTTCTGTACCGTTCCCGAGAAACTGGTGACGGTGCCGTTGACATAGATCAGCGTTCCCAGGTCATCAACGCCGTCAGGTTTCCCGTTATAAGTCACCGTCCCGCCGCTCACGGTCTGCACCTGGGTCTGGTTTGCGGAACGATTAACGGTGACGATCTTCGTGGTAGCCCCCTGCGTGATGGTATAGGTGGCGTTATCGCTCCCATCCACTCCCATGGAGACCGTTGCATTACCGTTGACATAGATCCCGCCGGTAAGGCTGGAGCCGTTATTGGCAAGAAAGATCCCGTTGCCTCCCGTGGAGTCATTGGCGCGGGCCTGATTGACCATGGATTGCTGATCCACCGAAGAAGAAAGGCTCACCGCCGAAGCATTGCGCGTGAAGCCGGATTGAAAGGTCGCGACGTCCTTGCCGGGATTGCTGTCGGCGTTCAGCAGGATCGGCGATCCGTTGTTGTAGAACCTGGCCGTCGAGGATTGCTGAACGACCGCGCCGCCGAAGGTCCCGCTGGGATTGAAGGCGATGCTGTAGCGTTCGTTGGTATGCAGCGGCCCGGAAAAATTCGTTTTGCTCGTGAACCAGACCAACCCGCCGCTGGGGTCCGTATGGTGATTGGTGAATAGCGCGTATTTCGCGAAATTGTCCCTTTGCACGCGGACCGTGAAATCCCCGGTGAACAGGGTCTTGTCAACGACCGAACTGACCGTTCCCGTCGATTCGACCCGAAAGTTATAAAAGAAATCCCACGTATCGACATTCACCGCGACCGGATTGCTCTTTTCGCTCACTTTCAGGGCAAATTGATATGCACCGTTTCCCAAGGAAGTTGCGACGGAATTATAAATACCTTCGGTCCCGGACACCGTGAACTGGGGCGTGTTGCCGATCTTGCAGAATTCGATCAAAAATCCCAAACCGTCATTGGCGGCAACGTATTGCGCGGCCTTGGTGCTTACCGTCTGCGGATTGGTCGCGTTGACGGTCGCCAAAAGATTCGTATTGATCAGGGTATCCAGCTGGCTCAGGGCCGCCTGGCCGCCGCCTTCGGCGATATAGAAAGATTGCTTGAGCCGCCGTTCGCGATCCGCCGAGAATTTCTCATTGATTGTCCGGAGAACGAAGACACTTCCCAGGATCATGACCACGATCACCAAAAGCAGGGTGATCATGAGCGCGATCCCTTTTGAATTGCTGAGCATCTTCATCGTTTTACCCTCGATTCCGCAGGTACACATCGACGCTGGTCGATGCGGTAAGCGTCCGTTTAAGGACGCTTTGGGTCTGTCCGGTCAGGATGACCGTGACCAGATTCTGATCTGCACTCAAGGAAGCTTGCAGATTCGTAATATTGAGCGCCATGATGTCCTGGCGCACCTGGACTCCCCCGTTATCGAGTATCCGTCGGATCAATTGATTGCTGTTGTCCACGAGATATTCGATATAGCGATATTCCCGGGTCGAGCAATCGTTATCGGCGTCCATACAGGTCGAAACCGTGCAACCCCAGGTCAAAGGCGCCCCCCAGTTGGCAACATCTCCATTGCTGTCGATGATGCTGACCCCGGCCTGGCACAGGATCGGCATGGAAAAACGGATGATGTCCGTCCCGTTGACACCGGTGCCGTCGAACAGGGTCACCTGCATCGTCCCGTTCTTGTCGCTTCCCGATTCCTGCAGTTCCCGGCTGATCTTTTCGAACGAGCGGCGGAGATTGCTTTGCAGTTCGATCTGGGCGTCCGTGTTGAACCAGGCGGTCTGTCCCGTCGCCATCATCAGATAAACGGCCCCGATCATGGCCGAAAGTATGGTAACAACGGCGAACATTTCGATGAGCGTGAATCCTCCCCGCCGCAAAGACCGTTTTTTCAAGCGTCCCAACAATATTCTATTCATTGAACACATAGCTCACCAATTGCACGATCGAATCGAGCATCCCATTGCCGTTCTTGTCCTCGGTGCCGTTGACGGCCCCGTTGAGATCCGTGTCTTCCCCGATGATCCGGCGATTGCTTTGCCGCCAGCAGAACGTCACCGTGACCTTCAATAAATTCGGATTAGTATCGTCCACGTAACTGACCCCGATGCCATTGAGGCCAGCGGCGGTGAAAGTCGCATTGTTGTAGGTCGGCTTGATCTGGGAGAATGCGGTGTTCTTGATCGATTCTAGGCGGGACTTCGAAGCTTGTACGGCGATGGAGGAATTCTTGCACAGTTCGCTCAGGTCCAGGCACCGCAGGTAGCTCACGAGGATCCCCGCGAAGGCTAGGATCATGATGACCGCCGCCATCAAGAGTTCCGCCATGGTGAACCCTTGTGAACTGCGTCTCCCGATCCGGAGAGGCCCGGCTTCCCGCTTGCTCATCCATTCGACCATTCTTCGGAACCTTCCTTAGGATATCTTGAAAGCAACAGTGAGGATGATAAGTATCTTAATCTTTTCTCCATGGCAGGCAAATAAAAAAGGGGCTTTCTTTGTCAAAGCCCCCAGAAAATTGTTTCTCACTTGTCTCCCCCGGGGGGAATTCCCCCCGGGGGAGAAGCCAAAACCAGACCTTACGGAGTCAGGACGCCACCCGTGGTCATGGTGAACGTCGTGGTACCCGAGGTCCCCGCCGTCACCGGCGCTGCGATGAACGTGTATCCGCCCGCCGCGAACGTGCAGGTGTACGCGAACCCCGACAACGTCACCCCGCAGTAGTTCGTGTTGATGTAGGGCGGTGTCGCACCGGTCAGGGACGAAACGTTCCCCGGATAGTTACCCGAGTTGGACGTCGCGAACGTCTCGGAAGACGTCGACAACGACCGCAACGTTCCCTTCGCCAATGCGTCGTTGGCGGAAATCTTCGCCCGAAGCAGGTTCGGGATG
>JAHFFX010000105.1 GCA_023247755.1 Candidatus Omnitrophota bacterium | reverse complement strand
CCCGGCATTACGGAGGTACCGGCTTGGGGCTCGCCATTTGCAAACGCCTGGTCTCCATGATGAACGGGCGTATCTGGGTGGAAAGCGAAGAGGGCAAAGGCAGCACCTTTCATTTCACGGCCAAATTCTCCGTGCCCCGGCGCAGTCCTGATGCGCTGCGGGAATTCGAGAAGAAATTCCTGGAAGAGCAGCGCGCCGCCCGCAAAGACCTTGGAGAGGTCCATATCCTGCTTGCGGAGGACAACATCGTCAATCAGAAGATAGCGGCAAAAATGCTGGAAAAGCAGGGATGGAAGGTCCACTGCGTGGTCAACGGCCAGGAGGTCCTGGACCAACTCAAGAAGCGGAGCTTTGATGTGGTCCTGATGGATGCCCAGATGCCCGTGCTCGACGGATTGGAAACGACCCGGCTCATCCGCGACGAGGAGAAAAGGACCGGAAAACATATCCCCATTGTTGCGCTCACGGCCCGCGCTATGGAGGAGGACCGCCGCAAGATGCTCGCGGCCGGGATGGACGCGTTCATCCCCAAACCTATCGAGCGGGAAAAAATGTACGAAACCATCATCAATCAAATCAGAAGAGGAACGACCCATGGCTGAGAACGTTATTGATCTTAAAGAGTTCCTGGAACGGGTCCAGGACGACAAGGAGCTTTTGCTGGAACTGCTGGATATCTACCAGGAGGATTTTGTCGAGAAACGTCGGGCCCTGGGCGAGGCCGCCGACAAAAAAGATATCGAGCAGATCAAAAGCGTGGCGCACTCCATGAAGGGTTCATCCGGCAATGTTTCTGCGAAGGCCCTGCACGCCCTTTGTCTGCGGATCGAGCAGGCGGCGAAAGCGGGAGATCCGAACATCGGGCCGCTGCTGTCGGAAATGGATCAGCTGTTTTCCCGGGTTAAGGAAAACATCGGACAGATCAAACAGGAGCTCAAGAGCTAACTCCCGGACCGGTTATCCCTGCGGCCCTGTTCCGGGCCCGGAACAGGGCCGCAGGCAGCTCCCAAAAAACAAATGGCGACCGTTCAGTCCCAATTCAACCCGCTCCAGAAAGGCATGTTTGTTCTCATTGTTCTGGTGTTTCTGGCGGCGGGATTGTGGTGGGTCGTCAGCAGTTCCGATCTGCTGCCGCATTATTTGCTGGAAAAATATCTGGCCAAGAACTATCCCGATGTGCTGCTCGAGTCGTTCTTCTTTCAAAGCCGTTCGATCACCTTTCCCGATCAGCTTTCGATGAATGGGGCCCAGTTGGTCCTGACCCGCGGGGAAAATCGTTTTGAACTGAGTTTTGATCGCCTCGAGATCACCCGTCTTATCCCGGATTGGCGGGGGTCCAGCCATGTGCAGATCACTTTGGAAAAGCTGGAAGGGCGATGGAAGGACCTGTCCTGGAACAATGCACAGACCAAAATGGATGTCTTCTTCGAGGATGGAAAAGTTTCTTTCCTCGAAGGAACATGGAAGCTCTCCCGGATCCAATACGGCCTTTATGAATTCACGGAAGTAAGTTCCTCCGTTGAGGGAGACGGTCATAAGGTCCGTTTCCCGAGCCTCTCGTCCGAGGGGTACGGGGGGAGCATCAAGGGACAATTTACGCTGGAATATGACCCCAAGCTCAGCTATAGTGCTGGATTGGAACTGCAAACCCTGAACCTGCGGCTTCTGGGTGCGGTCAACCCGGAAGTTTTTTCCAAGGTCGAAGGGATCATCAGCGGGATCGTCGCCTTCACCGGCAATCCTTCCGGGATCCAAAGTCTGGAAGGGAACCTGGATATTCCCAAGGGCGGCATGATCAAGGCGGTATGGCTCAAGCCGATGGTGGAATATATCCCGGCCAGCTCGCAGCGCGATGAGCTGGAGGGTCTGATCAAGAAGAACAGCGGTCTCCCGATCCAGCAGGTCTCGGTCAAGTTCAACAGCATCGGTGAGGACAGCTTAAAGACCGAGGTGAATCTCACCAGCCGTTTGGTCCAACTGGTCGATTCAACGGTCGACCTCAACGTCGAAGGCGGATTAAAAGGACTTTTGTTGCCGTTGGTATTGTTCTCCCAGTAAAGGGGGGTTATCATGAGAATGATGTTCTGGCTGAGGGGACTGGTCGTGCTCTTTGCTTTGGGCTTTAACTCCGGGTGCACGGTCAAAGCCGTCGGAGATCCCAACCGGCCCATCACCATCAACGCCCACGTGACCGTGGATATCCGGGGTCTCAAGGATACCGCCAGCGGCATCGAGGATTATGTCAGCGGGAAGGCTTCCGAAGAAACTTTAAAGCAGAATAGCGGGAAATAATTATGATCCCACAGAATATTGACGAAAGACGAAGGACCAGGGTCGAAGGACGTAAAATTTCTTTTTGTCCAGCGCCCTGCATCCCTTGCCCTTCGTAAGCGGAGGATTCTCATGAATGTCAATCGTTTGACCCTGTTGGTCGTGATGGCTTTCCTCATGGCGCTGTCGCTGTTAAAAGGACCGCTGCCGTCGGTCATGGCCCAATACGAGATCAAGGAATTGACGCCGGAGCTCAAGACCGCTCTGGACAGCCGGCGCGCCAGGAAAGGTACGCTGGACGAGCTTAAGCAAAAGGGCGTCCTGGGCGAGAACAACCACGGTTATGTCGAGGTCCTTTCCGCCGATCCCGCTGCCAAGTCGCTGGCCGCGGCCGAGAATCGCGATCGCAAGGTCATCTACGAAACGATCGCCCAGCAGCACGGTCTTGAGGGAGCCATGGACACCATCGAGAAAGTGTTCGCCCAGGAACAGCGCGACCGCGCCCAGCCGGGGGACAAGGTCCAGGACGAAAGCGGCCGCTGGACCACGAAGTGAGTTCTGCCTCCGATACCCCTTTCCTTGTTTCCTCAAAACACGGTCTCGTGGCGTTGCTGTTGATAGGATTGGTGTTGGCCGTTTATGCCAATGCCGTCCCGCACCCCTTCGTCCATGATGACGTGGTCTTCATCCAGAACAACCCTTCCCTGGGCCGTTTCGATGATGTGCGGGATATCTTCATCCCAGCTCCTCGCGCGGGATCGCAAATCGTCAATCCGTATTACCGTCCCTTATTGGATATTGTTTATAAACTCGAGTACCGGCTGTTCGGCCTCGATCCTCGAGGATTTCACCTGTTCAACGTCGCGGTCCACGCGGGCAACACTTTTTTCGTGTATGTCCTGTTGTTCCTGGTCACTTCACGGATGGGGCTTGCGGCGGTCGCGGCGACGTTGTTCGCGGTGCATCCGGTTCAATCGGAAGCCGTGGCCTGCGTTTCCGGCATTTCGAATTTGATCTTCGCGTTCTTTAGTTTGGCATCGCTTATTTTCTTTATTTCTGCCGCACGGAATTTCCGCAGCTACACCGCCCTGCTCATGTATTTTCTGTCGCTTTCGTGCTTCGGGGCGGCGCTGTTTGCGAAAGAACAGGCGATCCTGACGGTGTTCCTGGCCACGCTCCTGGATGCGTGTTTTCCGGTGCGGGAAGATCCCCGGGTCCTGAGAAGAAGATTGCGGGTTCTGGGGTTCTGGATCGTTGCGGCGGGATATCTGTTTTGGCGGCAGTCCCTTCTGGGAGCGGCGATCACGCCGGGTGGGGCGGAGACCGCGGAGGCGAATTTGCGTTTGCTGGCGATCCCGCGGCTCATCCTCACCTATCTGGGCACGGTGTTCTTTCCGGTCGACCTGCATTATTACCGATCACTTGATATCCTTCAGCCGTTCGGGATGTCGTGGTTGGCCCTGGCTTTGATCGTTGGGGCGGGGGGCCTGTTGATCCGCCGTCTGCAAGGACCCGCGCGCCGTTGGGCGGCATTTGGAGCGCTGTGGTTCTGGTTCGCTTTATTGCCCACGTTGAATCTCGTTCCGCTCGTTAACGAGTATTCTTTGGTCCTGGCGGCGGAGCATTTCTTATATCTGGCGGTCATCGGGTTGTTCCTTGCGGTTCTACTGATCGGGGAAACGCTGCTGCAGAGGCTCTTTCCGCAGGATCAGGCGGGTCTTAAGAGTTTACTGGTGGCTTTCGTCCTTGTTCTGTCCATCGGGGTGACGGTGCGCCAGAACACGTTCTGGCGGGGGGAGGTTGCGCTTTTCGAACGAACGGTGCGTTTTGAGCCCGAGTTCGGCCGCGGCCATATCCTCTTGGGGAAGGCCTATTATTTTGACCGCCAATACGGGAAAGCGCGGGAAGAATTCTTGAGAGCCATCGCTATCCTGCGCCGCCATGCCGATCGCGCCCAGGATCCCCGGGTCCGCGATTTCTATCGCGGGTTCATCAAGGGGGCGCATTTCGATCTCGCTCATGTGTTCGAGGCGCAGGGGCGTTATTCCGAGGCGGTGGCTTCTTACGCTCAAGCGTTGGCCATCGATCCTAGGGACGGCGTTCTTCATAATAATTTAGGGGTGGCGCTTCTGCAATTAGGCGACCTTGAGCATGCCACGGGGCATTTTCGCGACGCTTTTAACTTGGACCCCTCGGATCTCCGGGCCGCGACCAATTTGGCCAATGGGCTTTTTATGCTGGGTCGTTCCCAGGAGGGTTTGCGCGTCTTGCAGCAGGTCTATGAGAAAGGCGATTCACCGTCGCCGAATTCCGGGAAGTCATTGCAGGAAAAAGGAAATTGAGTTAATCTGTATGGCGCCTGGGGGCGGTCGCAAGCCCGCCCCCAGGCGCCAAAGAATCAATCCCTATGTCGCTATTGACGATCTTTCTGTCCGTGCTGATCCTGGCGGTATGCCTTATCCTGGGGGTGCTGTTCGCGCTTCCCGGGCAGGATAAGCGAACGCGCCGCCGCGAGAAAAGAACTTCCGCTGACCCCGAGGACAAATACTGGGAAGAGACCGTAGGGAAACTGGAGAAGCATATCATCACTTTGCGCAACCAGCTCGCCGCATCCGAAAAGAACAACAAGCTGCGGGAGAAGGACATCCTCGTTGAGCGCCAGCGCGTCAAACATCTGCAGGAAAAGTTGAGCCAGGAGAAAAGCTGGCGGGAGAAGGAACAGCTTTCCGTCGGGCGTTCTCAGGGAGAGTTCGAGCAGCTGAAGAAGGACCTGCTGAAGGCCCAGCGCGAAGCGGAAGAAGGACATGCGGTGCGTCTGCGCCTCGAGCGCGAGATCGGCGAACTGAAATGGCAACTGGATTCGCTCAACAACGAAAAGAAAAGCCTCTTGGCCAAGGTCCTGAGCCTCGAGACGAACCTGGACTACTTTAAAAAGGAATCCGCGCAGTTGAAAAGGGAGAATACGGACCTCAAGCGGGAATCCAAGGAAGTGACCTGGGTCGCCAAATCCGAGTACGAAAAGCTGGAAATGCTTTACAAGCAAAAAGAGAAAGAGCTCGAGCGGATGAGGCGGGAAGCCCGCGGAATTTAATTCGACTCCGATGAGGGAAAAGCACAAAATCTTCTGGTTTCTTGGGTGCGGCATATTTCTTATCGCCGGTTCGGTTTCAGGTGAGACCCCTTTGCCGCCTTTGGAATTCGCCGATGTCGTTGAGGACGTTCGACAAGGCGCGGGGTTGGACCGGGTCATTCATCCCGATCTGCCGGTCTATCATTTCCATTTGACCGGGAATTGCGAACATAGCTGTATCGATCGTATCGATATCAGCCGAGGGAACGATCCGGCGATCGTGCAGACTTTAAATATTGTTGAGGCCGGAGGGATGGAACCCCCTTTAAAGGGGAGCGATTATTTCAGAACGGAAGATTTTAATTTTGACGGCTACGGTGATCTCATGTTGCAGAGCTGGTGGGGTGCGACGGGAAATACCGGTTTTCTGATCTGGATCTTTGATCCGGCAACGAAAGAGTTCTTATTCAATAAAGAGCTTTCCGAGGTGTCGAATCCCGATCCTCTGCCGGACACCCAGGAGATTGCGACCACTTCCGTCGGTGGCATGGCCGGTCAAATTCATTATTTTGGAAGATATCGATGGATCAACGGCAAGCTGACCATGGTTTGGGAAGAACATCAGGATTGGTTGCCGGAAGAAAAATGTTTTCTGAAAGTTCTTAGACAACGGCAAGGTGAAGATATGGTTAAAGTAAAAGAAGAAAGAATTTGTAGCGGATGGTTTTACTGATGAAAAGCTAAGAAAGGAATGGTTCGTGGCCGAGCAGCATGAGGAAGAACATTTGTTCACTTCTAACTGGCACTGATCAGAAGGGCATATTCTTCGCCGATACTGAAATTAACAAGCTGCGGCAGGCGAAGTCGGAGAAGGAGTAAAGTTTAACGTGGGATGTGGGACGTCCGCCCGCCTCGGCCCTGGGCTTCGGCGAGGCCGGGCTCGCCCCCGCCGTTGGCAGGGTCTCGCACGGACATCCAACGTTCCACGTTTTAGGAGTTTAACCCATGAACCTCATCATCCATTCGACCCCCAACGATGAACGCCGTTCCCTGGGCGGGGCGCTGGCGCTGCGCCTCGCCAAGCATCTGGGCGGGAGCACGCGGGTCGTCCGCATTTACAAATCACCGCAGCGGTATTTTGCTTACGAATTCAACGATCGCTGGATGAAGCTGGTCGCTGCCGCCGAGCGGCTGATCATTCCCGTTCCGGTGTGGAATTTCTCGATCCCCGCGGCCCTGAAGGATTTTTTCGATAAGATCTCCCAATCGGGAAAACTCTGGAGACCCGGCCCCGACGGAAAATCCATCGGCCTGCTTAAGAACCGGCCGGTGTATGTCATCCTGACCAGCGGTCTGCCTTTTCCCGCGGGATCCCCGGAAGATTTCGTCGTGCCGTACATCCGGCTGTTCTTTTCGTTCCTGGGGGTTCGCGACGTCCGGGATTTCCGGGTGGAGAACGTCTCCAAAAGCCGACAATTGATCGCCGATAAAGATTACATGGACCGGAAGGTCCGGGAGATGTTGAAGGTTTTCGGTATCAAGTAAACTCATGATATACACCGTTGCTATTTCTGAAGGACGAGGGACGAGGGATGCGGGACGAGCTAATTTCTACGTCCGTCGTCCTTCGTCCATCGTCCTGCGTTCTTTTACCCGCCATGTCCAATAACTTCTCCTTTGCCAGACGGACCGAATGGAACCTCACGGTCAACAAGCTCATGACGGTGCTTGCGGACCTTCAGCAGAGGGATATCGCGGTCCTCGATCTTACCGAATCCAACCCGACCCAATGCGGTTTCAATTACCTCGACGATCGGATCGTGGCACCGCTTTCCAAGGCCGAGAACCTGGTTTATGCGCCTCAGCCGGCGGGGCTTCCTGCCGCCCGCGGGGCGGTCCGGGAGTATTACCGGCAGAAGAATGTCGAGATCGAACCGGGCCGGATCTTCCTGTCATCGAGCACCAGCGAAGCTTATTCCTATCTTTTCCGATTGCTCCTCAACCCCGGAGAAAAGGTCTTGGTGCCCATTCCCAGCTATCCCTTGTTCCAGTATCTGGTGGAATTGAACGATGCGGTCCTGGGGCAATATCCGCTCTTCTGGGAGGACGGCGTATGGCGGCTGGACGCGACGACGCTGGCCGAGTCGGTGACGCCGGACACCCGGGCCATCATCCTCGTGAACCCCAACAATCCAACGGGAAGTTTTCTGAAAGAATCGGAGCTTCTTGCGGTGAACCAGCTCGCGCAAAAACATCAGCTGGCGCTCATCTGTGATGAGGTTTTCCTGGATTTCGATTGGCCCGGGAGAACGGAACCGATCACGCTGGCCGCCAATGAAGAGGTCCTGACCTTTGTTCTGGGTGGGATTTCCAAGACCCTGGGGCTGCCGCAAATGAAATTGGCGTGGATCGCGATCAATGGACCGCCGGCGCACGTCAGTGCCGCCGCCGAACGGCTGGAGATCATTGCGGACACCTATCTTTCGGTGAACACCCCTTCCCAGAACTCCCTTGGGGAGTGGATGGGGCTGCGCAAGGACATCCACAAGGAGATCGGCCGGCGGTTGTCCGCCAACTGGGGGTGGCTCGAGGATCGATTGCGGAAAGTTGCCGCTCTTAAGCTTCTGGCGGCGGAAGGGGGATGGTATGCGATCCTGAAGTTCCCGGATTCCCGCACGGAGGAGGAATGGGTCATGGAACTGTTGGAGCGCGACCGGGTCTTCGTTCATCCGGGGTTCTTTTTCGATTTTTACGAGGAACCGTTCATCATCGTGAGCCTCCTGACCCCGGAGGCGGTCTTTATGGAAGGGATCGAGCGGATCCTCGCGCGTTTGCAGCGTCCGTGAGCAGCCGCGCGGCCAGCGTTCCATCCGCCGGAAAAATCATTTTGTAAAGCCCCTGCCGTTTGCTAAGATGGAAGCCATTGCAAAGGATCGATGCGAGGTTCGCTATGTCGAAACGCCCTAACTGGGATGAGTATTTTCTGAAACTGGCGATGCTCGCCTCCGAGCGCGCCACCTGTCCGCGCATGCACTGCGGCTGCGTTCTGGTCAAGAACAAGAACGTGATCGCCACGGGTTACAACGGTTCGATCCCCGGCGATGAGCATTGCGAGGAGGTGGGTTGCCTGGTGGTGGACAACCACTGCGTGCGCACCGTGCACGCCGAGATGAACGCGCTCGTCCAGGCGGCCAAGTACGGCCACGCCGTGGAGGGCGCCACCGCCTACGTCACCAATATGCCCTGCACGACCTGTGCGAAGGCCTTTATCGCGGCGGGCGTGAAACGCATCGTGGTGTTCTCGGACTTTCACGATACCCTGGCCCTTGATTTCTGCAAAAAGGCCAAGGTCGAGATCAGCAAGCTCCCCATGCCGAAGCTGGACATCAATTACGATTTGACCGGTTATACTTCGGCCAGGAAGTGACGCTCCCTTATGGATATGGTCAAAATCCTCATTGCCGATGACGAAGCCGAGATCCTTGAGCTCATGGCCAAACGGATCGCCAAGGAGGGCTACGAGGTCATCAAGGCCAGGGACGGCCAGGAAGCGTGGGAGAAGATCCAATCCGATTCCCCGGATGTGATCCT
>JAHFFX010000104.1 GCA_023247755.1 Candidatus Omnitrophota bacterium | reverse complement strand
CGCTCATTCGCAGGCAAGCACGATCCGGTACCGCGCCTTTCCCCGGCGCACTTTATCGATCACTTCGTTGACCCGGGAAAGTGGCACGATCTCCGCCTGGGCGCCCACGTTGTGGCGGCCGGCGAAGCTCAACATTTCCCCGATCATCGGCCGGCCGCCGATGACCGAACCCGCCACGCTCTTTTGGTCGACCAGCAGCGCCGTCGGGGACACGGACATATCACCGGGCAACGCTCCCACCGTGCACAGCGTTCCATTGGGCCGCAGGATATCGATGAACACATTCCAGTCCTGATGCACGTTGACCGTGGAAACGATCAGGTCCAGAGAACCTTTCGCCGCCTTCATTGCCTTCTTGTCGTTGGTCAGAACGAACCGGTGCGCGCCAAGCCGCTGGGCTTCCGCTTCCTTCGCGGGACTCGTTGAGAACGCCGTCACTTCATGACCCATCGCCCGGCCGAACTGCAAAGCGAAGTGCCCCAGGCCGCCGATCCCAACAACCCCCACCCGTTTCGGGACGGCGCCGCCGAGCCGGCGCAGCGGCGAATACACCGTGATGCCGCCGCACAACAGCGGTGCCGCCTTCGCCGAATCCAATTCTTCCGGAAGGGGGAACGCGAAACGACCGTCCACGACGACCCGTTCGGCGAACCCGCCGTGATGCCCCCGGCAGGTGGCCTTGCTGCCGGAGCAAAGGTTCTCTTCCCCTTTATTGCACCACTCGCAGGCGAAACAACTGCCGCACTGCCAGCCCACGCCGACCCGCTGGCCCTTTTTCCAATATTTGATCTCGTCTCCGAGCTTTTCCACCGTTCCCACGACCTCGTGCCCCGGAACAAGCGGAAAAATATCTTTCCCCCAATCACCGTCGAGCAAATGCACGTCGCTGTGGCAAATGCCGCAATGGCTAACCTTGATCAGGACTTCCTTGGGGCCGAGTTCTTTGACATCGTAATCGAACGGCTGCAAAGACCCCTTGGGCTTTAAAGCGGCAAAGGCGTGGATCTTCATTCCGCCCTCCTTTACTTTATGACTTCATCAAAGAATTTCTTCGCTTTGTCCGCGTAGAAATTATAAAAGAAAATGCCCATCGCATAAACAAATATGACGATGGCCCAGGGAACGTAGGCGGCCCACGCGCACGGAGGCGACGCACCGGAAGGCTTCGGAACGATCCCACCGATGTACAGCAGCATCCCGAACCACGACGGGATGAACACCCACATGAACGGATGCAGTTTCAATTCCACGTTCACCACGCCCGGCTCGATCGTGCCGGTCACCAGCGGCATGAAACCGTTGTTGTGGCGGATCGCCCGCCAGAAAAGGAACTTGTCGCCGTCGAACGTTCCTTCGAAAGATTTTTCCGGCTTGCGCAGCGCGGCAAAGCCACCCCCCCGCGGTTTGCCGATGCCCGCTTCCATTCTTTTGCGGATCTCGGCCGGCGAATGGGAAGTGCGCAAAGTGAGCTTCTCGTAGAAAATGAGGTTCATGGCGGCCTTCTCCTGTCGTTAGGACAACAATCGTTGGATGAGTTGGATCGCACGTTCCTGGTCCATGAAGAAGGGGCTCGTGGCAATGGTCACCACCCGCGCGCGTCCCAGCCACTCGCGAATTCTTTCCAGCTTCAGATCTTCCGGGATGTAACGCATGCCCTCGGAAAAGATATCCATGTCTATATCGAGGGCGAAGCTCTGCGGCAGTTCTCTTTCAAAATCATCGCGCCCCACCACCAGCTCAATATCCGAGAACACGCCCGCCGCCAGCGCGGGTTTCAGGAAATTGCCGACGTTCAGCTCGGAATTCGTGTAAGCGAACGCCTTTTCCAGGTCCAGAGGAGCATCAGCCGCGCCCTTCCACATGCGTTGCGGCTCGCGCAGATCGCGGTGCTGGTCCACATGCACCAGCGCTCTACCGGGGTTCAATCGTCCGAACTTCACCGCCCACATCCAGAAAAAGAACGCGTGATTGTGATTATCGAAGATAAAGATATCCTGCCCCGCCGCGGTGTCGGCGAGATAAAGAAAATGATCAAGTCCCGGCCGGTTGACCTCAACCTCATCATCGATCTCGCTGAAGGCAATTCCAGCGCCGACCGCCAAACTCGCGGGGGCGGCCCTTCGGGCCGCCCCCGCGGCAGCAACCAACGGCGCGACACAAATCTTCTTATTGTGCCTCTGCTCATAGGAAAAAGCATTGTTGCCGGCGGGTTCCGAAATATAGAACCCCCGGTAAAATCGTTTTAATTCGGCGACGGCCGTCTTAGAAGGAAGCTGCCAGTCAGAACTGACATTTCTTTTATCCATAGCATCACTGGGCATCAAGATCTTTTCAGAAGAACCACGCACGATCCATCCGAATAAACGACCTGCCAATCCGTCTGCGCGCGCAAATAATCGAGCAGTTTCGCCGTGAGCGGAAGATCTTTTCCTAAGAGAACTATGTCGAAACCGAAACGCTGCGCGAATTGGGGCCAGTAGCGGGCCGGATCGTTGAGGACAGCATTATAACCGTTGAAAAAGCGCTCCGGATAGACTTGCCTTCCATCGACGAACGGCTGCAGGGCGGGATAGCCGTTCCAAAGCAGATATCCGCCGAAGCGTTCGTCATTGAACACTTTCCCCCGGATGCCATGCTCCGACAGGAAACGCACCGCCGCCACCGGGTTCGGAACTTCATAGGCCTGAATCTTTCCCTCGTAAACGACTCTCTGCGTCAGGAGGCATCCGATCTTCACTGTAAGAAGAACGACCATCAATCCACCGAAGGAGATCAGCTGCTGCTCGAGCCGGGAGCCGGGAAAGTTCCTCCATAAAGCGGACAGCTCCTGCAGGCCGGCGGTGAACGCATAGACGCCCACGATGGCAAAGAACCCGGCCCCCTGCACACCGGAAGCGAAGATCCCGGCGGCATACCCGAACAACAGGACCCAGAACAGGTTCCCTTTCCAGCGCGCGAGCAAAATACCGGCCGTAAAGATGAACAGCGCAATGAAGGGCATCCCCCCCGGCTGGGTCAACAGAACGGCCGGCGGCAGCATCTCCTCCACGATCCGATAGAACTTATAAAAGTAAATGTAGTCGGGCTGAAAGAAAACACGAAAAGGGTACAGCGCCCCTTGGAATCCATAAGGATTTAAAAAGAGGATGGCCGCGAAGGCCAGGCAAAGCAGTCCCAGCTCCCGGGCCTGTTTTCGGGCGATGTGGCGTGCGCCGTCTTCCCGCAATCTCGGCAACAGCGTTTCGAGGAGGGCGGCGAGCCAGGCGACGCCGACGGTCGCGTAGCCATAGATGAAGCTTCCCAGATGGATGTTGTTCCAAACGACCGCCAGTGGCGCGAGCAGCGCAAGCTCACGCCATCGGCCGGTCCGCCGGTAAGCGGAAATGCGGATCAGGAAGATCTGAATGAAAAGAAAATTGAAGATGAGCGGGCGCAGCAGATCGCGCGGCGCCAGGCCATGCACCAGGAACATCGACAGCGCCACGGCCATCGGCCAGGGGATCCTTTTTTGCGCAAAGAGAACATACAGCAGCACCAACCCCGCGAAAAAAAGCGCGCGCAACAGCCGCAGCCCCTCATCGCCCGTTACGGCATTCACCTCATAAAGGATGAGACCGCCCAGGGCCTGCGTGTAGGTCCAGCGCGCCGCGGGCTCGCCGTTCAATGGAAAAACGTCCACGTGCGGGACCGCGCGGTGGGACACGATCCAGCGGGCCGTCGCCAGATGCCACCAGCCGTCCTCCATTTCGAGAGGTTTATAAAATTGCAGGAACGAAAATACGAACAAAAGGCCCAAAAGGATCCGACGGGTGGATTGGACGACCGAAGGCTGATTGAGGAAGCGTATCATTAAACAGTGCGGGCGTCCCGGTGCCGGCAAAGCCAGGCGCCGGGACGCCCCGGGCAATCATTCAAACAATACCATCTGTGTGCCGGAAGGCCTTCGGAAGTTCGCCGTTGAGAGTCTGCTCCACTGTTCGTTCATCCCCGCCTTTTTGCAGGCGACGTTGAACAGGTCCGCGATCTGGTCGGCGAAAACGCCTTCCCCATGCATCCGCTTGCCGAACTCGGCGTGGTAGAGCTTCCCTTCCCGGAGGGAACGCAGGCGGTTGAGGACCTTCTGTTTGCGGTCGGGAAAATGATCGGCGAGCCACTGGGAGAACATTTCCTTGAGGGCATAGGGCAATCGCACGATCGTATAACCCGCCGAGCGCGCTCCGGCATTGGCGCAGGCGGTAACGATGCGGGGGATCTCATGCTCGGTGAGCCCCGGAATGATGGGGGCCACCAACACTGCGACGGGAATTCCCGCCTTGGAAAGTTCTTCGATAGCTCTGAGACGATATGCCGGCCGGGAAGCGCGCGGCTCGAGCTTGCCGCTGAGTTCCGCATCAAGACTCGTGACCGTGACGCATACGGAGACGGCCTGATGCCTCGCCAATTCCTGAAGCACATCGATGTCGCGCGTGATCAGCCGGTTCTTGGTGATGATGCCGACGGGGTTTCGGAATTCTGCAAGCACCTCAAGGCAGCGACGCGTCAATTGGAACGTCCGTTCAGCGGGCTGATAGCAATCGGTGACCCCGCTCATTCCCAGGACCTGCGGCTTCCATGCGGGACGCGAAAGTTCCCGGCGCAAAAGTTCCGGCGCCTCCTTCTTGACGAAGATCTTCGTCTCAAAATCCAGGCCCGAAGAAAGCCCCAGGTACTCGTGGTACGGCCGGGCATAGCAATAGATGCAGCCGTGCTCGCAGCCGCGATAGACGTTGATCCCGGCGGAGAATCCCACATCGGGGCTGTCGTTGTGCGTGATGAGCGATCGCGACGTATCAACGAAGAATTCCGTGTGCGCCAGCGGCTGCTCCTCCGGAGGCACCTCGGGGTCCGGTTCCCAGGCGATCTTCTCGAACCGGTTGACGGGCTGCAGCGCCGTGCCGCGGCCGTGGAGCTGGGACCGGGGGGCCAGCGGGTCTTTACCCGGTTGATCGGAAAATTGGTTGAGGCGTTGGTTCATAGGTTTATTGTTTAACGTGGGACGTTGGACGTTCGTTCCCCCGCTTCTTGCTTTCGCAAGAAAACAGCGGGGTCACTGGGACGTGGGACGTAGATTTTTGATTATAGCTACATTCGTTTTCACGTCCAACGTCCTAGCGAGACCCGCCGCAGGCGGGGCGAGCGAACGTCTCACGTCCAACGTTCTTACTGCTCCACAATAACCACCTTCGTCCCCTTAGGAACGATGTCGTAAAGCTCTTCCACATCCTCATTCTTCATCCGCACGCATCCGCCGGAGACCGATTGCCCGATCAATTCGGGGAAGATCGTTCCGTGGATCCCGAATTGCGGCTTGTCCAGGCCCAGCCAGCGCGTTCCCAGAAAATTCTCCTCCCCGGGAGGCACGATCTCCCCTTTATGGAACCAGGTCGGATTGGGATAACGGTAAACGATGGTGAACTCGCCCACCGGGGTTTGGGTCTGGCTTTTCCCGGTTGAGACGGGATAAGTTTTTACCGGCAGGGGCGCGACCGGCCCGGATTCCCCCGCGCCTTGGGCAGCAGCGACGTCCGGCCCGGGCCCCGCTATGCTCAATTGCAAAGTATT
The DNA here is from genome assembly GCA_023247755.1 of Candidatus Omnitrophota bacterium. Classification (GTDB taxonomy): domain Bacteria; phylum Omnitrophota; class Gorgyraeia; order Zapsychrales; family JAHFFX01; genus JAHFFX01. The sequence goes on along the minus strand of JAHFFX010000104.1, from coordinate 3,338 downwards.
CTTCGCCTTATCGATCGCGATGTGGAAAGTCGCTTTCCAGATGGAAAGTTTTTGCCCGGGGCGGATGATATCACCGGTCAGATGGTTGCGTTTTCGGATCAGTTCTATCGTCGTGGAAAATTTCTTGGCGATCTTGGCTAGGGTGTCTTCCGGCTCGACCTGATATTCCACGGCCTCGGGCGCGGCGACCGGATTCTGGATCTGCTTCATCAGGACATCCGAGAGTTCCTTATGGACCGCGTCGATGAACTCATACTGCGGATAGCTTGTCAGGATCTCCAGATAGGCCGCGCGCGCTTTCTGAAAATCGCCGTTCTCGCGCGACATCACCGCCGCGTCATAAAGCTGCTGCGCCGCGGTCTCTGATCCGGCCGCTCGGGCGCAGGGAGAGCCCGGCGCCGACAGCATCAATAATAGAGGAAGGACCAGCTTCGACCATCTCATGGTTCGTCTCCCGGTTGCCTGGACCGAATTGCCTGGCCCCTATTTTAATCCAGAAGCTTCTCAATGACAATGACGGGATGCTTGTCCTTGTTCAATCTTTTGAGGAGGGAAAGCAGATTCGCTTCCGAAGTGGCCACGCACCCGGCGGTCGGCTCCGCCGGTGCATGCCGACCGCCGTCCTTATCGGCCGCGGGCTTGCGCCAGATGTGCAGAAAAATGGCGCTCCCCGCGCCGGAGATGATGGGGTCGGTGTTGTACTCGATCACCACCCCATATTTATAAAGATCGTCCTCGCGCTTCATCCGTTCGAAGGATTTTGCCTGCGGAGTCCCGTTCACCCATTGGTTGTATTGCAGGGACCTCGGGTCATCCACCCAGAAATCGCTGCCGGTCGCCTGACGGAAGGCAAGCTTCGTCTCCACAGCGGGGGCATAGCCGAAGGCCGTCCCCAAAACGAAGGTTCCCGACGGGGTTTTGCCGTCGCCTTCCTTCTTGGTCCCCAGAGCGGCCAATCCGTTACGGCCCGCCACCGCCGGCATGGGAAGCAGCACCCGGCTCCAGCCGTTGCGCCCGCGTTCCCAGAAGGTCAACTGGAATTCTTTCGTGCCCGGGATCTCTTCCACCCGCAGCGCCTGCTTGACGTCCGGCGGCAGCGGCTGGAACATCACGGAGGCCTCCGGCGGAGGGATCGGATTTTGCAGGAATTTCTCAAAGGGAACGTCGACGAGCGGATAATTCTCCCAATCGGGATCGTCGAAATGCCACCACTCATGCTCGTCCTGGACGAAGCCGTAACGCTCCATCACCTGCACGAGGAGGGCCGAGTTCAATTTCGCCTCGGCGGAGATAAAAATGCTCTTGGGATCGGCCCTTTCGGAGAAATCATCGAATCCCGAAGGCATTGCGAGCTCCTGGCCGTCATCATCCACCAGTGTAACGTCGACCGCACCGCCCCGGTTGTGGCGGGACCAACCTTTGTCGGGGTTGGCCACGTAGCGCTCATCGGGGACCAAGGACCAGAAGATCTTCTGCACCGAAGGCGGCCGATAGCCGTCCCAGACCTTGAGCCGACAGCCGTGGAGCAGGAACTCCGCATTGGCGGCCGCAAGCTTCAGGGCCGTTTCCTTGCGCAGCACACCCACCGCGACAGGGTAAACCTTCTTGCCGGTGAAATTGTTCTCGGTCGCATAGCGCAGATCGCAGACGATGGCGCGGTCCACGTCATTGATCCTGACGAGGCCGGCGAGGTCATCGATCTTCCGGGAGGAAAATGGTCCGGCGAAGGAACTCGTCGCGCCGACCACGAGGAGGAGTGCGGGGAAGATGGCCTTAAGAGCCTTCATGAAGATAAGCCTGCCCGGGTCAACGGGCGCAAGGGATGGTCTCAGGTCCCGTCCGGCGGATAAGTTTTTGCACGACCGAGCAACGATGAAGACCTTCCCGGTCCCATTACTGTATCTCCGCTTCGGATATCGTGGTGTTCTGCAGAAAGCGGATGTGCGTGGTCTTCCAGAAATGAAAAAGGATCTCCCCGAAATCGGTCACCACTCCCATGCCTTTCCAGTCCTGGCCCCGGCGGAACTCCGCCGCCCATTTGTAGTCCCGGTCCCCTTTGGAGAACACCTTCAGGCGGCAGTGGTCGGTCAGCCCCCATAAAAAACACTCATACGCCTGCCGCCGGTCATCCGGGAAATGCTGATACCAGCCGGCATAACCGACCGTCACCTTGGTCCCGTCGTCCGAAACCCAGATGTCGAACCCTTCCGGGGTGAGCGCAGAGACCGAGATACCGTTGGGGATCTTCTGGAACTTGACCTTCGGAAACTGCACGAGCTTGTTCTCGATCAATTCAATGATATTTTCCGGTATTGGAGCCATAGTCTCCTGTCTTGGATCTGGTCAGACCTTGTTCGCTTTCCGCCAAAATCCTCGATCTTGGCGAAACCTTGCTGAAATGTACTTTAACAATTTGCGGGGCGGTTCGCAATCCAATTCTTTCCATTAAGGACCCTTGCCACCAGCATGCTGGCCACCGTGTCCCCGGTGGAGTTCACCATCGTCGCCGGCGGATCGACGAGCGTGCCGATCATCGTGATGACCGGCATCGCCTCCAGCGGAAAACCGAACATTGAGATGATCAGCATCTCCCCCAGCATGCCCCCGCTGGGGATGCCGCTGATGACCGTACCGGACAGAATGGCCACCCCCACGACGGTGAGCACCATGTCCCAGCCGGAAAAGCTCATCTTAAAGAGCCCAAAGAGCACCGCCATTTTCAGAACGGCCGCGAGGCACGAGCCATCCATGTGGATCGTGGCCCCGATGGGCAGAACCACTTCGCGGATGTCCTGGGGAACGCCGATGCGCCTTGCCGCTTCCAGGTTCACCGGGATGGTAGCAAGACTCGAACCCGTTCCCCAAGCAGTGAAGGCCGCCGGAAGGATGTTGGTCCAATAGGTCCTGACGCCTCTCATACCTCCCGCCAGGTAGGCGTAAAAAGAAAATCCGAGAAAAAAATAGGCCATCGCCAGCGGATAATAGAGCACCATGGCGCGAACGTACGTGCCCAACAACTGCGGGCCGAAGACCCCGACGAGGTGCGCGAAATAAGCGGCGAGCCCCACCGGCGCGTAGTACATGATGAAACCGATCACCTTGAGCATCACCTGATTGCCGGAATGCAGGAACCGCGCGAACTCCTTCCCTTTCTCGCCCGCGGCCGAGGTCGCGAGCCCCACGAGCATGGAGAACACGATCAAAGCCAGCATGTTCTTGCGGGACAGCAGTTCGCTGAAATCCGCGACGGTGAAGGCCTTCACCAGCTGTTGAACGAAATTTTCCTGTCCCGATACGCACGGCTGATCAAAGGGGATGTTCAGTCCCGGCGCGGGCGG
>JAHFFX010000103.1 GCA_023247755.1 Candidatus Omnitrophota bacterium | reverse complement strand
TCTCGAGAATCGGCACCACGGCGGAACGGCGCGATCCGCTTGGGGGAGGATTAGAGGCAGCTGATTGGTTGGTTTCGGGTTTGGGCAACGGGAGCTTACTTCTTCTGGCGGCTTTTTTCTTTTTCCATCTCGCGGGTCTTGATCTTCTGAACATCCTCAGCCACCTGCTGGGGTGTTTTTTCCCCGATGATGATGGACTGCAACCCCTTGTCGAACGCTTCGATCACCAGCGACTTCTCGTTATATTTCCAGACCGTCGGATGGGTCGTCGAATCCATCACGCCCGCGAACTCCGCGAGCACCGACGGAATGGAAGAAAGCGCCTCGCGGTTGGCGGGAAGATTGTGCGTCTCGTTGGCCAGGAAGGCCTGCTGTTCTTTGGCGGTCAGCCATTTGAGGAAATTGACGGCCGGGATTCTGTTCTTTGATATGTTATTGACCACGAAGGACGAACCGGCCCCGCCCCAGACCTTCATCGGATATTTGTCCCCGATGGCGGGCGGGAGCATCGCCCCGTACTCAAGATTCGAATTCATATTACGATAGACGTTGACGCACCAGGAGCCGTTGAAGGCGAACGCCGCGCGCTCCAGCGCAAAATCCTGCTCGGCGAACTTATTGGGCTTGGTGACGATACCTTCGGCAAAAATGCCTTTATCACGCAGGGTGGCGAACACTTGAAAGACCTTGATCCAATCGGGATCGGTGTAAGGCACCTCTCCCCGATAGGTCGCCATGATCTTGTCCTCTCCCATGATGTTGAAGGCATAGTTGGATGCGAAAGCGTCGGCCATCCACAGTTCCCCCCAGCCGGACACGAACCCCGGAACGCCGACCCGCTTCAAGGCCGCGCCCGCCGCCAGGAAGTCGTCAAAGGTCTTGGGAGGCGCTGCGATCCCTGCCTTTTTGAGAAGGTTCTTGTTGTAAAGCATCTGGATATTGGTGACATCGATGGGAACACCGTAGATCCCGGGCGTTACCTTATAGATGTTGCCCTCATCAAAACGGTTGACGTTCAGCGCCTTTTCATAAAGACTCTTCTCCCAGGCGCCGTTTTCGGCCTTGAAATCGGCCGTGAGGTCGGCCACGAACCCGCTTTGGATGAAAGAAGCGATGATCTCTTTTTTGTCGAGGATGCCGAAGATGTCGGGAAGGACGCGCGCCTGGGCGGCGGCAACGATCTTTTGTGAGTAGGCGTCGGAGGGGGCGTATAGCTCAAAAGCGACCTTGACGCCGGTCTGCTGCTCGTATTGCGCAGCGAGCTTCTGGAAGGCGTCCTGCCGGTCCGTCATCCAGTGCCAGACGGTGACGGTGGTGGTGCCGGGAGCGGCCTTCTGGGAACCGCCCCGCATGAAAACGACACCCAAAACGATAAGGACCGCCGCCCCGATGAGGATTTTCTTCATTGTCGCCGCTCTCCGTGTGTCCTGAATTGAAAAAAGCTGCCGGCTGGATGCTTTGCGAATAAAACGGGCTTCATTCTAACACACGCCCAAAACTCTGTCAAAAAACCGCTTCCTTCGCGGGGGTTATCCCATCAGGACCCTGACCTTATGGGTCTTGCCGTCCCCGACCGGCCGAACCAGATTTCCCTGGATCTCTTTGCCGTCCACCCAGACCTGCTTGACGCCGTGCTCTTTGCCTTGCGGGTTCTGGATCTCGATCTCATAGACATCGCCGCGGAACGGACGGCGGATGGAGCATTTCTTCCATTTCTTGGGAATGCAGGGGTCCATTCTCAGCCCGTCAAAATCCCGGCGGGCGCCCAGGATCCATTCGGTCCCCGCCATCAGGTTCCAGCCGGAAGAACCGGTGACCCAGGTAAAGGCACCTTCTCCATAACGGTAAGGGTTCTCCGGGCCGACCAAATATTCGGCGAGAATGTAGGGTTCGGTCTTATAGAGGTCCATATCTTTCTGGGAATTGGGCATGATCTTTTTGATGGCTTCATAAGCGCGGTCGCCTTCGCCGACGGCACAGAACCCGACGGCGAGGAAGGTGGCGGCGTGGCAGAACACGGCGGCATTCTCCTTTGTGCCTTCCGAGAACATGCTGATGCGGCCCAGACGCTTCACCCAGGAGGAATAAGCCGGATAAAACAGCGCGTGGCCGTATTTTCCGTTGAGGTATTTATCGACGGAACGGATGACCTTCTGGAGGCGTTCGTCACGGGCGATCCCCGAGAGGAGCGCCCAGCCCTGGGTGTTGATATAGATGCGCTTGCCTTCCGGGTCGTTCTTGCTGCCGTAGACACCGCCGTCATCGTCAAATCCGCGGACATACCAGTCCCCGTCCCAGGCAACATTATTGACCCGTTCGTCCATGATCCTGGCCATGCCGAGATATTCTTCTTTTTTCTTCTGATCACCCCGCATCACGAAAATGTCCGCAAGCAGTTTGAGCGACCGCACCAGGGCCTGCGCGAGCCATACGCTTTCGCCCTTGTGCCGGATACCGGCGGCATCGATCGCGTCATTCCAGTCGGCGTGGCCGATCTTGGGAAATCCTCTTTCCCCGACGTCGTTGAAGCAGAACGTGAGGTTTTTCTCCAAATGTTCCAGAAGCGTTCCGGTGCCGTCTTCTCTCGCCCCGCCCTTCCAGTTGGGATCGGTGTCCCAGCCGTTGACCCAGGAATCTTTCAAATACGGGATCTGCTCGGAAAGGATGCCTTTGTCGCCGGTCTCTTTGACATAAGCGCTCACCGTCGCGGTCAGCCAGATCTGATGGTCTTTGTTGGGACGGAACTTGTAAGGGCCCGTCGTATCCGACCAGCCGGGGGCGGAAGTGCCGTCCCGGCGGATGAGCGACGCGATCTTGAGGATCTTCTGGCGGGTCAACTGCGGATTGATGGAACACACCGCCTCGGAATCCTGGCAGGAATCGCGGTACCCGCGGCCGCCGGAGCCTTCGTGGTAATAGCTCGGCGAGCGCGACCAGAAGTTACAGATATAGACCTGGTACTTGAGCCAGACGTTGATCATAACGTCGTAATCCTTGTCCGGCGTTTCGATGACGACGTTGCCGACGATGCGTTCCCGCCAGATCTTCTGGGTCGCGGCCAATTCCTTGCGGGCGGTCTTGACGTCCTGGTATTTGGCGATGGTCTTCTTGACAAGCTCCTCGCCTTTGATCTGACCCAGGACCACAGTGAATTCCTTGACCTGCCCCGGTTTGAGCGTCAATTTATGCCGGAAGTTCCCGATCCCGTCCTCACCGGAACACAGCGGAGTATTCTCGAATTTTCCGGTCAGCACGGCTTCGGGGTTCTCTTCGGTATTATAGCGTCCCAGGAATTTGTCCTTTTGCGTACAGGCGCCAGCCACCGGCAGGGAAGCGGCGAAGAACAAGAGCGTGTCGAACGGCTGGATGTTCATCCCGGCCCACATCGCCGTTTTCTTGGCGAAGATGGCCTCCGCGTCCTTGTCGAACCACACGCGGCTGTAAAGGTTCATGATGTTGCGGTAACGGAGTTCCTCATGGTAATCCCCGATGAGGAATTCCACGTAAGGGAACAGTTCCAGTTTTTTTTCTTTCTTGGATTTGTTCTCGAGCTTCACGATCCAGACTTCACAGTCGTCGTGTTCGGGAACGAAGTAGCTGACCTCGGAGGAAAGGCCGTTATTGACCGCTTTAATCGTCGTGTAGCCGAGCCCGTGATGACAGGCGTAGGACTGCGGCTTGACGCGCAGCGGCTGATAGGTCAGCGAATAGGCCTTTTCGCCGTCGCGGACGTAAATGTATTTTCCGGGCCGGTCAAAATGCCAGTTCTCGGGCGACCAGCGGGTGAGACGGTTGGTGCGGCAGTCGCGCCAGAAACTGTAGCCGCCGGCGCACTGCGAAATGATCGAACAATAGCGTTCGTTGGTGAGATAATTGATCCAAGGACGGGGGGTGACGGGATTGGTGACGATATACTCCGTCCCATCAGCGGAGAAATGACCGTATTCCATAAACCGCGGCTGCCTTTTCTATAATAGAAATGAGAGCTAAAGATTATTTCTTAATTTTTTTAAAAAATAAATATCCGAAAGTCTAACATAGTTGACATACAGGGTCAAGGCCTTTGTTGGCGGAAAAATGGTCTAAATCGGGGACCTGCGGGCAGGATCTACTCGACGAGGCAGAACTTGAAGAGCCGTTGCAGGCTCATGAGGCTGAGGCGATGAAAACGGATGCCGACGTCCCACAACCGGGTGTTGTCGCTCTTGCTCCAGACGACCTGGCCGCTCAAAGGGAACGGCTCGAACCCATCCGGCAGCAGGACCAGCAGCGTTACGTTGTCGTTGATCAGCGGCCTCTCCCGGGTAACGATACGCGCGCCCGCTGCGGAGACGTCCCGCAGAAAAACGTTCGCACCGAACTCGTCCCGGGTATCCTTGAACTTCACCGGAAAACGGGCCATAAAACGTTCAAACAGTCTGGGATCTTCCTGTTCCATAGGTCAAAAAATTAAGGGTTAGGCGCGCGGATTACTTGCGCAAATATTTCGAAAGACGCGACCGGACCGCCGTCGGCAACTGCTCGAACTGCACGCCGTAACGGTAGGCTTCCGAATCCGTCAATGGACGAACCCATTTCACGCGACCGACGACCACAACCGATTCGCCTTGCGGATCGAGTTCAATTTCGATGGCAACCTTCGTTTGGAGCGGAATGGAGACGCTGGAGAAGAAACCCATGCCGGTCTTGCTGAAGTCGATGGTCTGGGATTTGCCGAAGACGGAATCCTGCTTTGCGTCCACGGGGACGATGCACCGCTTGCGGTGGGCTCTTCTGCGTTCCTGGGCTTTGTTCATAGGACGTTGTGTTCCAACAGGTTTGAGGTTTTCTGGAAACGCTTTCCTCGATTACAGACTCATTTATGCCATCACTTTAAAGAATGTGCAAGTGAAATCTTAAAAATTTTTCCCGGCGGTTGCATCCACCGGGGCCGGGTGTTATACTGGGCCTTGTTTTCCCGCAAACTTTTTCTTCCGTAACGGAGCAAGAACGGCACATGACGATCACCGATGCGATTTCAGCGATAATATTGTTAGGATTCGCCCTCAATGGCTGGCTGAAGGGCTTCCTGCGTGTCATTTTGGGACCGATTTCTTTGGTCCTGGCCACGGTAGTCAGCTACGTTTATTACCAGTCCACCCAAAATATCCCGATCGCCCTCGCCATCGGCGCCATCGGACCGTTCCTGCTCAAATTCTGCCTGCAGTTCGCGGTGAACACCTGGAATTCGGCCATCGATCGGAACCTGCCCCCCTCTCTCGTCAGCCGTGCGGTCGGAGCCTGCCTGGGAATTGCGTGGGGCGCCTGCCTTGTCGGATTGATGGTCCTCATGATCGCCGTCATTCCGCTTCCGCCGGGAACGGGGACGCTTCAAAAAAGCCAACAGAACGTCAAAGATTCTTACGTCTTCTCCCGGCTTCCTTCCTTCGGAAAGGACCTGGCGCTCGCCAATGAGCAGCCGGCGAAGGGTGGACAGCCAACGAACGGCACCTTCCCGGTGCTTAATCAGGAGATGGCGCAACGCTTTCGATCTTCAGAGGAATTCAAAACCCTGATGGATGATCCGAAGGTCCAGGAGATCTTCAAGGATGAGGCGACGATAAAACAGATAGAGAACAAGGATTTTGGGAAACTGCTGACCAACAAAAAATTTCTCAAGCTGCTTGCGGACCCCAAATTGCTCGAGAAGATGATGCATCTGCATTCGACGATCGCGAACCCGCCGCAACAAATCCAGCCCTGATCGGCCTCACTTTCCTATACAAAAATCGGAAAATATTTTCTCCAGCAGGTCGGCATCGATGTTGCGGCCGGTGACCGCATCGAGCGCATTGACGGCCGCCTTGATCTCTTCGGAAGGAAATTCCAGGGAAAGGCCTTCCTTGAGGCCCGCCAGGGCGCGGGTCAAGGCGAGCGAACCCTCCTGCAGGCAACGAATGTGGCGCAGGTTGCTCACCAATAGCCCGTCGGCGTTCAGCTCCCGGCCGGCGAGCACGTTGCGGACAATGGCCTCTTCCAGTTCCGCGATGCCGCTTTCGCGCAACGCGGATACCCGCACCAAACGTGTTTCCCCCGACTCTTTCTTGAACTGCTCTTCCGGCAGACGAACGGTCCTATCGCATTTATTGAGAACGATGAGATGATTGCGGTCGCGGACCTGCTCAAGGAGCGCCGCGTCCTCCGGCGACAGCGGGGCGCTCGCATCGAGCACGAGCAGGGCCAGGTCCGCCCCTTCGATATGCAGGCGGCTGCGCTTGACGGCCTCTGCTTCAATGAAATCGCGCGGTTCCAGGATGCCGGCGGTGTCCACCAGCTGGAACGGGATCCCGCGAATCTGCGCGGGTTCTTCGATGCTGTCGCGCGTGGTTCCGGCGATCTCGCTGACGATCGCCCGCGGCGTTTTCAAAAGCACGTTCAGCAGCGAGGATTTGCCGACGTTGGGTTTGCCGCACAGAACGATGCGGATGCCTTCCTTAAGGAGGCGCCCCTCCTGCGCGGTCCTAAGCAGCCGCTCGATGCGCTCATCGGCGGCGAGGATCTTTTCTTCCAGCTGCCGGCGGCCGGAAGCATCGATATCGTCCTCGGGGAAATTGACGATGGCCTCCATTTCGGTATGCACCGCCAACAGTTGTTCTCGGATGGATTCCAGTTCGCGGGAAAGCTCTCCTTTGAGCTGATGCGTGCTCACCCGCAGGAACGCGTCGGTCTTGGCGCTGATGATGTCGAGCACCGCTTCGGCCTGGGTGAGATCGATCCGGCCGTTTAAGAAGGCGCGCTTGGTGAATTCACCGGCCTCGGCCAAGCGCGCCCCGGATTCCAGAACGAGCTGCAGAATGGACCGGACGGCGATGAGCCCGCCGTGCGCGCTGATCTCGATGATGTCCTCTTTCGTGTAACTGTTGGGCGAGCGCATGACCGTGAGCAGAACTTCGTCAATGATCTGTTCTTCGCTCGCCCCACGCTTAACGATCCAACCATGATGAACGGTATGACTTGGGAAGGAAGAAGGTGCGGTATGTTTGCGGTTGATAAAGATCCGGTCGGCGATGCTCAGGGCCTCCCGGCCGCTGACGCGCACCATGCCGATGCCGCCCGCGCCCAGAGAGGTGGAGATCGCGGCGATCGTGTCTTCGTTGCCTTTCACTTGGTACATAGCTGCCTGACCTCTCCCACCACGAACAACGACCCCGCCACCAGGATCACACCGTTGCGGCGCGCCATTCGCAACGCCTTTGCTAACGCTTCGCCGGAAGTCTCGGCCACCAGCGCGAGGCGGCCCGGAAAAAAGGCGGTCAATTCGGCAACCGTGAAACGGTGCGCGCGCGGGTGATCCGCCCTGGTCGCAATGACGGTCTTGACGATGCCCCGCAGGACGCGCGCCATTCCTAACCGGTCCTTATCTTCGGACACCCCCAAGATCAGAATGGCTTTCCGTCCCGGGAACAACTCCGTGAACGTTTCCGCAAGCAACCGGCAGGACAGAACATTGTGCGCTCCGTCGAGAATGACCCGGGGCGCCTTTCGCACGACCTCAAAACGTCCCGGCCAGGCGGCGCGCGCCAGGCCCCGGCGGATGGCTTCATCGGGAATGGCGAGCCCCGTCTTGCGTAATGATTCCACCGCCGCCACCGCCATGACGGCGTTCACCGCCTGATGCCTGCCCGCAAAAGGAATCCGCAAATTGGTAAAATCCTTCCCGGTCCCCCGCACGGAAAACTTCAACCCGGCCTCGTCATGTTTCTCTATATTAAAGGTAATATCTTTTCCAACGGTGATCGGACGCAGTCCGTACTCCCGGCAACGTTTCTCTAAAACCCGCCGCGCCGCCGGCGGCTGCGGTGCGAGAACCACGGCGCGTTCCCGGCCTTTGATGATCCCCGCCTTCTCGGCAGCGATCTTCGCCAACGTATCGCCCAAGAACTGAGTGTGCTCGAGACTTAAGGGCGTGATCGCGGCCACCGCCGCCGAAACCGCGTTGGTCGCATCCAGCCGCCCTCCCAAGCCGGTCTCCAGCACCGCGACCTCAACCCCCCGCCGATAAAAATAATGGAGCGCCAGCGCCGTCAACACCTCGAAATAGGTCAACTGGCCCAAGCCCCGCCGGCGCCGGAGGCGCTCGATCGCCGGACGCATCTGGCGAAGCGATTCTGACAATTGGGCTTCCGTGGCTTTTCCTGAGAAAATCCCGACGGGCTTTATAGATCCGTTGAAACGGGGTAACACGCGGATCCGCTCCTTATAATCGGCAAGGTGCGGTGAAGTGTATAGGCCGACCTTATATCCGGCCGCCGCCAGAATGTGCGCAACGAAAGCACAGGTCGAGCCCTTGCCCTTGCTGCCGGCCACGTGAACGGAGATGTATCTTTGCTGAGGATCGCCCAAGAGCTGCAACAGTTCATGGACACGCTTTAGCCGGAATGTATTGTGGAGGAGGCGCGGGGAAATTAATTCGTAGTTGATGAATCCTTCAAGATACTTTTGTGCACCCGGGGGGGCCATAGAAAATCTTGTTTACGAGGAAGCGGATCAATGCTTGAAATGCCGCAACCCGGTCATAACCATCACGAGCTTGCGGCGGTTGGCTTCTTTGATGACATCGGGGTCGGCGATAGATCCCCCGGATTGAACGATGGTCCTGATCCCCGCTTTTGCGGCGATCGTTACGGTATCGGTCTTGGGAAGGAATGCCTCGGAAATGAGAATGGCACCGCGAGCGTTCGTGCCAGCCTTCTTTAAAGCCGTGGCGGCGGAATCGACCCGGCTGGTCTGCCCGCAGCCGATCCCCACGGCCCTCAGGCCCTTGACCAGGACGATGGCGTTGGAGCGGACGTGCTTGATCACTTTCCAGCCAAAAAGAATGGACGCGATATCTTTGGAGGAGGGCTTGAGCTTGGTGGCGGTTTTGAGCGCGGCCGCATCGAGCTTCTTCTGGTCCGTGTCCTGAAGCAAGAGCCC